>ONNK01000234.1 GCA_900319185.1 uncultured Bacteroidales bacterium
CAGAAGCGGAGCCCATCAGCCTGACGGTCGAGGTTCCCATGACGCACCACACCGGCGCGACGCTCCGGAACCTGATCAACCTCATTTACACCAGAGCAGGGCTCCTCAACAAGGCGCTCGGCACCGGCTTCCGGGTAGACGAAGAGCTGATCGAAGCCCTGAAGGACGACGCCATCACCCGCACAACCGAAAGCCTCCTGCAGGCTATCGGGGATTTTGAAGCCGAGCACGGCAAGGCCATCGACGGGCTGACCTTCACACCGGAGAAGATCACCTTCTCCTCCCTGCCGGAGACCGAGGATGCCGCAAGGCTTAAGACCTTCACGATCCTTTGCGGGATGATGAACAAGCAGGCCCTGGAGCAGAAGCGCATTCAGGCCAAGGCGGTGAACGAGGAGAACGAGAAATACGCACTCCGGATCTGGCTCACCCGCCTCGGGATGAACGGAGCGGAATTCAAAGAGGCCCGCAAGATCCTGATGGCCAACCTCACCGGCCACTGCGCCTTCCGCACGCCTGCCGAGGAAGCCAAGTGGAAAGCCCGCCAGGCTGAGAAGCGCGAGGCCCTGAAGGCCGCCAAGGCCGCAGAAGCCGAAGAGGAGGTGGAAACGGCATGAGGACACCAAGACCTGAAATCATCGAGCGCCTCCGGGAGGATTTCCCGGTAGGCTGCCGGGTGGAGCTTATCCGGATGGACGATGTGCAGGCACCGCCCATCGGGACCCTCGGAACCGTCATCGGGGTCGATGCGATCGGCACGATCCACGTGGACTGGGACAATGGCTGCGGCCTCGGGGTCGCCTACGGTGAAGACGACTGCAGGAGGATCGACTGATGGATGAGAAGGTAAAAGAGCAGATCCTTGCGATCCGGGACACCGGCCTCACGAACATGTTTGACCTGCCGGTGGTCCAGCGCCTTGCCTACGAGCGGGACTTTTACGAACTGGTCCTGTACCTGGAGGAACACCGGAAGGAATACGTGCATTTCATCATGACCGGCGAGGCATAATGTACACAACCCACGCCGCTGATCTTTGTGCAGAATATGATCCGAATTAACTTGCTATATCCGGCCCGTAGAGTGATTAATACACTACCGAAAGGAAATCACACATACGGAGGTACAAAACCATGATGAACGCGAGGCCGCCAGAGCCGAGCGGCAGGCCCGCAAGCAGCCGATCATCGACACCTACGGCTGGGACAGCGAGGAGCTCAAGGCCTGGTACGCGGAAGACGCAGCCGCCAAGTTCCCCTTCGAGTCCGGGGTCAGCAAGGCCTACCGCGCTTGGGCACAGAGCCTTTCCCGCAAAGAGGACGAGGTCGAGATGGACGACTTCCTTTGGGAGAAGGAGGTCACGGACTTCATCGAGACCCTACGCAAGGCCGGAATCGAGACCTTTGTTTACACCAACCAGAGCACGGCAGTGATGGAGAACCTCCACCAGTTTGCCGCAGCAGGCTGCACGATGCAAGGCCTTTGCACCATCACCCGGCAGGAGACCCGCTGGGGCGACGAAGAGCCCTACGAGGTGATGGGCATCCGCTTTTCCCTGAGCTAAAACCCGCTGGAAGCCCCAGCCGCACCACGGAGCCGGAAGGCTCTGTTGGTCGTATATGTGCACCAAAAGTACCTCCGATTCTTTGTGCACATTATGATCAGATATAACTTGCTATATCCGGCCCGTAGAGTGATTAATACACTACCGAAAGGAAAAACACAAAACGGAGGATACGAAAATGAAGAGAGCAGAGAGAAGCGAATACACCTACATCAAGAACAGCCTGAAGAAAAACAACTGGACCTACGGCACGATCCTGACGATCCGCACCAACGCAGGAACCGAATACAAAGAGGCCCTGCACCAGCTTTACACCGAGTGGGGATTCCACCCGGCAGGGGTGAAGACGGACCCGCACCGCTTCGACGATCAGGAGCGCATCCTTTACATCTACGGACTGACCTTCGACCTGAACGGCGAGGAGCATCCCTGGACGGAGCTTTACACCGCAGAGGAGAAGGAACGCTTCAGCAAGGCCCTCCGCTAAAGGCAAACGCCAAGCCGGGACGCAGCCTGAAAAGGCTGTGTTTCTCGTTATAATGTGCTTCATTTTACCTCCGAATAATTGTGCACATTATGCTCAGATATAACTTGCTATATATCCGCTTTAGAGTGATTAATACAGTACCGAAAGGGAAAACACAAAAAACGGAGGGCAAGAACATGACAAACGCATACGCAATGAGAAACCTGATGGAGCTTGGAAACTACAACACCAGCATCACCCGCGAGGCCTTCGAGGCACACTTCACCAAGACAAAAGAGAGCATCCGCTTCACCTTCAACGGCTGGGACGGCAAGAGCTACGACGGCGAGAGCAGAAACGCCAAGGTGATCCGCACCAACCTCCCGGGCTACGAAGAGGTCAGGCTGATCAAGGTCGGAAAGCACCTTTGCTACATCGAAGAGGACCGGATGATCA
>ONNK01000231.1 GCA_900319185.1 uncultured Bacteroidales bacterium
AAACTTCTGGCTGTCCGTGGATTTCAAGCTCACTCCCGGAGCCAACAGCGGCATCAAGTATTTCGTCCGTCCGGACCTCTACCAGGTCAAAGACGCCTCGGCCATCGGATGCGAGTTCCAGGTCCTTGACGACGAACTGCATCCGGATGCCAAGCTCGGCGTAGCCGGCAACCGCACCCTCGGCTCGCTCTACGACCTCATCACCGCCGACAAGGCGGATGTCCCCTTCGACAAGGAAGGCTGGAACACCGCCTGGATCAAGGTGCAAGGCAACCATGTCGAGCACTGGCTCAACGGCTGCAAGATCCTGGAATACGAGCGCAACTGCCAGGTATTCAATGCATTGGTAGCCTACAGCAAATACAAGAACTGGGAGAACTTCGGCAACCATGCCAAAGGGCACATCCTTCTCCACTTCGCTGAGCAGGACGCCAACTTCCCGGCAAGGCACCAGGTGAAACTCTCCCCAACAGGCTCCTCTATGCCGGCAGCGAGAACGGATGGGAGCTGCTCTGGGACGGCAAGACGCCTAACGGCTGGCGCAGCGTGCGCGCCGAGGCCTTCCCCGAGAAGGGATGGGGCCTGACGAACGGCATGATTACAGCCCATCCCAACGGCGCCCAGGGAGGCGGTGATATAATCACCGTCGAGAAGTTCCGCAATTTCTGGCTCTCTGTGGACTTCAAGCTCACTCCCGGAGCCAACAGCGGCATCAAGTACTTCATCAATCCCGGTACCTACCGCGACCCGTCTATTGGATGCGAGTTCCAGGTCCTCGACGACGACCTGCACCCGGACGCCAAACTCGGCGTAGCCGGCAACCGTACCGTGGCTTCACTGTATGACCTGATCAGGGCGGACAAGCCTGAAGGACTTATGGACAAATACGGATGGAACACCGCCTGGATCATCGTGCAGGACAACCATGTAGAGCACTGGCTCAACGGCACCAAGGTCCTGGAGTACGAGCGTAACACCCAGATGTTCAACGCCTTGGTCCAATACAGCAAGTTCGCCCCCAACGAAGGCTTCGGCAATTTCGAAGAGGGCCACATCCTCTTCCAGGACCACGGCGACAGGGTCTCCTACCGAAATATCAAAATAAAGAAGTTGTAGAACCAAATATTGAGTAAGATAAGCGCGGAAATCACTGAGTTTCCGCGCTTATCTTTATATATATGTCAAACCACGTTTTTGGTGTCGAAGAGAGTCGTTGATGGTATTCCGCGATTCGTTTCAAGCGCATTTTCGGCCTTTGGGACACGAAAACGCGGCAGATACGGGATCATAATGTCGCATCTGGAGCAAAAACGACCATGAAATGCCGAAAGTGCGCTTGCATTATCAATTTGACACTCTTACAAATCTCGCAATCCGCTCGCTGACCGTCCTCAGATAGTAGCGTTTCATTTTGTCATCGAGGAAGCTATGGCCGACAAGGGTGCCGGCAAGTCCTGGTAAAACCATATATCGGTCCAATATCCTGTCAACACGAGATTTCACTATACCGATATTCTCACCAAACCGTTCGAAGTCAATGCGGCACGGGTGTCCGCTATTGACGTAGACATCGCTTTTCTCAATACTCGGAGACAAACCTCCGTCGAGGCCGAAATCCTCGCCTTTCACATGAAGGCTGGTATTGATGAGATCATATGCCGGGGCAAGGCGATAATCCTGGCCTTGTCTTATCAAGGAGAAGTTCTTCAAATGATCATCCCCGTTCGCATATATATAGTTGAACACCACAAGGTCGAAAAAGCGTTCCATATCCACCATCCATGCCTGGACATTCTTCCTGATAGCATCTGCGATATCCTCATAGCATCCGTTGTACTTGAACTCTTTTCCGTCCTCCTGCTCATTCTTCCCAATGATTGCAGCGAAGTCTTCCATAGGCACTTTAGTGTTATCGGGAAGGATGTCAAAACGCTTGGTTATGTACACGGCCTGCCCGTTTTCAGTGAAACACAATCCGTTTGCGGCAGTGGCGATCCCATACACCTGGGAAGCGATCTGCATCGTAAGATGCTCGTTGGCAGGAATCTGCTTCCTTGCCTGAAGA
>ONNK01000228.1 GCA_900319185.1 uncultured Bacteroidales bacterium
AATCGCGCATCTTCCAGAGCTTTACGTACAGGTCCTGTACGGCGTCCAGGGCATCGGCCCGGTCTTCCAGCAGATAGAAGGCGACGCGGTAAAAACGCTCCTGCAGAGGAATCCAGACGGTATGGAACCGAGCGTCGGTCATTTCGAAGCCTTTTTCATGAGGGAGCCGACCTGGTCGGCCCGGATGGATCCACGGACGCTGATGATGGCGTCATCGGCCCGGATGATTATGTCTTCGATCCGGCTGCCGTCTTTGGAGGAGCGGCCGTAGATGGCGACTTTCTCGCCGCCGTCCTTGGCTTCCATCAGGATCTCCTCCCCGGCGAGGATCCGGTCCAGCCTGCGCAGGAATTCTTCCCGTTTTTCGGGCGTCGCTTCGGAGAAATCAACCACGGTGAGGCGCTTGAGCCTCCGGAACAAGTCCAGGGCGGCGCGGTCTTCGGGGTCATCGGCCTCGGCGCGGGCGGCGGCTTTCAGCAGGAGCATTGCGGGACCGCCCAGATCCACGACGTCGAACCCTTCCGTCCTCTTGAAGGACGATACCAGCGAACGGAGTTTCCCGCCCGGGTTTCCGGCCCAGGCCTCGCCCACGAGGCAAAGGGCCATGCAAAGTGTAATCAGTATCCTTTTCATAAACAAAACTCAGCCGGCTGCATACATAAGACGCAGCCGGCTGGGAAAAGTTAAAATGATTTCCTGATTTGGCACCTATGGATAAACCAGGCTAGAACCTCCAGCCGAAAGTCGCAGTGATGTCGTAGCGCTCCCTCTTGTTGAGGATGAGCGGTGAAGCGACGTCGCTGAGGTAGTCTATGTAAGGTGATATGTACTCGTCGGACATCATCGTCAACCTGGCGGCCAGGTCTGCGAAGAAGGAGCCCTTAGAATAGTATCCGATACCGACGGAGAAGGAGTCCATCCTGTCTTTCAGGGTGGTCTTTATGGTTCCGTTGTATTCATATTCAGGGATGGTGGTGAAGTTGTACCCTGCGCGGACCGCGAACTCCGGGATGGGCTTGAACTCGGCACCGAGCCTGACCATGTGGGACTTGCCCATGCAGTCGCGGATTTCGCTGTTGAGATTGTCGAAGTTGGTGTTCCAGTCGACATCGTTGCGGAATTTCATCGCGCTGTAGTCAGTCATCTCGTAGTCTGCGCTCAGCATACCCATTCCCATGAAGGTGAATGCGACTCCGGCGTTGACCCTGTAAGGAGTGATCAGCCTGTAGGCGAATTCCCCTTCGGGAGAACTTGCATTGGCGTTGTACTTGACGTCGGTGTAGTTCACATCGACCGCGTGGCGCCAGATCTCGTTGACGTTCATTACGGTAGGAGTCTGGATGGCAGCACCGATCCTCACACCGTCGGCGGGGATGGCTATGAATCCGAACTTGCCGTAGACTCCCGAACCTTCGGCTGAATAGGAGTAGCGGGAACGGTAGTCGCTCCAGTAGGTCGAAGCGTCTGAATATTCAATGAGGAAGTCGGCAGGGTCCTGTGCGGCCTCCTTGAAATACTCGTCATAGTCGTAGCTGATGTTCGCGAGCCCGAGGTTGGCTCCCAGGTAGAGGCGGTTGTTGATGTTGAAGCCGACGTTGAACAAGGCGTCGTACTTGCCTCCGGTGACTTTCCGGCCGTAGGCCTGGTTTACGGGTCCTGCGAGGTAGATGTCATAGATATGGTTGCCGTCGGCATCCACTCCTTCGGTCTGCTGGAAACCTTCCGTGGCCGCGATGTAGCGCCAGTAGTAGCTGGGGTCGTTGACGTCGCCGTAGTTGGCGATGGAACCGGCCTGGGCGTTGACTATCGAGTTCCAGGGGATGTCGGTGTTGTAGTAGGCATCCATGTAGCCGTTCATCACGTCGATGTCGAAGCCGTCTGCGCCGACTGCCATCGCGCTGAGGTAGCTGGTCTTGTCGTTCGCCCCTCCGGCCATCATCTGGCCTGTGAAATTATTGGTCCCGTTGACGAGGAATCCGAAAGTCACGCTGAGAAGGCCGCTCCTGTTGCCCGTGGGCATGTTCAGGGTGGCTCCTACGTTAGGCATGGTGAAACGGGTGAGGTTCCTGGCCTGGGAGTTGATGAAGTGGTCCTGGCCGCCTGTGGGGTAGGCGCTGTACGAAGAGTTCATCGAACTGATGGTCAGGTTGGGAGTTATGGTGAACTGCGAGAAGTTGTACACGGCTGACCCGGCAGGATTGATCCCGATGGAACCAAGGTCTCCTCCGACGGCTGTCATGGCATTGCCCATTCCTATGGACCTTGCGGTACCATAGTAATTGTTCTGGCTGAAAGTCAGCCCGTCGTACATCGTCTGTGCTCCGGCGCCTGTTGCGGCAAGAGTGCAGAATATTGCGATAATAGTCCTTTTCATTGCAAGTTGTATTTTATAGTTGAAGCCAGGTTTCGTTAACGAATATGATTGGCAGGAAGGTGCCCGGAGGCACCCTTGGGCTTACCTGCGGCCACCTCCGCCGCCACCTCTGGAACCACCGCCGGAAGATCCGCCGCTGGAATGGCTGCCACCGCTGGACGAACCGCCGCCGGAGTAGCCGCCTGAACTCCTGGAAGAACTGCCGGAAGAGTAGCTGCCGGAGCTGGATGACCTGGAGTAGCTGCCGGAACTTGAAGACCTGTAGCTACCGCCGTTGGACCTGGAGGAGGAACTGACCGACGAACTGCTGCCGCCGTTGGACCTGGAAGATGTCGAGGGCCTGCTGTAAGTGGTTCCCGCAGCAGTCGAACGGCTGGATGAACCGGTGCTCCTTGCGGAGGAACTCCTTACTGTGGAGGAGGTTCCGGCGTTAACTCCCGAATTGGAGCGGGATGCCGTCTGGCCCTGCCTCCGGGCTACGCTGGATGCAGATGTCCTGTTTGAGGAAGAGACTGCGCTGGACCTTGAAGCCCTTGCGGTAGATGA
>ONNK01000227.1 GCA_900319185.1 uncultured Bacteroidales bacterium
TGCAGGCGAACGCTCCGAGAAGAAGCGCGCCGGCCATAAATTTAGCTAGTATATTTTTCATATCTCAGATTCTTTTAACGCCAGGACTCATTCTGCTGGAGCTTGAGATTGCTGTTGAGTTCATTGACAGGGAGAGGCAGGATATTGTACTTGCTATCCACAGCCTGACCGGCCTGGACTCCGCCTTTCCACTCCCAAAGATATTCAGAAGAAGTAAGGAGGCCGAAACGGACAAGGTCAGACCTTCTCCAGCACTCCCAATAAAGCTCACGGCCGCGCTCGTCGATGATGCCGTCAAGTTTATAATCGGCATTTCCAAGTCCCGCCCTTGCGCGGACAGCATTCCAGGCTGCCTGACCGTCAGCAACGGTAACGGTGGTAGCACCGCGAAGCTGGGCCTCTGCGAGCATCAGATAAGCATCTGCAGCACGGAAAAGAGGAACATCGGTTGAGGGGTAGTTGATTATTGCAGGAACGCTTCCATCGCTGTTAAGGTTGGTGAACTTATGTGCAGACCAGCCTTTGAGGAAGTCAAGTTCCTCGATAGTAGCGGACTCATCGGGCTTGGTAGAAGCGGGCCAGAAGAGCTTCCTTACATCAGAATCGTCAAACTTGTTGATGAATTCAGGAGTAACAAGAGTTCCACCCCATCCGTCATCGATACCGAGGTTGTCAGTAGCCGTATTATGCTCGACTCCATCAACCTTGTATGTATCACCACCTACGTAGGATGCCTTGATGATGAAGCAGCTGCCGCCATAATTCTGGGTATAAGCACCATCCTGCTCGATTCCGAAGATAATCTCATCGGTAAAGAGGTGATTGTCTGCTCCGAAAAGATCGGAGAACTTGCTGTGGAGGGTAGGATAATCGGCAACAATCTCTTTGCAGAGGGTACCTACAACATCATAATTAGCCTTCACATCGGACTTGCCGAGATAAACGGAAGCATTGAGGTTGAGGTGGGCACGGATCATCTTGACGAAATTGACGTCGAGACGGCCATAAACATTCTGCTTCGCACCCTTGAGGTCACCGCCTTCGATAAGGTCTTTGCACTCAGCGTCAAGCCATTCGAAAAGATCGGCACGTGACATCTGGTCAGGACCCTCGGAGCCAACCTTTGAGGTTTCGTCAGCGAAGGGAACATCACCGAACATATCGATAGCATGATAGTAACTGAGGGCTCTGAGAGCACGCGCTTCTGCTATCATGGTCTTAATATTCTGGCTATCCTTGAATTCAGACGCCTTTGCACGGCGGATGAACTCATTGCAGATCGAGATCTGGTAGAAAAGCCTCGAATACATGGAGGTGACGAAAATGTCGGAAGTAGTGAATGAGAGAGCGTGAAGATCCTTGACGGTCTCGTTGTTCCACACGCAAAGAGCCTCATCGGTAGTAAACTCGTTCATATAGAACAGAGCACGCATATACTGGCCGAAACCTCCGTCGATACCGTCGATATCAGGGCCGCCGTCAGGGCCGTCAGAGCCACTGGTGGTAAGACCGGCATAGCATTTTGCCAGAAGGGCAGCATATGCGTCTTCAGTATTGAGGACGTCCTCGGGAAGGGTGACATTAGGGTCAATAGGGGTGACGTTGAGATCGCCCACGCAGGAGTTCAGTCCTGCAAGCATCATCGCCGCAATAGCGACTATTGAAAGTCTTTTGATTTTCATAATATTGTCCTCCTCCGATTAAAAGTTGAACTTGAGACCAAGGACATAAGTCCTAGGACGAGGCCATAGATTGGAGTCGACGCCGCTGAAGATTTCAGGATCGATTCCCTGATAAGGAGTGATGACGAAAACATTCTGTACAGTTGCGAATACATTGAGGGACATATCCTTGGGATGAAATACTGAGCCTTAGTGAATCCGTCCTTGATTGCCTGAGGAGTCCTGTTGGCGATGAAGTTGTTGGTCCAAAGGTCAGTAATAAGGCTGAGCGAGTTGGAGTTGTCGTCAAATACATAGTTTCCAAAGTTGGCATGAGCGGAAGCGGCAAGGGTGAATCTCTTGTAAGTGAGAGTGGAATTCAGACCCATTGTCACCTTCGGGGCTGGAGACTTGCTGTAGTAGCGGTCATCGTCGTCGATCTTGCCGTCTTTGTTACGGTCGACATAAGCGCCCATGATAGGTTTGCCGTCTGCATCATAAACCTGCTCGTAGACATAGAATGTGTAAGGAGCATAGCCGGTCATGTGCTTCTGGATCTTGTTGCCGACTGCAGCGGAGAGGTCCGGACCGCAATCAACGCCCTTGTACCCGTCACCGTCATTGGTGGTGAGCTTGGTAATGAGCTGGTGGTTGTATGCGCCGTTGAGTCCGATCTGCCATGAGAAGTCGCGGGTCTCGATCGGAATTATGTTGAGGTCAACCTCGACACCATTGTTCTCGAGTGTACCGATGTTTGCGTCAAGATAGTTCTTGAGGTTGGCAAGGCCGGCAACCGGAGTGTAGTTGAGAAGGTCGGTGGTGACCCTGTGATAAGCGTCTACACTTGCAGTAAAGCGGCCGTTCCAAAGACCGAGGTCAATACCTGCATTCCAGGTAGTTGTGGTCTCCCACTTGAGCTCCTCGTTATAAGG
>ONNK01000226.1 GCA_900319185.1 uncultured Bacteroidales bacterium
ATCATGAACCTAAAGGTCAAGCCGGAAACGGCCCGCGACATCTACGAGGAGTGCAACGCCAAGCTGGCTACGGAAGAGTTCCGCGGACAGGCTCTCATACGCAAGTTCAACGTGGAGGCGGTGTGTACCACCGACGATCCTGCAGATGACCTCCGCTGGCACAGGCGGATCTCTTTGGAGCCTTTCGGGACAAAGGTCCTTCCGACCTGGCGTCCGGACAAGGCCATGGCCGTCGAGAATCCCAAGGCTTATGTCGAGTATCTGGACAAGCTAGGTGAGGCGGCGGACATGGACATTGATTCTTATGCCGAACTCATCGAGGCGTTGAGGAAACGGCACGGCTACTTCGCTTCGATGGGCTGCAGACTCTCCGACCACGGCATTGATACATTCTATGCAGCAGATTATACGGAGCGGGACATTGAGATGATATTCAAGAGGGTGCTTATGGGCAAGGCTCCGGACGCCGCCGACCTGGCGAGGTTCCGCAGCGCATTCCTTCATGACATGGCGGTCATGGATGCGGAGAAGGGCTGGGCCCAGCAGTACCATGTGGGCCCTCTGCGCAACAACAACGAGAAGATGTTCCGCCTCATCGGCCCGGACACAGGCTTCGACGCTATCGGCGACCTTCCGGTCGCAGCCGCCGGCCACAAGTTCTTCAGCCGCCTTGCCGCTGAGGACAAGCTTGCCAAGACCATACTCTACTGCATCAACGCGAAAGACAATGATGTATTCATGGCGATGGCGTATACTTTCAATGATGGCAGTGTCCCCGGCAAGATGCAGCTGGGTTCGGGATGGTGGTTCCTCGATCAGGAGGACGGCATGCGCAAGCAGCTCAACACCGTGAGCATGCAAGGCCTGTTGAGCCGCTTCGTCGGCATGCTCACCGACTCGCGAAGCTTCATAAGCTACCCGCGTC
The DNA here is from genome assembly GCA_900319185.1 of uncultured Bacteroidales bacterium. Taxonomy (GTDB): domain Bacteria; phylum Bacteroidota; class Bacteroidia; order Bacteroidales; family UBA932; genus Cryptobacteroides. The sequence continues at coordinate 926 of ONNK01000226.1, forward strand.
ACGAGTATTTCCGCAGGATCCTGTGCGACCTTGTCGGCCGCGACCTCGACGATGGCAAGTTGCCCGTCTCGGAACTACCGTCCATCGGTCGCATGATCCAGGACATCTCCTACTACAACGCCAAGCGCTACTTCGACTTCTGATTCCCTTGGTATCAACCTGGCGTTTAATGAAAAGGGCTGACCGTAAGGCCAGCCCTTTCCCATATTGCCTGGAGCATTACTTCTTGTTCTCCACGGCTGCGCGCTCGACGGCGAGGCAGGCCTTGTAGTTCTCGAGGTAGGCCTCGAAGCCTGCGACATCTTCCGGGGTGGGGGCGATCTCCGTGCCGGTGTTGCCGGCGAAGACCATCTTGTCCAGGAAGTCCGGGAGGGATATGCCGCCGGGATTGTTCACAAGGTAGGAGGCGAGGAGGGCGATACCCCAGGCGCCGCCTTCGCCCGCCGTCTCCATGACGGAGATGGGGGAGTTGAGGGCGGCGGCGAGGACGCGCTGTCCCACGCCCTTGACCTTGAACAGTCCGCCATGGCCGGTGATGCGGTCCACCTTGACCTTCTCCTCCTTCAGGAGGACGTCGTTGCCGATCTTGAGGACACCGACGGTGGCGTACAGGATGGAACGCATGAAGTTGGACAGGTTGAAGCTGTCGGTGGCGGAACGCACGAAGAGCGGACGGCCTTCGGCAAATCCCGTGACGGGCTCGCCGGAGATGTAGTTGTAGGAAACCAGGCCGCCGCAGTCGGCGTCGCCCTTGTCGGCGGCTTCGAACAGGCGCTGGAAGATCTTGCCCATGTTTACGGGCACTCCCATCAGTTCCTCATACTCCTTGAACAGGCCCACCCAGCCGTTGAGGTCGGACGTGCAGTTGTTGCAGTGGACCATGGCGACGAGGTTGCCGTCCGGTGTGGTGACCATGTCGATCATCTCGTTCGGCTTGGAGAGCTCCTTCTCCAGGACTATCATGGAGAAGGAAGAACCTTCCGGCGGACACAGCGGGACTCCGGCCTGCAGGTGCCCTGACACGTCCAGGCGCTTCGCGCCGTTCTCGGTCAGGCGCCCTGCCGGCGCGCCCGCAGGCAGCACCTTCGGCAGGATGTCACCGAGCTTCCAAGGGAATCCATAGGGGGCGATGAGATTGTCGAACTTCTCGATCATGTCGGCCCGGTAGTTCCCGGTCTCGGGATCAACGGGGATCATTCCCGAAGCGTCGCCTACACCGAGCACCTTCTCACCGGTGAGCTTCCAGTGGATGTAGCCGGCGAGCGTGGTCAGGTAGCCTATCTGCGGGACATGCTCCTCCTTGTTCAAGATGGCCTGGTACAGGTGGGAGATGCTCCAGCGCAGGGGAATGTTGTATACGAACAGTTTCGACAGTGCAGCGGCCGCCTCACCGGTATTGGTGTTGCGCCAGGTGCGGAAGGGGACCATGAGGTGGCCGCCCTTGTCGAACGGCATGTAGCCGTGCATCATGGCGCTTATACCTATGGCTGCCAGATGCTCGATCTCCACGTCATAGCGCTTGCGCACATCTGAGCGGAGGTCTGCATAGCAGTCCTGGAGGCCGAACCATATGGTTTCGTTGGAGTAGGTCCAGAGACCGTCCACGAGCTGGTTCTCCCACTCATGGCTGCCCTGGGCGATAGGGACGTGATCCTCGTCCACCAGCACCGCCTTGATGCGGGTGGAACCGAACTCGATGCCGAGGACGGCCTTTCCGGATTCGATGGTTCTTCTTGCGTCCATACTACTTCAGCGCTTTGTTGAGCATGTAGTACACCTCGTTGGTGCGGAGCTCCTTCTTGAAGCCCTCGATGGTGGTGTCCTTGCTGATGTGGACGAACTCGATGCCGGTCATCTCGGCGAAATCGTCCCAGTACTCGGCGTCGATGTCATAGCTGAATGCGGAGTGGTGCGTACCGCCTGCGAGGATCCAGGCGCCTGCGCCGATCTCGAAGGTCGGCTGCGGGACCCAGAGGGCCGAAGCGACGGGGAGATGCGGCATCGGTTTGGGCTCGATGCACTCCACGTCCTGGGCGATGAGGCGGAAACGGTTGCCGAGGTCCACGACGGTGGCCTTGATGCCGAAGCCGGTCTTGGAGGTGAACACCAGACGGGCGGTCTGCTGCTTGCGGATGCCGATGCCGAGGAAATGGACCTCGAGCTTGGGCTTGTCGCTGGCGATCATCGGGCAGATCTCCAGCATGTGGCTCTGGAGGCAGGAACTGCGGTCACCCGCAAAGTTGAGGGTGTAGTCCTCAAGGAAGGAACAGCCCTTCGGCAGGCCCTGGGACATGACCCACAGCGTGCGGACGAGGCAGGCGGTCTTCCAGTCGCCTTCGGCGCCAA
>ONNK01000225.1 GCA_900319185.1 uncultured Bacteroidales bacterium
ATTTCCCCCGCGATCCGGATCAAATAGTATCAAAAAAGAGACATCCTGAAAACAGGATGTCTCTTTTCCTTTGTGCACCTTGACAGTTCAAGGTTTTTTTTATATATTTGAAGGAATATAAGTAATCCATACCATAATGAACATACAACAGAATAGGATCAGTGAACTCGTAGAGCGCAGGGCTACCGCCCGGCTCGGTGGTGGTCAGGAGCGCATCGACGCCCAGCACAAGAAAGGCAAACTCACCGCCAGGGAGCGTCTGGAGCTCCTGCTAGACGCGGGCAGTTTCGAAGAATTCGACATGTTCGTCCAGCACCGATGCACCAATTTCGGCATGGACGCCCAGCATTTCGACGGCGACGGCGTCGTGACCGGACAGGGCACGATAGACGGCCGTCTCGTATATGTATTCGCACAGGATTTCACCGTATCCGGAGGTTCCCTCTCCAAGACCATGTCGGAGAAGATCTGCAAGGTCATGGACCTCGCCGTCCGCAACGGGGCCCCGTGCATAGGACTCAACGACTCCGGCGGAGCCCGTATCCAGGAAGGCATCGATGCCCTGGCCGGTTACGGTGACATCTTCGAGCGCAATATCCTCGCATCCGGTGTCGTTCCGCAGATCAGCGGGATCTTCGGTCCCTGCGCCGGCGGCGCTGTCTACTCCCCCGCCCTCACGGACTTCACGCTCATGGTCAAGGACACCTCCTACATGTTCCTGACCGGACCGGCCGTCGTCAAGAGCGTCACCGGCGAGGAAGTCACGCAGGAGGAGCTCGGCGGAGCAAAGGTCCATGCCTCCAAGAGCGGAGTGGCGCACTTCGCCGCCTCATCCGAGGAGGAAGGCATCGCCACGATCAAGGAGCTCCTGGGCTATCTCCCCCAGAACAATCGCGAGGAGGCCCCCGAATGCCCCACCTCCGATCCCATATCCCGCGTCGACGACGCGCTCAACGAGATCGTCCCCGACAATCCCAACAAATCATACGACATGTACCGCGTCATCTCCGGCATCGTGGATGACGGCCGTTTCTTCGAGGTCCACAAGGATTTCGCCAAGAACATCATCGTGGGCTTCGCCCACATGAACGGCCGCAGCGTCGGCGTCGTGGCCAACCAGCCCGATGTCCTGGCCGGAGTGCTGGACATCAACGCCTCGCGCAAGGCCGCACGCTTCGTGCGCTTCTGCGACGCGTTCAACATTCCGCTCGTCACGCTCGTCGACGTCCCGGGATTCCTCTGCGGTACACAGCAGGAGTACGGTGCCATCATCACCAACGGCGCCAAGCTCCTCTACGCATACGGAGAGGCCACAGTCCCCAAGGTGACCGTTACCCTCCGCAAGTCCTACGGCGGAGCGCATATCGTCATGAGCTGCAAGCAGTTGCGCGGAGACATCAATTACGCTTGGCCCTCTGCCGAGATTGCGGTCATGGGCGCCAAGGGCGCTGTCGGAGTACTCAAGAACGTCACCGAAGAGGAGTACAACAAGCTGTTCTGCATCCTCATCCTGGCGGCGGCGTCCCTGCGTGCGCAGAACGTCATCGACCTCATCATCTCCGAAGCCATGGTGGACAACACCTCCTCGGTGGTGGATGATTTCGGTGACCACTCGCCCTGGGTCGAGGTGTTCAACACCTCCCAGGGCACCGTCAACATCGCCGGCTGCTACTTCACCGACGATCCGGCCAATCTCACCAAGAGTCCCATCGTCAAGGGAGACCTCCGTACCAAGATCGGGCCGCGCCAGGTTGCCGTATTCTTCGCTGACGGCCAGTCATCGAAGGGTACTTTCTATCTGAATTTCCCTCTCAGGGAAGGCACTACCCTCTACCTCGTCAGCAATGACGGCCGCACCGTCATCGACAGCATAGAGATCCCTGCCGGCCTTCCCGAAGGACAGAGCATTAGCAAGTTCCCCACCGACAGGAAAGAGATGGTTTTCGACGACATACATGCCGCCGCCCCGTCCCCGCTCTCGGTCAACGGCAAGCATAGCCAGAAGTCCAAGTCCGACATCGTCAAGGAGAACGACCCCCATGGCTACACCCTGACCATCGTCAGCATTTCCATGGTGTTCCTTGCACTGCTCATCCTTTTCACCATCTACAACTTCTCCGGCAAGGTATTCTCCGGCAAGATCAGATTCCGCAATCCCTTCAAGCGCGACTCCCGCGCGGCCAAGGCAGCTGCGCTGCCAGCTGGCGGACGCGAGGAGGAGATCGCCCTCGCGATCGCAATGGCCCTGAACGCCGAATCCGGCGGAGAGACCGAAGCGGCCATAGCCCTGGCACTCCACCGCTTCCTCAGCGAGAGCGCCCACGACGCCGAACCTTTCGTCATCACCCTCAAGCCGCGCAACAGCGCTTGGAACGACAAATCCAAGATTTTCAGAAAACAACCCAGATAATATCAATACCATGAAAGAATATAAATTCAAGATCAATGGCAACCAGTACGAAGTCGCCATCAATGCCATCGAAGGAAACATCGCAGACGTCACCGTCAACGGAACCCCCTACAAGGTCGAAATGGAGAACGCTCCGGCAGCTGCACCCGTAGCTGCCCCTGTTGCAGCCCCCGCTGCTGCAGCGGCAGCTCCCGCTCCGGCCGCCGCGCCTGCGGCTGCCCCGGCCGGTCCCGGCACCGACATCAACTCCCCTCTCCCGGGCGTCATCATCGAGGTGTCCGTCAAGGAAGGCCAGGCCGTCAAGGCCGGCCAGAAGGTCGCCGTGCTCGAGGCCATGAAGATGGAGAATGACATCCAGGCCGAGAAGGACGGAACCGTCACCGCCATCCACGTCCACAAGGGAGACTCCGTACTCGAAGGAGCCAAGATCGTCACCATAGCATAGTCGCAGCATGGGCAACATCATCGACAGTCTTGTACAGTTCTGGCAATTCACGGGGTTTGCCAATATGACCATATCGCATATCATCATGATATGCATCGGCATCATATTCATAACCCTGGGTATCGTCAAGGAATGGGAACCGCTGCTGCTCGTCCCGATCGGCTTCGGCATCATCATCGGCAACATACCGATGTTCCCGGGCCTTAACATCGGAGTCTACGAGGATGGCTCCGTGCTGAACACCCTCTACCAGGGTGTACGCATGGGCTGGTATCCGCCGCTCATCTTCCTGGGCATCGGAGCCATGACGGACTTCTCGGCCCTGATATCCCAGCCGCGGTTGATGCTTATCGGCGCTGCCGCGCAGATCGGCATATTCGGGGCCTACCTCCTCTCGATCCTCTTCGGCTTTGCACCCAACGAGGCCGGTG
>ONNK01000223.1 GCA_900319185.1 uncultured Bacteroidales bacterium
ATGACCTGCGTCGTGAGGTACAGGTTCCGTTCGATATTGGAGGCATCGACGACATTGACAACCACGTCGGGCATCGCGTCGATGAGGTTCTTCCGGACATAGAGTTCTTCCGGGGAATACGCTGACAGCGAATAGGTTCCGGGCAGGTCCACGAGGGTGATGTCATACCCGCCGTGCTTGAAATGCCCTTCCTTCGCATCGACCGTCACGCCGGAGTAGTTGCCCACGTGCTCGTGCGCGCCCGACGCGATATTGAAAAGGGAGGTCTTGCCGCAGTTCGGATTGCCCACCAGGGCGACGCGGATGACGCGGTGCCGCTCTTCCGCCAGGTGCGCGAGGGCCTTGTCCAGGCGCTCCCGCTCGGCCATGTCTTCGGGCAGGCCCTGCAAATGCTCATCGCTGACGAGGGCCTCCCGGGCCTCCGCCTCATTCACCACTTCGATCTGTTCGGCCTCCTCGCGGCGGAGGGAAATCTTATAGCCGATGATCTCATATTCTATCGGGTCCTTGAGCGGCGCGTTCAGGATCACGGTCACTTCCTTCCCTTGGATAAAGCCCATTTCGATGAGCCTTTTCCGGAAGGATCCGTGGCCGTTGACCTTCGCGATGACCGCCTTTTCCCCGGTCTGTAACTCGGATAACTTCATGCTTTTGCGCTTTGTAGCGCAAAGTTAAGGGGATTGATCCGAAGATTCAATCCCCATAAGTTGGTATATTTCGCCCGATCAATTATTTGATGCGGGGAAGTCTGCGGTTCCAGAGGTACGGGTTGAGCTTGTGCCACTCGTCCACCGGCGGGATGATACCCAGCTCGATGATCTGGTCGCGGAGGTCCACCAGGTGCTCGTAAGAGGCCTTGAGGTCGGCCATCTCTTCCTTGGTGCCTTCCGGCATGGTGTAGTGGATACCGGTCTCATCCATGAAGGTAGGCATGGCCATGAAGACGTGGCTGTACTCGTGGGTGTCCACATAGGTACCGGACGGCCAGGGGAACTGCTCACCACCCTTCATCGCGGCCTCGATGGCCTTGACGGAGAGGAAGGCAGGGCTCTGGATGGAGCTGCGGCCGCGGAGCTTGATGATTTCCGCACCACCCTGGATGGTTTCCTGCTTGATGGCGGCGATGCGCTCCTTGGTCAGGCCCATGCGGGCGATCGGAGTGCCGCAGATGGTAGCCTTGGACATGAAGACCGCCATGGACTCGCCGTGACCGCCGTAGGTGAAGGCGTTCTCAACGTCGGACTGACGGACACCGAACTCCTTGGCCAGGTTGGTCTGGAGACGGGTGGAGTCGAGGGCGGCGAGGGAAGAAACGCGGCAGGGACGGAGGCCGGAGTGGATGAGGACGGTAAGCGCGGTGACATCGGCAGGGTTGAAGATGATCATCACGTGCTTCACCTCCGGGCAGTACTTGCGTATGTTGTCACCGAGGTTGGCGGCGATTTCGCAGTTGCCCTTCAGCAGGTCTTCACGGGTCATACCCTCTTTACGCGGAGCACCGCCGGAGGAGATGATGTACTTGGCGCCGGTGAAGGCTTCCTTGGGGTCGGTGGTGGCGATGTAACGCATCCGGGGGAAGGCGCTGTGCTGCATTTCGAGAAGGACGCCGTTGTTACCGGGCTCATAGACGTCGTACAGACACACATTCGGGGTGAGGCGCAACATTGCGGCAATCATGGCCATATTGGAACCAATCATACCGCCGGCACCTACTATCAGGAGTTTTTCATCCGTGATAAAATTATTGGTAGCCATAATATATAGGTATATCTAAATCTTCTTTTCAGAATTCGCCCGCAAAGATACATATTTTTTTAGAAATTGAAAAAAACCATTATCTTTGCGGAGTTAATTGGTAGCAAGCACTATGGAGCCTCCCAGTTCGGTCTTAACGGTAAAAGGGGTCGTCAGTTCTGACGAACCTCCGTTGCGACGCACTACATACTGGAGTCAACTTATATGGGACTATATTTAAAGAAGAAACTTGACAATGACGCGGAGATCGGCGTTTGGCAGATCACCGAAACCGAAGAAGAACTGAAAGAACTGAGTTCAACCCCGACGGACGAGATGGAGGAGATCTCGTTCATCCGCAGCGAATCCCTGCGGAAGCAGCGCCTGGCCGTGCGCGCCCTCCTCAACACGATGTTCGACGACAAGGTGTACCTGAGCCACCACGACAACGGCAAGCCCTACATCGAGAACAATCCCATCAACATTTCCATCACCCACACCGCCAAGTACGTGGCGGTCATCCTCCACGAGGAAGAGAACGTGGGCATCGACATCGAGTCCCTGGACCGCGACTTCTCCGTCGTGGAAAAGAAGGCCCTCTCCGAAGACGAGATCGAGGACCTCGAGGATGAAAAGCGCAACGAGCAGCTCGCCATCTACTGGTGCGCCAAGGAAGCCATCTTCAAGCTCCTGAGCCGTTACAATGTCGATTTCGCCGAGCAGATCGAGGTCGAGCGCTTCCGCCCCCGCGGCGAAGGCGAACTGGAAGCGACCTTCAGCTACAAGGACGAAGAAGAAGAATTCGACCTGGAATACATCACTTTCGACCGCCACGTCCTCGTGTGGGTCGTCGGCGAATAATCACTTGAAAGGAACCAGAGGTACAGTCCCGGGGATGATGTCATCCTCGGGTTTTTCATGCAGATAGATGATGCGCTGGTTGGAACTGCCGCGGAAAAGGAGATCCGTGTCCCGCAACGCCAGGACGAAGGGACCGTCCACCAGGACGTC
>ONNK01000222.1 GCA_900319185.1 uncultured Bacteroidales bacterium
GTCTGGAAAATCGCGCCGGACAAATCGAACCGGGAAGAGGTGGAGCGCGAGGAAATGGCCCTGCTGGAGCGCGAGCATGTCACGTTCATCGTGCTCGCCCGGTACATGCAGGTCATCAGCGATGGAATGATCGCCCGCTATCCGCACCACATCATCAACATCCACCACTCCTTCCTTCCCGCGTTCATCGGGGCGCGTCCCTATCACCAAGCCTATGAGCGCGGCGTCAAGATCATCGGCGCAACCAGTCATTACGTGACCCGGGACCTGGACGCCGGCCCGATCATCGAACAGGACGTGGTTCGCATCACCCACAAGGACACCCCCGAGAGCCTGGTGCTCAAGGGACGCGACCTGGAAAAGATCGTCCTCAGCCGCGCCGTCACCCGCCACATCGAACGGAAGATCCTGACCTACAAGAACCGGACGGTCGTCTTTGGATGATTTTTTCGTATATTGCAACGTAAAACACATGGATATGAACAAAAGAACTATTTCCGTGGCGGCTTCGCTGCTGATTGCGCTGACGGCTTTTGCCCAGCAGTCGAACGTCAACCTCAGCTACAACCCCCAGAAAGACACCGAGGGGCTGATTCCCTTCAGCGCTAACCTGAACTCGCCCCAGGTGAATGACGACCATACCGTCGTCTTCCGGCTCAGGGCCCCGAAAGCCGAGTCCGTCGCCCTCTCGGGTGCCATGACCACCGTCATGGGAGTCCGGGGGAATATCCCTTTCACCAAGGGAGAAGACGGGATTTGGACCCTCACCATCGGCCCTCTCCCGGTCGATATGTACCAGTACAATCTCGTGGTCGACGGCGTCAGCATGGCTGATCCCAATAATACCTATGCCGCCTTTACGGCCATGCCCCCTTACAGCGAGCTTATCGTCCATGGCGACGGTCCCTCCTGGTGGGACGCGAAGGATGTGCCGCACGGAGCTGTCACCCGGCATATCTACTACAGCCCTGTGACCCAGGGAGAGCGCGAGATCTATGTCTACACCCCTCCTCAGTACGACCCCAAGAAGGCTTACCCCGTCCTCTATCTCATGGGCGGAAGCGGCGAGCTCCCGTCCAACTGGATGTATGACGGACGCGTGAACTTCATCATGGACAATCTGCTCGCAGAAGGGAAAGCGGAGCCCATGTTGATCGCCCTGGTGAACAATCAGGTCATCCACCGCAATCATCCGAAGCACGCCGACCTCACCTTCGACATCATGGAGCGGGAGTATCGGGAGGCCGTCATTCCCTTCGTCGACAGTCATTACAAGACCATTGCCAATCCGCACGGACGTGCCATTTCCGGTCTCTCGATGGGCGGCCGCCACACCATGTTCGTCGGTCTGAAGTCGCTTGACCTCTTCGCCAACTTCGGCGTCCTCAGCGCCGGTGACAACAATCCTGAGCAGACCCTGGGCGAATTCCTCAACGACCCGAAAGCCAATGACAAGGTGGACTACCTGTTCATCGGTCAGGGAGGTGCGGAAGAGAAGGGCTTTTTCAATATGCGGGTCAAGGGCTTCCGGGATGCGCTCGACAAGCACGGAATCGAATACGAGTACTTCTGCATCGGCGAAACCGGTCACGACTGGTCCACCTGGCGGCATCTCCTTTATTACGGCTTCCTCCCGAAACTCTGGAAGAAGTAGGCATCATTCAATACGATACAGACCATAGCCATGAAAAAGTTAATTGCACTTTTCGCATTTCTGTGCCTTGCGGTGGGGACCACCGGCGCCAAGGGCTCTCTGGACAACCCCGAAGAGAGTTATGCCAAGATAGATACCAGAAAGCTCGAGTATCCCATCCCCTATATCCCGGTGGAGAAGCGCGCCGCCATCCTGCCGAAGCACAATATCTGCTCCATCGCCCCCGCGGGAGAACCTTCGGACTATTTCATCACCGGCAACGGTTTCCTGCGCATCCAGGCTTCCGGCCAGCCCTACAACGAGGTGATGACCTACACCCAGGAGCTGCTCTATGAGCCGCAATGGGCGGA
>ONNK01000221.1 GCA_900319185.1 uncultured Bacteroidales bacterium
CAAGTTACAGAGTTCGGCAAGGGTAAGCCCGTGACGATGAGCCACTTTAGGGGTCCACAGATCGGGTTCGAGCACCGGAATGGTACCCTCCACCACCCGCCCCGCGGGATTGATATGATCGATAATATATATCGACGGTCCCTCCTCCATACGCGCCCTGAAGCTCAGGAGCCTCAGAACGTCACGGGTATATGGGAAGTAGCGTGAACCTACGTCCTGAATGTCTATCACCACCGCGTCGAGCCCTTCAAGGTCGGAAGCGCTGAAGTCAATGTGTCCTGCCTGGGGTGAGAACTCCGGAGCGGCAGGGCCGAATACCTTGACGAGGTTTCCGCGGGCACGGAAAAAGTCGGGAAGGTACTCCCCGGTGGAGCTGTTCCAACACCCGGGAGTACACATACATGCCACGCGCCCCTCGGTCAAGCCCTTGTCGAGCTGCTCGCTGATCGCGGTGGTGCGGAAGCTAAACATTGTTTATAATGTTGTGGGCCAGATCAATGACCTCCTGGGCAAGTGCCTCGGCCTGTTCCTGGCTGGGAGCCTCGGAGTAGATGCGGATAATAGGTTCGGTGTTGGAGCGGCGCAGATGCACCCAGCGGCGGGTAGCCTCGAAGTCGATCTTAACGCCGTCGATAGTATTCACCTTCTCGTTCTTGTAATGCTCCTTCATAGCATCCAGGATGCGGTCGATGAGGGCTTTGTCACTCAGGTCAATGCGGTTCTTGGCAATGAAATATGGAGGCAGGGTCGCCTTGTATGCCGATGCGGAAAGCTTCTTGTGGGCCAGGTTGCTCAGGAACAGAGCCACGCCCACCATAGCGTCACGGCCGCAGTGGGAAGCAGGATAGATTACCCCGCCGTTACCCTCTCCGCCTATTAGCGCTCCGACCTCGTGCATCTTGGTAGTAACGTTCACCTCTCCAACGGCAGCGGCATAATAGGTGCCGCCGTGAGCCTCGGTAACGTCACGCAGCGCCCTGCTGGAGCTGAGGTTCGATACTGTAGCAAGGGGCTTGACGCCTTTCTTTACAGCCTCGTCAAGCAGATAGTCCGCAACGCTCACAAGGGTATATTCCTCCACGAAGGGCTCGCCGTTCTCGCAGATGAAGGCGAGACGGTCCACGTCCGGATCGACGCTCACGCCGAGGTCCGCCTTTTCACGGACGACGGTGCGGCTCAGGTCCACGAGGTTGACGGGAAGCGGCTCCGGGTTGTGGGCGAAATCGCCCGTGGGGTTGCAGTTGAGTTCGATGCACTTGACGCCCAGGCGTTCCAGCAGGCGCGGCATGATGATGCCGCCCACGGAGTTGATCGCATCCACCACGACGGTGAAGTGCGCGGCCTTGATGGCTTCCACATCCACGGCCGGGAGGGCCAGGACGGCGTCCAGGTGCTTGTCGGTGAAATCTTCCTCCTCCACGGTGCCCAGGTCATCGACCTCCGGGAAGGAGAACTGCTCGGAAGCGGCGAGGTCCAGGACGGCCTGTCCTTCGACGGCGGTGAGGAACTCGCCCTTGTCGTTCAGGAGCTTGAGGGCGTTCCACTGACGAGGGTTGTGGCTGGCGGTCAGGATGATGCCGCCGTCGGCCTCCGCGAAGAGGACGGCCATTTCCGTAGTGGGCGTGGACGCGAAGCCGCACTTGACGACATCGATGCCACAGCCCATGAGGGTTCCGACGACGAGCTGCTCCACCATGTCGCCCGACAGGCGTGCGTCCTTGCCGACGACGACCTTGTAACGGCTTCCGTTCGGCTGCGGCTTGCGCTGCGGCAGCGTGGCGGCGTAAGCGGCCGTGAATTTGACGATGTCAATGGGAGTGAGCGCGTTGCCCGGTGCGCCACCGATGGTGCCGCGGATGCCGGATATGGATTTAATCAGAGTCATAAAACGTTTCTTTAAATCATACAAAAGTACTAAATTTGCGGCCGCAAAACAATAGAAGTATTTATGAAAGGGTTTTGGACTGTTTTGATGCTGGTGTTTTCCAACGTCTTCATGACATTCGCCTGGTACGGCCACCT
>ONNK01000219.1 GCA_900319185.1 uncultured Bacteroidales bacterium
CTTCGTGTTCGCGGTGGTTATCTTCTTCTGGATGGCCTTCCACCAGAACGGCTCGTCGCTGACCTACTTTGCCCGTGACTACACCCAGGATTCAGTTTCCGGCCCTCTGCGCATCGGATTCAATATCTGGCCCCTGTTCCTGATCGCCGTGTCCGTGTATACGCTGTTTGCAGTTTTCCAGTCGGAGAAGTTCTCATCCAAGGTTATCTGTGCTTTTGTAACCCTGCTGCTGTGGGGCGGTGCATTCGCCATATACAAGGGCATGGCTCCGACCCTGCACATCCTGCCCCAGCAGTTCCAGCAGTTCAATCCGTTCTTCGTCGTGGCCCTCACACCGGTTTCCATGGCACTGTTCGGCGCTCTTGCCAAGAAGGGCAAGGAGCCTTCCGCTCCGAAGAAGATCGGCCTCGGCATGTTCGTAGCCGCCCTCGGCTACCTCATCATGCTCGCCGCCTCCAAGGGCCAACCCGCTCCTTCCACCCTTACCGCCGTCGGCGGAGTGTCTCCCGACCCGGTCGTCCCGACCTATCTCATCAGCACTTATCTGGTCCTCACCTTCGCCGAGCTGCTCCTAAGCCCGATGGGTATCTCCTTCGTGTCCAAGGTCGCACCTCCGAAGTACAAGGGTCTCATGATGGGCTGCTGGTTCGCCGCTACTGCCATCGGCAACTACCTCAGCTCCATCCCGTCCATGCTGTGGAACAACGTGCCGCTCTGGGTCAACTGGACCGTCCTCATGGCTCTCTGCGTCATTTCCGGCCTGGTCATGTTCTCCTTCCTCAAGAAACTCGAGGCCGCCACGGCATAGCACTTTACAGAGTTTGATTTGAAATGTCCTGCCCCTAAAACGGGGGGCGGGACATTTGTTTTAGACGGAATAAGCGTATCTTTACACCATGAATACGATTTGGATTGTGCTGCCGATTCTGACAGTGCTTATGTTCGATCTCGGCCTCACCCTGAGGCTGAAGGATTTCTACCTTGTTCTGGTACGTCCTAAGGCGTTCATCGTTGCGCTGACGGGACAGATTGTCCTGCTGCCTCTCATAGCGCTGGGGCTTGGACATCTTTTCCATCTTGCTCCGGTGTTTTTCATCGGCCTGATGCTCATCGCCTGTTCTCCGGGAGGCAGCTCATCGAACATCTTCTCGAAACTTGCCGGCGGCGACGTGGCACTGTCCGTGACGCTGACGGCGCTCAGCAGCCTGATTACGCTTGTTACCCTTCCTTTGCTGATGGGCTGGGTGACCGCTTCGACCGGATCTGAAGTCGGGATTACACTGCCCATCGGCAATCTCTTGAAACAGAATCTTCTGCTGATGCTGCTGCCCGTGCTTCTCGGTATCGCTGTCAAGCGTTTCTGGGAGGGAGCAGCCGCCAGGATTGACCGTGTCCTCTCCAAGGCTGCGTTTCCTGCGCTTATGCTTCTGGTCACGGTTTTCTTCCTGCAGCACTATCGGACGATCTTCGCCAATATCGGGCGGCTCGGGCTTTGCGTAACCGCGCTGATCCTGTTGGCAGTTGGCTGCGCCTCGCTGCTCTCGCGCGGTTTCCGCATCGCCGGCCGCGAGCGCCGGACCGTCATTATCGAGGTCGGCATGCAGAACGCCGCGCAGGCCATCGCCCTAGCCACCAGCCCGTTCGTATTCAACAACCAGGAGATGGCCATCCCAGCCATCCTCTACTCCCTGATGATGAACGTCGTCCTCCTCACCTACGTCGCCCTTGTCTCCCGCCGCAAGGCCCTGTGAGGAGTGCCTGGAATAAAAAAACCGGCCCTGCGAAGGGTCGGTTTTTCTATTGTCCGTGCAAGTGATTACTCGGCGGCGACGACTTCGAACTTGAGGTCGGCGAAAACGCCCTTGTAGCACTTGACCTTGGCATCGTAGACACCGATCTCCTTGACTTCCTCGGAGACGATCTCGATGTTCTTCTTGTCCACCTCGAAACCGGCGGCCACGAGAGCCTCGGCGATCTGGGCGGTGGTGACGGAACCGTAGATCTTGCCATTCTCGTTGAGCTTGG
>ONNK01000216.1 GCA_900319185.1 uncultured Bacteroidales bacterium
AGACGGAGATGCTTATCTCCTACAGCAAGCCCCTGACTGCCAATGACGGGACCTTCATCGGGGTTATCTCCCTCGACATCTCCCTGAAGTGGCTCTCCGAGACCCTTTCCGACATCAAGCCTTATCCCAACTCATACAGCATCCTTATTAGCAGGGGAGGTACGTTCCTGGTCCATCCGGACCCGGAGAAACTCTTCTACCAGACGATCTTCACGAACCTTCTCATCAAAGATGATCCGACCTTCGACAGGATCGGCCGCAAAGTCATCAACGGAGGGGAAGGGATGGAGGAAGTGAAGTTGAACGGGACGGACAGTTTCATGTTCTTCAAGCCGGTCAAGTCCACCGGATGGAGCCTGGCCATCGTCTGTCCCCAGAGGGATATCTTCGGAAGCTTCAACCGCTTGAGGTGGATCTTCGACCTGATCCTTTTGTTGAGCCTGTTCCTCCTGTTCTTAACCTGCTTCAACGTGATCAGGCGCACGGTGAAGCCGCTCTCAGACCTTTCCGCAGAGGCCGAGAGCATCGCGGAGGGCGACTTCAACAGGCCCCTTCCGCTGGTGGAGCGTATCGATGAGATAGGGACGCTGTCCCGTTCCTTCTCCCATATGCAGTCTTCGCTGGTGTCGTATATCGATGAGCTGAAGGAGACCACCGCCAAGAAGGAACGCATCGAGGGTGAACTCCGTATCGCCCACGATATCCAGATGGGGATGGTACCGAACGTTTTCCCTGCCTTCCCCGAGGAGGAAGACCTTGACCTGTATGCCTCGATGACTCCGGCCAAGGAGGTGGGGGGCGACCTTTACGACTATTTCCTCAGGGATGGCCAGCTTTATTTCTGCATCGGTGATGTCAGCGGCAAGGGTATTCCGGCCAGCCTCTTCATGGCTACGACCCGCAATCTCTTCCGGGCACTCGGCAAGCATGCCTCTTCCCCGGCTGGAATTGCGTCCAGGCTCAATGACACCATCTCCGAGGAGAACGAGGCCATCATGTTCGTAACGGCATTTATCGGAGTGCTGGACCTCCGGACCGGGAGGCTCGAGTATTGCAACTGCGGCCACAACCCTCCTGTCTTTATCCATACGGGTGAGGGCGAGCCGGTATTCCTCGACTGCTTGCCCAATACCCCGATAGGCGTCATGAACGGCTGGAACTACCAGGGACAGGAGATTGCAGACTTCCGTGGATGCACTTTGTTCCTTTATACCGACGGTCTCAACGAAGCCGCAAACTCCGGATTCGAAGAGTTCGGCGAGGACCGCATACTATCCGTCCTGCGCGGCAAAGCCGCCCGGGCAGGGGCTGAGACGATAGTCTCAAGCATGCAACGTGCCGTCGCCGCCCATGTCGGTGATGCCGAGCATAGCGACGACCTCACCATGCTCTGCATCAAGCTCAAGGCCAAGGATGAAAATAATTGAAAAAAGTTTGGAGTTTTCAAAGGAAAGGACTACCTTTGCAATCCCAAAACGGAGGACTCGTTAGCTCAGTTGGTAGAGCACAACACTTTTAATGTTGGGGTCTCGGGTTCGAGCCCCGAACGGGTCACAAGAAAAGTATACAGTTCTTTCAAGATATATAAGCTTCCTTAGCTCAGTTGGTAGAGCACCTGACTCTTAATCAGGGTGTCTAGGGTTCGAGCCCCTAAGGGAGCACCAAAAGGCCTCGCAGTTTTGCGGGGCTTTTTTCGTTCCCGGTTTCCGGATGTGCCATCCTTGGCTTTTTAGTCGGATATGCGTATATTTGTTGAGATAAAAAAGCATTGATGATATGAATATCGCAGTAGCAGGAACAGGTTATGTCGGCCTCAGTATCGCCACGCTCCTTTCGCAGCGCCACCATGTGGTGGCCGTGGATGTCATCCCTGAAAAGGTTGAGCTCCTCAACCGCCGCCAAAGTCCCATCCAGGACGAATACATAGAGCGTTACCTCTCGGGCAAGGATGCGGCCGGCAACCCCGTATCGCTGGACCTGACGGCCACGCTCGACGGCCGCGCAGCATACCGCGACGCCGACTTCGTCGTCATCGCCACCCCGACCAATTACGATCCCAAGAAGAATTTCTTCGATATCTCCCATGTCG
>ONNK01000215.1 GCA_900319185.1 uncultured Bacteroidales bacterium
GAGGTTGAAGGTGCCTCCGTAGATATTGTTGGTGGCGATCATGTGGTCTCCGGCCTCACAGATGTTGAAGCATGCGAAGAAATTGGCGGCCTGGCCGGAGGAAGTCAGCATGGCGCCCACTCCCCCTTCGAGCGCGGCTATCTTGGCCGCGACCTTGTCGTTGGTGGGGTTCTGGAGTCTGGTATAGAAATATCCGGACTCTTCGAGGTCGAAAAGACGGCCCATCTGGTCGCTGGTCTCGTACTTGAACGTGGTGCTCTGGATGAGGGGAATCTGGCGGGGTTCTCCCTTTCCGGGGGTGTATCCGGCCTGGACGCAGAGCGTCCCGATATGCGGCTTGTCACTCATTTTCCGTGGGTATTTTCTAATTCACACAAAGTTAATCGTTATTCGCTGAATTATTATAAAAATTTTTAATAAATTTGCGTTCCAATTCGGTTGCGAATAGAGTAAACTTTTTATAAAACACACTATGCCAGTCAAATCCAATCTTCAGATCGCCCGTTCGGCCTACCAGCCTAAGCTTCCTCTCGCCCTCAAGGGCGCAGTAAAGGCCGTCGAAGGCGAGGCGACCCAGTCCGTCGGCAACCAGGCCGAGATCAAGGCCCTCTTCCCCAACACCTACGGCATGCCCGTCGTGGAATTCGTTCCCGGAGAGGCGGTAGAGTGCCCCAAGTTCAATGTCGGCGTCATCCTCTCAGGAGGACAGGCTCCCGGCGGCCACAACGTCATCTCCGGACTCTTCGACGGAGTCAAGTCCCTCAACCCCGACAACAAGCTTTACGGCTTCCTGATGGGCCCCGGAGGACTCGTAGACCACAAGTACATGGAGATTACCTCTGAGATCATTGACGACTACCGCAATACCGGCGGTTTCGACATCATCGGCTCCGGCCGTACCAAACTTGAGGAAGTCGACCAGTTCGAGAGCGGTATCAAGATCCTCCGCGAACTCGGCATCAATGCCCTTGTGATCATCGGCGGCGACGACTCCAATACCAACGCATGCGTGCTCGCCGAGTATTATGCCGCCAAGAAGTACGGCGTCCAGGTCATCGGATGCCCCAAGACCATCGACGGCGACCTCAAGAACAACCAGATCGAGACTTCCTTCGGTTTCGACACCGCCTGCAAGACCTACAGCGAGCTCATCGGCAACATCGAGCGCGACTGCAACTCCGCCCGCAAGTACTGGCATTTCATCAAGGTGATGGGCCGCAGTGCCTCCCACATCGCCCTCGAATGCGCCCTTCAGACCCAGCCCAACATCTGCCTCATCTCCGAGGAAGTGGAGGCCAAGGAGCAGAGCCTGGACGAGATCGTCGCCTATATCGCCAACGCAGTGGCGGCCCGCGCCGCCCGCGGTGACAACTACGGTACCGTCATCGTCCCCGAGGGACTCATCGAGTTCATTCCGGCCATCAAGAAGCTCATCGCCGAGCTCAACGACACCCTCGCCACCGACGAGGCCAAGGCCGTAGCCCGCGAGGACCAGATCGAATATGTCAAGGCCCACCTCAGCGCCGCCAATCTCGCCACCTTCAACTCCCTGCCTGCCGGTGTCGCCCGCCAGCTCGCCCTGGACCGCGATCCCCACGGCAATGTCCAGGTATCCCTCATCGAGACCGAGAAGCTCCTCTCCGAGATGGTTGACAAGAAACTCGGCGAGATGAAGAAGGAAGGCAAGTTCGTCGGCAAGTTCGCCGCACAGCATCATTTCTTCGGTTATGAAGGCCGTTGCGCATTCCCTTCGAACTTCGATGCAGACTACTGCTATTCACTTGGTTACAACGCCTCCAGGCTCATCGCCTGCGGCAAGACCGGCTACATGTCCGTCGTCCGCAACACCACTGCCCCCGCTGACAAGTGGATCGCCGGCGGAGTGCCCATCACGATGATGATGAACCTCGAGAAGCGCAGCGGCAAGATGAAGCCCGTCATACGCAAGGCCCTCGTAGAGCTCGACGGAGCCCCGTTCAAGTACTTTGCCGCCCACCGCGACGACTGGGCGCTCCATACGCGTTTCGTGTACCCCGGAGCCATCCAGTACTGGGGTCCGACAGAGGTCTGCGACCAGCCGACCATGACCCTCAAGCTCGAGCACGAAT
>ONNK01000211.1 GCA_900319185.1 uncultured Bacteroidales bacterium
TATGAAAACGTGATCGGGATGGTGGAATCGGCTCTTGACAGTCCCTATGTGAGGCGGATGAAATTGCTATCTAAAGCACTGTAAATCTTTACTTTAGATAAGTAAAATAAACGACTTTTGCAATAGCAAAAACCCTTGCAGAAGTCGCTGGGAGGCCATATCTTTGTATCCGGAGACGAGAGAAAAAGATGTCGGACCAGAGCCTCGAAATACAGCGACTTCGTGAAGAACTTGCCCGCCTGTCCGGCGAGGTGGAGACGCTGCGTGCAGAGAGGGCCGAGATGAAGTCTGCGAATGAAAAGCTCCTGGCGGAGAAGGAAGAGATGCAGCAGGTCATCAACGACCTCCGTTCCATGATGGCCTGGTTCCGGAAGAAGCTCTTCTACAAGATGAGCGAGAAGAACCTCCCGTTGGATCCGAACGTTCTCGAACCCACCTTGTTCGACCAGTCCCTTTCCGAAGAGGAACAGGCCAAACTCGACGCCGAGGTGAAGGCGATGGAGGAGCAGACCGCCAAGGCCATCGAGGTGAAGGCCCACAAGCGCGACGTCCGCCGCCCCGTCCTTTCCGGCGACCTTCCCGTGGAAGAGACGCACATCTATCCCGAAGGCGTCCAGGACAATCCCGAATACGTTGAGATCGGCGTGGAGAACACCGATACGGTCGCCATCCAGCCCGCCAGGATGTACGTCAAGCGCATCGTCCGCCACAAGTTCGTCCTCCGTTCCGAACTGCAGATCGAGGACCCCGACAGGCAGGCCTTCCTGATCGCCCCGCTCCCGGAGACGATACGGCCCAAGGGCATGGCGGACGCCAGCCTCCTGGCGGACATCCTGATAAACAAGTACGTCTACCACCTCCCGTTCTACCGGCAGATCCAGAAGTACAAGGAACTGGGCGTCCTCCTGAACGACGCCACGATTGGAGACTGGTTCGCGGCGGTCTGCGAAAAGTTGCGACCGCTGTACGACAAACTCCGAGAACAGATCATGTCCAGCGAGTATATCCAGGTGGATGAGAGCACGTTGCCGGTGATCGACAACGAGAAGCACCGTGCCGTCAAGGGATACATGTGGGCCGTACGCGACGCGCTCACCGGGAGCGTATACTTCCATTACGACATGGGCTCCCGGAGCGGCGACACCGCCCGCAAACTCATCGGCGGCTATCGTGGAGCCGTGCAGACCGACGGCTACGAGGTCTACGAGTCCTTCGAGAACGCACCCGGCAAGCGGATGATCGGCTGCTGGGCCCATGTCCGCCGCAAGTTCGTGGAAGCCCTGGACGAGAACAGGAAGTACGCGAGCGAAGCCATCGTCTATATCGGGAAGCTCTACAAGATAGAGGCAGAGATGCGTGAGGCGGGCTTGAGCGCTGAAGAAGTGAGAGAACGTCGCCAGAAGGAGTCGTATCCCCTCATCCAGGAGTTCGAGAAGTGGATGGATGCCGTCGCGGACAAGTTCAAGCCGAAGTCCAGGATGGGCAAGGCCCTGGTCTACACGTACACGCTGCTTCCTCGCCTGAGCCGCTATGTTCTCGACGGGAGGTACAACATCGACAACAACGGCATCGAGAACGCCATCAGGCCTTTGGCCCTTGGCCGCAAGAACTATCTCTTCGCCGGCAACCACGACGCAGCCGTCCGCGCCGCCATCGTCTACTCGCTGTTCTCCTCCTGCAAGGCAGCCGGCATAGAAGCCAGGACGTGGCTCGAAGACATCCTGGTCCGCCTGCCTGAACACCACGTAGACCTTGAAGAACTACTTCCGGGTAATTGGCAGCCACTACCCGGCACTGACCGCGAATAACTCGGCACTTCCCAATAATAACCGCCACTACCTGGGTACTACCCGATAGTGGCGGTTACTGCTGCCATCACGTGGTTCCTCGGAGGCTTACCCAGGGGGAACGAGGGGGTGTGCCCACTGGGGGGCGGCCGCGCAGCGGCGGGGGGTAGGACGGCGGTAGCCGACGTTTTTGGGTTGAGTTTGAACGAAGTGAAAACGAAGAAGCCCGGGCGTCATTTGACGATCGGGCTTCCAAAAACGGCGGCTACCTACTCTCCCAACTGGTAGGTCAGTACCATCGGCGATGGTGAGCTTAACTTCTCTGTTCGGAATGGGAAGAGGTG
>ONNK01000209.1 GCA_900319185.1 uncultured Bacteroidales bacterium
GAGGTGCCGTGTGCGGTGGTGGATGTCGACAAGACCCGTGAAAAGGCGCTGAACATCGCGCTCAATAAAATCACCGGTGCATGGGATGAAAACCTGCTGGCCGATCTTCTGAAGGATATTCAGGATTCGGATTTTGACCTGGGCTTTACCGGCTTCGATCCGCCTGAGATCGAGACCCTGTTCAACAAGGTCCATACGAAGGACGTGCAGGAGGATGACTTTGATGTGGAAGAGGAACTGGCGCAACCGGTGTTCTCGAAGCTCGGAGACCTCTGGTGCCTTGGCCCGCATCGGGTGATCTGCGGTGACTCCACCGGCGAGGAAGTATATACCCGGCTCATGGACGGGCAGAAGGCAAACCTGGTCCTGACCGATCCTCCGTACAACGTGGACGTCGAGGAGACTGCCGGGAAGATCATGAACGACAACATGGCTGACGAGGATTTCTACAACTTCCTCCTCTCTGCTTACCGCTGCATGCACGCCAACCTTGCCGACGACGGCAGCATCTATGTCTGGCACGCAGATACCGAAGGGCTGAACTTCCGTAAGGCTTTCAGGGACGCGGGCTTCTATCTTTCCGGCTGCTGCATCTGGAAAAAGAATGCGCTGGTGCTGGGCCGGAGCCCGTATCAGTGGATTCACGAGCCCTGCCTGTTCGGTTGGAAACAGACCGGCAAGCACCAGTGGTATTCCGATAGGAAGCAGGTGACGGTCTGGGAGTATGATAAGCCGCGTTCGAGTAAAGATCATCCGACAATGAAGCCGGTGGCCCTCATGAGCTATCCGCTCCGCAACTCCACGATGACCAACGGCATCGTACTGGACCCGTTCCTCGGCAGCGGCAGCACTCTGATTGCCTGTTGCGAGACGGACCGCATTTGCCGGGGCATTGAGCTTGACCCGAAATTCGTGGATGTGATCGTTAAGCGATACCAGGCATGGTGTCTTGATCACGGCATTTCTTCTGATGTGTATGTGCTCCGTGATGGCCAGAAGCTGACCTTTGACGAGGCCGTGGCAGGGGTGTAAATCCACCAATTCCCGTGGGCACATTTTGTCGATTATTCTTCGAAAAACTCAGCACAATTAACTTGCTATATCTGCCGGGTAGAGTGATTAATACACTACCCGGAGGGAATAGGCCCACGGGAACACAAAAACGGAGGTACATACCATGATGAACATTAAGCTCGCAACCGACAACAGAAAAGAAGCAGCCGCAAGACTGGCCGAGATCACCGGCGCAGAATCCCGCTACACGAAGGTTCCCAGATGCGCCTACGAGGTTGGCCCTTACACCATCGAGAAGGACGGAAGCATTACGGTCGCTGAGGACGCGGACCTCGCGCCGCTGCAGGCGCTGGCAGACGAAGGGCTGGTCGAGCCCTTTGAGGCACCGGCCACCGAGCCTGCCGCAGAAGAGGCAGAAGCGGAGCCGATCAACCTGACGGTCGAGGTTCCCATGAAGCACCACAACGGCGCGACGCTCCGGAACCTGATCAACCTGATTTACACCAGAGCAGGACTTCTGAACAAGGCGCTCGGCACCGGCTTCCGGGTGGACGAGGAACTGATCGAAGCCCTGAAGGACGATGCCTGCACCCTGACAACCGAAAGTCTTCTGCAGGCGATCGGAGATTTTGAAGCGGAGCACGGCAAGGCGATCGACGGCCTGACCTTCACACCGGAAGGCATTACCTTCTCCTCCCTGCCTGAGACGACCGACGCAGAGAAGCTGCGGACCTTCACGATCCTTGCCGGGATGATGAACAAGCAGGCCGTGGACCAGAAGCGCATTCAGGCCAAGGCGGTGAACGAGGAGAACGAGAAATACGCGCTCCGGATCTGGCTGACCCGCCTCGGGATGAACGGAGCGGAGTTCAAAGAGGCCCGCAAGGTCCTGATGGCCAACCTCACCGGCCACTGCGCCTTCCGGACGCCTGCCGAGGAAGCCAAGTGGAAAGCCCGTCAGGCCGAGAAGCGCGAGGCACTGAAGGCCGCCAAGGCGGAGACAGCCGCCGAGGAGCAGGAGGAGGTGGAGACGGCATGAAAACACCAAGACCTGAAATTATCGAGCGCCTCCGGGAGAACTTCCCGGTAGGCTGCCGGGTGGAACTTCTTCGGATGGATGATG
>ONNK01000207.1 GCA_900319185.1 uncultured Bacteroidales bacterium
TTCGTCTTCAACGTGACATCGTAGAAGAACTCCGCCTCCTTGGTGTCGAGGTTGTATTTTCCCCAGTCGCTGCTGAGCGTCATACCCTTTGCCCTGTCGGCATAGTTGCCTCCTTGGTCATAGTATACTACTTCGAATTTCTGGTCATACACCAGGTTGTCGGTGTGCAGTTCCGACGTCTTCCTGTGAATCACCACGACATTGTGTTTGGCGTTCACCATCTCTGCGTTGCCTTC
The DNA here is from genome assembly GCA_900319185.1 of uncultured Bacteroidales bacterium. Classification (GTDB taxonomy): domain Bacteria; phylum Bacteroidota; class Bacteroidia; order Bacteroidales; family UBA932; genus Cryptobacteroides. Next base: position 237 of record ONNK01000207.1, read on the forward strand.
ATAGACAGCGGTGTCGCAGCGTATCTCAAGGGTGTCGCCTTGAAGCATCCTGACATGCCCGTAAGCCTCGAACTTGTTCTCCTGCTGCTTGAAATAGGCGCTGTCGCAGAAGAGGGTGGCACCCTTGTGCCTGAATTTCACGTGCCCTCTCACCACCTGCTTGTCACCCAGCCTGAACTTGTCATAGTAGAGGGAGTCTGCATGGTCGAGATAGATTCGGTTGTCGGTCGGCCGTGTGTTCTTTTTCTGCGCCGACACGTTTTGCGCCATGCAAAGTGCAAGCAGGCACAGGACCAGGGTAAGCAAGGTCCCGTGCCGGCGTTCATGTCGAGGCAGGCGGAAACAAGGCATCATTTCACCCAGCCTTGGTATTGGTATTGACAATCCTTGTATCTCTCATTCATACGCACATAAGTGGTCTTGATCTTGCTGGCTACCCAGTCGTTGATGAATTCCTCCCTTCGCTTGGCTAGCACCACGTCCTTCAGTATCTGGAAGTCTTCGCTGATGGATGCGCGATGGCTCTCCACCCGGCTTTTGAGTTTGATGATGGCGACAACGGTTTTTCCCCTGCTGTTGACCATCTCGAAAGGCTCGGAGATTTCTCCCACCTGGAGTTTCTCCACGGCCCTTGCCACCTCCGTGGGCAGGTCTTGCATGCGGAACTTAGAGGTTCTGGTACGCTCCTCGGTGGTGTTGGCCATCAGGCCGTGGTTGCTCTTGGTGTCCTTGTCGTCGGAAACGTATGTGGCCGCTTCGTCGAAGGTGAACTTCTCCTTGACCTCGCTGACGGCGTCGGTGGCCTTGCTGACGACCTCGTCGAGGTTGAGCTTCTCCTTGACGTCCTCCACGATCTCGGTGGCCTTGGCGCGGGCTTTGTCGGCCTGCTCCTTGCCGAAGACGTCGGTGATCTCGCCGTCTTCCTTGACGACCTGCACCGCGCAGCCGAAGCCGACGGTCGCGAGCACGGCGGCGATCACGACCCACTTCGCGGCGGCCAGACCCACGACGCCGCCGACGATGCCGACGTTGACGGGGATGTTGACCAGCTCTTTGTCATCCTTGGAGATGACGATGCGGGAGACGTTGCCCTTCTTCACGAGGGACTTGAGGTTTTCCATGATGTCGTTGACACTCTTCTTATCCATGTTCGTTTCTCCTTTTATCTGAATTTAGTATTTGCCTCGGTGAGCCTATTATAACAGACTGCCTCGGAAAGCAATGGATAAACTGTGAATAAATGTATATGGAATTGTGAATTCCGCATCAGAAGATCTTTTTGAGATCCTCCACGCCAAAGTCCTTTTTGAAGCCCTCGAGATCCTTCGGCGTCCGGATGAGCGTCACTTCACGGAATTGCCCTGTGCGCTTGTTGCGGAAGCCCGCCACCTGCTCGCCGGTGCAGATGCTGCAGCGGATCGCAGGCTCCTCCGCGGCGGGATCGAAGGGAGGCGCGGAGAGCTTTTTGGCGGATTTGAAAGAGAAAAGACCCATCTGTATCCTCCTTTCCTGTCAGTTGAGCTTCATCACGGCGCAGGCCGACAATAATGCCGGCGGCTTCGAAAAGGCCCGGCCCCGGTCCGCTCCCGATGTCGGCCGGGCGTCTCGTCCTTTCGTCTTGTATCTTTCATATTACACCGCCCCTCCGGCGAATGCAAGCCGGGATGAAGCTCCGGAGCATTTTTTGCCGTGCCGGCGGCGTGAAAATTCCCTCTTGAAATGAGGAAAAGGATATGATATCATAAACAGGCTTCGGAGGGTTAGCTCAGCTGGTTAGAGCGTCCGCCTCACACGCGGAAGGTCGACGGTTCGAGTCCGCCACTCTCCACCAAAATCCCTGAAATCGTTGAGATTTCAGGGATTTTCTATTTTGTGTGCCACAGATTGTGCCACAAATTTCGAGTTTTTT
>ONNK01000206.1 GCA_900319185.1 uncultured Bacteroidales bacterium
ACTTCAATGCCCTGACCGAAGGTTTACAGGCAATCTATAAGGTGGACGCCTGCTCGCAGGAGCCTGTACAGCCGGTACGCATCACTCCTGAAGACGCCTGGTACGACTTCGATTCTCCTTTCGCCATCAAGGACAGCACCCTGCTTGCCAGCTACTGCTCGATGGAATTTCCGACAGAACTGGTCGCGGTCAACGAAGAGAGCGGCGCCTTCTCCAGGATTTCGGATGAGAACGGGCACATTATCGGACAGCTTGACTCCTACGAGACCGAGCAGCGTTTCGTGAAGACTGTCGACGGCAAGCAGATGCTCACATGGGTCCTCTACCCTCCCAAGTTCGACCCTTCGAAGACCTATCCTGCGATCGAGATCTTCCTTGGAGGCCCGCAGGGTACGCTCAGCCAGGGGTGGAGCTACCGCTGGAACTACCGGCTGATGGCCGCGCAGGGCTACATCGTCATTCTCCCCAACCGCCGTGGGACGACCGCTTTCGGCCAGGATTGGTGCGAACAGATCAGCGGCGACTACATCGGCCTCAACATGCAGGACTACCTCAGCGCCGCCAAGGAACTGAAGAAGGAGCCTTACGTCGGCAAGATCGCAGGCTGCGGTGCCTCTTACGGTGGATTCAGCGTCTATTACATGGCCGGAATCCACGGGGATGTCTATGACTGCTTCATCGCCCACGCCGGGATATTCGACGAGAAGTACATGTACTACGAAACCGAGGAGATGTGGTTCCCGAACTTCGACAACGGCGGGCTGAGTGAATATTCATTCACCCCGGGCGAAATGGGACCGAGGGGCGACGGGAAGACATTCGGCGGCATCGGCCAGGCCGGATCACCTTGGAGCAACGCCGCCAAGGCACAGCGCCACTATGCCAACTCGCCGGCGGTCAACGTCACCAAATGGCATACTCCTATTCTGTGCATCCATGGAATGATGGATTACAGGATTCCTTATGACCAGGGAATGGCGGCATTCAACTGCGCCCAGATGATGGGAGTCCCTTCGAAACTCATCGTATTCCCTGAAGAGAACCACTGGATCCTCCAGCCTCAGAACGCCCTGTTCTGGCACCGTTCGTTCTTCGACTGGCTGGACAAGTGGTGCAAGTGATTCACTTACGGATATAACGTTCTCCGGTTGTCTCCTTGACGGCCTCGACGAACGCCGGAGCATAGGACGGTGAAGTGTGTCTTCCAAAGACGACTTCACCGTCTTTCGATGGACGCATGATCTGGTCGTTGTGCTTGACGATCAGGAGCCTTGCTAGTTTATCCCAGCGTTCCATCATCTTGTCCGTGTAGGCGATCGTCTTGCCGGTGAGATAATCCGTGAGCTCGCCGGCAGTAAGCTTGGCCGCTCTCTCCTCGACCTCTGCCTGGTCGGCCTCGTAATAATCCTCCAGTTCGGTCTGGGCTTCCCTGAGGTCACCGATCATCGCACTGTAGCGCGGATACACCATGTTGGCCACGAAGTTGCACATCCAGAAAGCACTCTTCTCACTGAATTCCAGGATATTGTTGTTCTCCCTGCGGAATGGGTCCGGGATACGGTCGATCCCGCAATAGACAGGGACATAAGCCACCATCGTCGCATCGTCCATGTTGAAGTAGGTGATGCCTCCGAAGGCGTCCGGAAGCCATGAGCGCATCCTGCAGACCATGGTCATGCCGCTCTGCTGGCAGCCGATCGGACGCTCGCGGAACATCTTGGTACTGTCGGCGCTTTCATAGTTCACAGGAGCGTTCCTGTATGGGGATGCCCAAGGACCGGCGCTCACATCGGCGGTCATGTCCAGGGCAGTCCCTTCGTAATGGTCGCGCATGTCGTTCTGGATATCCCGGTAGCTGACCTTCTTGTCCGGCTTGATCCAGAGAGGCAGGTCGTCGTGCTCGGAAAGGTCACCGTTCAGATACGGAAGATACGAATCCATGACGGCTTTGTCGTAATGATGGCGGAAGAAACTCCATACGCGGGCATCACAATAGCGGATAGCGCCCCAGTCCAACGGACCGTAAGCCTCCCGGAAGCTGAAGTCCTTGTCCTGTCCGTCGAAGTAACCCATCTCCCTTGCGAAGGAAATGACGTCGGCGGAGTACATACAATCCCCGTCCTTCGTGACGCAGAATCCAAGCTTCTTGTCGGCCT
>ONNK01000204.1 GCA_900319185.1 uncultured Bacteroidales bacterium
CTTGTCTCTGTTACACCGGTCTTACGGACAGGTGAGGAGCTTCGCATATGTCATGACGCATATCCCCAAGAGCCCTGCCGGTCCGTACCTGCAGGGCTCTTTTTATGTAAAACACTTAACAAAAGGTATTATGATCTACGATTCTTTGACAGAGTTGGTCGGCAAGACTCCCTTGCTGAGAATATCCGGCCTCGAGGGCCAGAAGGCCGAAATCGTGTTGAAACTCGAGTACTTCAATCCCGGTGGGAGTGTGAAGGACCGCGTCGCCCTAGCCATGATAGAGGACGCCGAGGAGAAAGGCATCCTGCGCAAGGGTTCTTCCATCATAGAGCCGACCAGCGGCAATACAGGGGTCGGGCTTGCCTGGGTCGGCACATCCAAAGGTTACAGGGTAGTCCTGACGATGCCCGAGACCATGAGCCAGGAGCGCAGGAGCCTGCTTAAGGCCCTGGGTGCGGAACTGGTGCTTACACCGGGCTCCGAGGGCATGAAAGGCGCCATCCGCAAGGCGGAGGAGCTCCGTGACGCCACTCCCGGCGGAGTGATACTCGGACAGTTCGTCAATCCCGCCAATCCCGCGGTCCATGAGAGGACTACCGGCGAGGAGATATGGAAGGATACCGACGGGCAGCTTGACATCTTCGTGGCCGGAGTGGGTACCGGAGGTACTGTCAGCGGCACGGGCCGCGCGCTCAAGCGCCACGACCCGGCCATACGTGTCGTCGCAGTGGAGCCGGCAACATCGGCCGTCCTGTCAACGGGTATCCCGGGCAAGCACGGGATACAGGGCATCGGTGCCGGATTCGTTCCTGAGACTTACGACGGATCCATTGTGGATGAGATACTTACGGTTAGCGACAAGGAGGCTGTAGCTGGCGCGCGCCTGCTTGCCTCACGCGAAGGACTGCTTGTCGGCATCAGCTCAGGAGCGTCCTTCGCCGCAGCCCTGAGGCTTGCCAGGCTGCCTGAAAACGCTGGCAAGCGCATAGTCGCGCTGCTCCCCGATACCGGTGAGCGATACCTTTCCACAATCCTGTTCGCGTTCGACACTTATCCAACAGACTGAACAATATGAGTATTTCCCTCAATCAGACCGAAGAGCACCTGAAATCGCTGATGGCCAGCGTTAAGGATTATGTCTTCCCCGATTACAGCGAAGTAAGGACAGAGAATGCCGTGTCCAACATCGCTGCCAGGATCGAGTCGGTCAGCCCTACCGGAACGGCAGCCGCCTTCATGGAGCGGCTGCCGGAGATCCGCAGGATGCTGGAGACCGACGTCGAGGCCATATCCAACAATGACCCTGCAGCCACTGACGTCCGCGAGATCATCTTCTGCTATCCGGCCGTCAAGGCGATGCTGTATTACAGGACCGCCCACGAGTTGTATCTGCTTGGTATCCCAGTCATTCCGCGCATGCTTACGGAGTATGCGCATTCATCGACAGGCATCGATATCCACCCCGCTGCGGTGATCGGGGACCATTTCGCGATAGACCACGGGACCGGCGTCGTGATAGGGGAGACTGCGGTTATCGGCAGCCATGTTACCCTGTATCAAGGAGTCACGTTAGGGGCAAAGAATTTCTCCTATGACCCTGAAGGACGGCCTGTCAACAAGCCGAGACATCCTATCCTTGAAGACAATGTGACGGTATACTCCAATGCATCCATCCTTGGGCCGGAATCTGATTTTTCAGCCGTTTTTTTGGACATTGTACGGAAAATGTTTTACTTTGCATAAATTGCATGAAAAGGACTTGTCCTTTTTTGTGAATAAATCAGTGGTTATGAAGAGATTTTTCCTGCTTGTCGCCGCGGTGGCAGTCCTCCTGCCCGGCCGCATCTCAGCCCAGACTGAGACAGGGTCTGGCATGCCTTTCAACATGTCCGCGGGTTTGTCACTCGGCATCATGGACGGCCTCGGTGCCGAGCTTGCCTTCGGTGTCCTGGACAACCTCAATGTCCGTACCGGTTACAGCTTCTTCCCCAACTTCCTGATCAAGGATTACGACATCAGCCTTCCCAAATGGGCGGGCAACCCTGATACCAAGACCGCATTTTCCGGTTCCGGTACCGGATCTGCCAACCTCCTCGTGGATTATCACCCTGCGGGAGGATCATTCAGGGTTACCGCAGGTTTCTTCTTCGGCCCCAAGGACATTCTCAAGGTCTACAATACCAAGGCCCTTCCCGAGTCATATCATTCTGCCGGCATCAATTATTATGTCGACGGGGACAGGGATGACCTCACAAAGTATTACCGTATCATCTCCGACGACAAAGGCATCATGTCCGCCGCTTTCAAGTCCGGTGTTGTCAGGCCCTTCGTCGGTGTCGGTTTCGGTTCTGCGATCCCGCGCAACAGGGTAGGCGTCTCGTTCGACCTTGGAGTGGAATATGTCGGCAGCCTTGATCTCCAGACGGATGCCCGCAGCATCAAGGGAGATGTGGAGAGCCTTCCTTTGAATACCGCCGGCCTTCTTCAGACGATATATGAGATCCGCGGCAATTCCAATGAGAAGTCCTACGACAAGTATATCAATTACGTTGACAAGCTGAGGGCCCTCCCTGTGCTTCCGGTCGCCCGTTTCAGTGTTTTCGTGAAGCTGTTTTAGTTATTAGGATATGAGAAGACTTCATTTAGTATTAGCAGCACTTCTGGTCATTCCGGTCTTTTTCTCTTGTAACAAACCGGAGCCCGAACCTACGCCGGTCAATCCCACTCCGACTCCTACCCCGACCCCGGGGCCGGTGGAGCCGACTCCTACTCCTCAGCCGGAGCCGCAGATCGAGTTCCGCAGGACCATACGTTTCGACAACAACATCATTTCCACAAATGGAAGCAATGACTTCGTTGCTGTCTTCAACAGCGCCCTTGTGACCAAGGCCGGCGATCCCCGCGAGATCAAGACCGGTACATATACCTTCGACAACTCTGCCAAGACGTTTACCTACAATGGCTTTGGCAAGCTTGAGATCATCAGTGACACCCAGATCGCTTTCACCCCGGACGGCGGCAGCCGTAAGGTATACGATGCTACGATGACTGAGATAGTCAAGGACGAAAGTTCTGTCGCCAACCGCGTCAACCGCAGTTGGATTATCAAGGAGTCTATCTTAAGAATGGACTCCCGTGGCGTTTATAAGGATTATTCTGGCCTTGATCTCAATAAAGTTGAGAGTGATGCCCGGGATTTGGGCGTGGACTTCAAGTTCCATATGGAGCCAGACATGGTTGTAACAAAGGTAATCATTACCGATTCCATTCTCGGCGCTAGCTTCAAGAACGGCAAATCCTATGCAGCAGAGCACAACCTCGGCGCATCCGGCGGCAAGTTCAACCTTTCCGAGTTTACCAACGGTTTGACTGGAACTGCGACTGTGCAGTTCATCGATGAGCTTTGCACCATTTCCATCGATACCAACCTTGACGATTCACCTTCCAAGATCATCTTGACGTTGACGGAGAATAAATAACGGGGCTGTTCCCTGTATTTGTGCATGGTTTTTGCTTCGCAAGGAGTGAAAACCATTTTTTATACGCTATGAAACGGATCATTCACTATTTCTGCCTTGCGACAGCGTTCGCCGGCCTGATCGCGGGATTCAGCTCCTGCGATGTCACCAATACGCATCGGGGCGGCAGAATCGACCCCGAATATCCTGACGACCCTACCCGCCCTGGCGAGGGTACCGAAACATCCCGCGACATCACGTTCACTGATGGTTACGGCGAGTTCTACGGGCAGTGGTACAACGATAAGACCGACAACTATCTCATCTTTCTCTATGAAGGGGAGA
>ONNK01000203.1 GCA_900319185.1 uncultured Bacteroidales bacterium
TGGAGTTCAACATCACCAAGAACCCGGTGCTCGACCGCGTCTATGACATCCAGCTCTTCGTGGACGGCGAGAAGAAAGCCGGACACCACCTCTCCATCGAGGACCGCAAGGACTTCTTCGACAAGAAGGTGACGGGGCCCGAACTGGTTCCGAAATACTTCGAGAAGGAACTGGCGGGACAGAAGCTGCCGGAGGTCATCGAGCGCCACCACGCGGAGCGCAAGCAGGAGGCGCAGGAACAGAAGCCGGCACAGGAGCAGAAGGCTCCCGAGCAGAAGGCGGAACAGCCGAAGGAGCGCAAGGCGGACACCGTCGAGATCAAGCCAGACTCCAAGGTGCAGGTCAACGTCGTGCCCAACAAGGCGCTCGACCATGTCTACGACATCCAGCTCTACGTCGACGGACAGAAGCAGGGACGGGGCCACCACCTCTCCATCGAGGACCGCAAGGCGTTCTTCGACCAGAAGACCCCGGAGGAGAAGACGGCGTTCGCCGCCTCGCTGCTGCCGAAGTACTTCGAGAAGGAACTCGCAGGACAGAAGCTGCCCGACAACATCGACCGCTACCGCCCCGAGAAGAAGCAGGAGGCCCAGGAGCAGAAACCCGCGCAGGCCGCCGAGCAGAAACCGGCACAGGCCGCGGAGCAGAAGACCGAGCAGAAGGCCGGTGCCAGCCCCGTCGACGTGTGGAAGAACGCACGGGGCACTGGCGAGCAGGAGCGCATGACCTTCGTGCAGCGCGACGGCCAGTACGGCAAGTTCTACCAGACCTACGGGGCAGACGCCGCGAAGGTCGCACAGCTCACCGACAAGCCCACCAAGGAGATCAAGGACGGCCCGAACGCGCAGCTGGCCTACATCAACGTCAAGCAGGCCGACATGCCCGACCTCATGAAGACGATGAAGGAACAGGAGATTCCCTACAAGGTCGTCGGAATGGACGGCAAGTACGCACGCGTGCTGCCGGAGGCGCAGGCCAAGACGCAGGCCGCCGACCTCTCGGGATACAAGGTGCCGGAGGGCAAGCAGGTCACCGACGTCAAGGTGTGGCAGTTCCAGGGCAAGCCGTTCATGAACGGCGTCGTCGACGGTGTCAAGCTCGACGCGAAGGAGATCTCCAAGGAGGACTGGACGGCCTTCAAAGGACAGAAAGCCACTCCCGAACAGCTGGTGGGCAAGTACTACGCCCCTGCGGAGATGGAGAACAAGCAGGCCCAGAAACAAGCCAAGGCGATGGCCCGATAGCCTCCGTCACCACGGACGCTGACTCTCTGAACGAGGATTGGGGTAACCACTCCCCAATCCTTCTCCCCGCTTCCATGTCTCACCCCAACAATCATGTCTCACCCCAAAACGCACACCTCATGACCCAACAGAACCTACCCTCCCAGGAACAGCAGCAAAACGCCGCCCGCAAATCCTTCAGGGAAATCCTGCAACTGGGATTCTCCACCGATGACGCCCGGCAAGGAAAGAAGGATGACCGCAACGCCCTGTTCTTCCACAGCAACGGCGACAAGTCCAAGAACCAAGGCCGTGACCAATGGCTGTTCACCACGGAGTCACCCAAACAGGCAGAGACCATAGCCAGGGCGCTCTCCCAAAACCCAGCGGCTGACCAAACGCCACGGCAAGCCCTCGTGGGACTGTCGTTCCATGACGGGAAGGACCGCCTGGACATCCAGAAAATAGAGAACGAAAGCTATACCGTCAGAAGGACCGAAGACCATCCCTTCCTTGAAGGGAAGAAGTCGCTGCGCTTCGAGAACTGGAACGCCGAGGACCTCCATGCGGTCATCGACACGAGGCAACTGACGCAAATGGAGACTTACGCCTATACCTCCAGGCAGTTCCCCTACGAGATGCAGGAGATGGCACTGCGGGGCAACGGGCTCATAGACATCCAGCGGACGGACACGGGGTCGCTGCTGACGTTCGACCGCCCGGTCTCAAGGACGGCCCTTCATCTCGACAGTCTCTCCCCCACCCCGGAAACCGAGGCAAAGATCCAAAAGCTGCAGAACACGGGAACAAAGGCCCAGCAGGCCAACGGCCAGTTCGCCGCCGAACCGCAGCAGCCAGGCCAGCAGGAAAAGCTGTCTCCCATCCTCAAGCAGTACCTCGACCTCAAGGCCAAGCAGCCCGACGCACTGCTGCTCTTCCGTGTCGGTGACTTCTACGAGACATACCTTCAAGATGCGCAGAAGGTCCAGACCAAGAAATCCAACGGAGACAAGGGGCCCGTGGCCATGGCCGGTTTCCCCCACCACGCCCTGGACTCCTACCTTCCCAAACTGATCAGGGCGGGACAACGGGTGGCCATCTGCGACCAGCTGCCGGATCCCAAGCTCACCAGGAACCAGTCCCATCAAAAAGAGGAGTCCACCGCCCCAAAACCTTCCCAATCGGACGCCCCGAACCAGCAGGCCCCAGACGGCCATCATGCCGACACCAAGGACATCGTCTCCAAACTCGGTGAGTTCATCGGCAGCAACCGGGGATTCGGCATCGCCCCGGAACAGCCCATCATGGCGACAACGGCCAAGGGCATCGCCTTCGAGGTCAACAGGGTCATCCGTGAGAAGGACGGCTCCATACGGCTGTATGGCAATGACGACCAGGGCAAGGAAAGGTCGGTCAACATCCTCAAGGCGAATGACAGGACCATCGCCAGCCTGCTCTCACATATCATCAACAACCCTCCCAAAGAGCTGGATTCTCCTGCCCTGGCAGGAAAGGACAAACCGGCAAGACAGGAAGAAAAACAGACCTCGTCTTCCACAAAAGAGGCCTCACTGGGCAGCGAGGCCCGCAAGATCCTCACGCTCTCCAAAATACACGCGGAAGCGAAAAAAGACCATCCGACGGAAATGGTCTTCATCCGGATGCGTGACTACGGCACGAAGAAGTTCATGTACCAGACGTTCGGACAGGACGCGGAACGGCTCTCCCAAAAAGTCTCGCCTACCACGGAGGTCATGCGGCCTGAAATCAAAGGCAAGCAGCGTCCCGTGGCGTCCCTTTACCAGGAGAATCTCTCTGCAGTCAAGGCAGACATGATGCTCCATGGCATCCACCCTGTCATCATCAACGCCAAAGGCGAGAGAATCGGCAACGACCATTTCCTTGCCTTCTCCCCGGAGGACCGCCAGGCATTCCTGGCACAGCAGCAGGCTGCACATAATACCCAAGACGTCCAACCGACCCAGCCGCCAACTACGTGCAGACAAATCGGTGAATACGAACCCGCTATCATTACGTAAATGGCGCTATGGTCTAATATCCGCAAGCGCGCTTTACATTTGGGCTCTGTTACCGCATGATAAAGTGTCGAGGAACCGAACATGAGAACCATTCCAATCAGGAATAACGCCGTTCCAATGAACGCATATACACCGGCTGAAATAGCTAAGCGCAGCAACGGATAAATGAGAAACAAACTCCCGATAAATGGTATCAAATGGCTCAATGTATTTGCCTTTTCTTCGCCCGAAAGACGATTCATATATGCTCGAAAATCATCCATCTTACAACTTATGTATCAACGTTAAACCATCCCGCAGAGGCAAAATCACCTGTTCCACCCGCTCATCTGCTGATATCAAGTCATTAAAGGCGCGAAGACCAAGAGTCTGTTTGTCGTGGTCGTATGACGAATCTATAATATGTCCATCCCAAAGCGTGTTATCGGCTAATATCCAACCGCCGGGACGAACTAAATCATACACCAATTCCCAGTAAGCACAATACTCGCGCTTATCCGCATCGATAAAAACCAAATCAAACGACTGCACACTGACCGCTGACAACTGACCACTAATCACTTCCTTCGCGTCCCCGATAATCAGTCGAATCTTCTTACCAAGCGGAGATAATGACAGATTTTTACGAATAATCTCCTCCAACTCATCGTTATGCTCAATCGTCACCAACTCGCCGTTTTCCGGCAGACCTTCTGCCAAACACAAAGCCGAGTAACCGGTAAAAGTGCCTAACTCTAAAATGCGTTTCGGGCGAATCATCTGCGATAGAAAAGACAGCACACGACCTTGAACCTGACCCGACAGCATATGGGGATTCAGTACGTGCACATTCGTCGAACGACTTATTTGTTCTAAAACCTCGTTTTCGCCTGAACTATGTTGTTCTATATACTCCTCAAGTGACATAAATCTACTATTTTGAGCCATTTTTTGCAAAAAAACGCCGCAAAAGTACTAAAAAACTTGCATATATCCAAAAAAAGTTGTACTTTTGCAACCTAATAGTATCAAGTATGGAAAAAATAGACAAATTAGATCGTCAGATTTTGCAAGTCATTACCCACAACGCACGCACACCTTTCAAAGAAGTTGCTGAGGAGTATCAAAATGAAAAAAACGTTTTTATCATGATTCGTTCCATG
>ONNK01000202.1 GCA_900319185.1 uncultured Bacteroidales bacterium
ATCGTTGACGCATCCTACCGTAGGGATGATCCAGATCTCGTTGCGGCTCGTCGCCCTCCCGTCTTTCCTCCTGTAGCCCATGAAGGTCTTGGGCTCAAGGGGCTCCATCTCCCTGACTGCGGGCTCATAGGTGTACTCCACCTCTCCCTTGCGGTTGGTCATCATGTTGTGGGTGTGGACCCACTGCCCGGCCTTGATCTCTTTCGTGGCATGTCCGATGGGCAGGCCGTATTTCATGACCATTTCGCCGACCGCGATATCCCTGAGCGCCATCTTGTGGCCCTGAGGGATGTCCTCCACCGCAGCTGCACCGCCAAAGGCGGTGCCTGCGGGCGCGGGATGGAGGGCAACTGCTACATTATCAATATCGTTTATCTGTATAAAAATGGGCATAATTACCTCCAAATCAAGCGCTTAAGTCCGGCCGCTCACTGCCTGAAGCAGCGGTGCCGTCGCTTTACAGGGTATCCTCTTTACAGGCAGTCCGCATATGCCTTCAGGACGCCGTCCTTGCGGATCTTCTCCAGATCCGCTGCCACTGCCGCTTCGAACCCTTCGATCTTTGTCAGGTCCTCTCCCCACATCTGCTCATTGGTCATCACAGCATGGGTCAGAGTCGCTGCGTCATCATCCTTGTGGTCATAGTAGAACTCCAGCACCCAGCGGTCATCCGAGATCGTATAGGTTCTGCCCTGAGGGTCTTTGCAGACCAGACCGGCGTCCGTCAGCTCCTGGATGTTGCTCGAATAGAAAGCAAGATATGCCGCGAAGCTCGTCGTCAGGCAAACCGGAAGCTTTCCGTATTTCTCAACATACTCCGCAAAGCTCGGGAAGCATCTCGCTCTCCACTTGGAAGTGGAGTTCAGGGAAATACTCATGAGTTCATGGTTCACGAAGGGGTTGTTGAACCTGTCCTGAACAGCCTTTGCGAAGTTCATCAGGTCGTCCTTGTCCAGCGTCAGCGTGGGGATGACCTCGTCATACAGCATCTTGTTCATGAAGCCCAGGACCGTGTCGTTCTCCATGCACTCGCGGACGATGCTGAACCCTGCCAGGTATGCGCCCAGCACGAACCCTGTGTGCGCTCCGTTCAGGATGCGGACCTTCCTCTTCTTGTAAGGCGTGACGTCCGGGACCACGATGCAGTTCACGCCCGCCCTCTTGAAGGGCAGCTTCTCCTCCAGCCATGCGGGGCCTTCGATGTTCCATACGCCGAAGACTTCTCCTACGACCAGCAGCGGATCCGTATAGCCGTTGATCTCTTCCAAGCGTGCCACTTCTTCCGCGTCGCGGATGCGGCCGGGAACGATCCTGTCTACCAGCGTCGAGCAGAACGTGCAGTCCTCATTGACATATTTCCTGAAGTCATCTCCGAGTCCCCACTGATCTATGTACTGGTTGACGCACTTTAAGAGTTCCTTGCCGTTGTTGTCGATCAGCTCGCAGGAGAGGATCACGAGGCCTCCCTTGCCCGCTTTAAAGCGCTCGTAAAGCACCTGTGTCAGCTTGCCGGGGAAGGAGTTCGCGGGTTTGTCCTCGAACTTGCAGGAGGGATCATAGACGATACCGGCCTCTGTCGTATTGGATACGATGTACTCCAGATCGTCAGAGCAGGCCAGTTCCATCATGGCCTTGAAGCCTTCTTCCTCATAAGGATTGAGGCATCTGGAAACGGAGGAAATGACACGTTTTCTGTCGACCTTCTCGCCGTTCTCACGGCCGCGAAGATACAGTGTATACAGGCCTTCCTGCTTGTTGATCATCTCGGCAAGACCGGGCTTGATAGGTTGGACCAAAACGCATTTGCCGTTCCAATCTGCCTTTTCATTTGATACGTCGAACCAGTAATCTACGAATGCACGGAGGAAGTTGCCCTCGCCAAACTGCATGACCTTTTCAGGCGCATCCTTCAGGATGTATCCGTCATAACCTGATCTTTCCAACACTTCATAGTTCAGAAGTTCCATGCTTTCTCTCTCCTTTTGTCTAGTAATCATTAATAAATAAGTGTCTTTCTGTAGTTATACGCTGCGCCAGACAGCGAAACCCATTCTAACCAAATCGGTAACTGTAAATCCGATAGCACTATAGATCATGTGGTATACAGGATCAGTGCGATCATCTCGATCGGTTCATCGATCGCCTCGATCGAGTGGCACTCGCCATCACCGCAATAATATACGTCACCGGGCTGAACGTCTACGATCGTGC
>ONNK01000200.1 GCA_900319185.1 uncultured Bacteroidales bacterium
TTCTCGAGAAGGCTGAGTTCAAGGTCGTCTGCGGCGACGTCTTCAAGGACGGCGAGAGCATTCTCGACGGCTGGACCATCCTTGAGAAGGCCGGCGTGAAGGTCGGCTTCGTCGGTCTCGAGACCCCCGAGACCTACACCAAGGTCAACCCCGGCATGATCCAGGGCGTCTCCTTCGCGCAGAAGGAAGAGCTCTATGCCTGCGCGCAGACGCTCGTCGATGAGGTCAAGGCGGCAGGCGCCGACATTGTGGTCGGCCTGTTCCACCTCGGCGTCGATGACGAGAGCATCGGCAACCGCTCTGTGGACGTTTGCAGCAACGTGCAGGGTCTGGACCTCATCATCGACGGCCACTCCCACAGTGTCATGACCCCGGGCGATGACGGCGAATTCAGCGCGCTGCCCATCCAGTCCACCGGCACGAAGTTTGCCAACGTCGGCGTGGTCGTGATCGACCCGGCCGAGAAGAAGATTGTGGAGAACAAGCTCGTCCCCGCGGACGAGATCGAGGTTCCGGAGGACAGCGCGGTGCTCGCCAAGGCGAAGGAGATCGAGGACGCCGTTGACAAGGAATACGGCGCGGTCTTTGCCAAGAGCGAAGTGGAGCTCAACGGCGACAAGGCTCCCGGCAACCGCAACATGGAGACCAACCTCGGCGACCTGATCACCGACGCGATGGTCTGGTCCGTCCTGAAGGAAGCAGATCTGAAGGTCCCTGCTGAGAACGTCGTCGGCATTACGAACGGCGGCGGCATCCGCGCCTGGGTCCACGAGGGTGACGTGACCATGAAGGATCTCAATACCGTTCTGCCCTTCGGCAACACCGTCGCTGTCATTTACGTCACCGGCGCGGAGCTGCTCGAAGCGCTCGAGGCCTCCTGCTACATGACACCGGACGCAATCGGCGGCTTCCCGCAGGTCTCCGGCATCGACTTCACCATTGCAACCGACGTGGAGTATGATCAGGGTGACCAGTACCCCAATTCCACCTACTATGCGCCGAAGAGCATCCAGCGCGTGGCAATCATCGACATCAACGGCGTCGGATTTGACAGAAACAAAACCTACGCCGTCGTGACCAACAACTTCTGCGCCGCCGGCGGCGACACCTATTATGCCTTCAAGGCCGCCTCCGATCAGTTCGACACCAGCATCCCGCTGGACGAGGCGCTCATGAACTACATCGACGAGGTGCTCGGCGGCGTGATCGGCGAGGAATATGCCGAGCCGCAGGGCCGCATCTTCATCGGCACCAAAGATGAGGTGAAGGTACACAATCTGGAGCTCACGTATGCCAGCTCGTTCGAGGGTCTCTATCCCGCGGCCTGCTACACCAAGGAGAGCTGGGACGCACTGCAGATGGCGTTCGAGAACTTTGAAAAGGCCGAGGGCGGCGACGCCAAGGAAGCCGCTCTGGAAAAAGCATTCGACGCGGCCAACGCGCTCAAGATGAAGGACAACACCTTCGTCGACGTGCCCGAGGATGCATGGTTTGACCCCGCCGTGGACTTTGCCTCCGCATTGAAGCTCATGAACGGCACGGGCAACAACAAGTTTGATCCCAATGTAAAGATGAACCGCGCCATGGTCGCCACAGTGCTCTATCGCTTTGCCGGCGAGCCCTCCGTGGAAGGCCTGAAGTGCGACTTCACCGACCTGACCCAGGACTGGTACAAGGACGCTGTCATCTGGGCTGCCAACGAGGGCATCACCAACGGCAAGACCGCGACCACCTTCTGCCCGGACGATCCGGTCACCCGCGAGCAGATGGCGACCTTTATCTCCCGCTTCCTCTGGGAGGAGGGTCAAGAAGATCTGGCTGAGGAATTCAGAGCGCTGCTGGCCAGCAATTTCTACACCGACGCCGATGCAATCAGCCACTACGCGGTGATGCCGGTCTTCAACTGCGCCAACGGACTCATCATGCGCGGCGACAGCGCGAAGGTCGGTGAGCGCACCACCTTCCGTCCGCTCGACAGCATGAGCCGTGCCGAGTGTGCGCAGGTGCTGCTGAACATGACCCGTCTGTTCAGAGACCGCATGGTTCTCAACCCGGCGGACTTCACCGACGCTGCAGCATAACCCCACCGCAACACCCCAAGGGACGCGCTTTCGCGCGTCCCTTTTTCAGTATCATACGCAGTAAAAAGCGTGTCATCCTGAGCGAAGCGCGCCAGCGCGTAGTCAAAGGATCTTGGCTGCGCAGAAAAAAAGAACATCATGCGTCTGTCCTGCTGCTCTGCCAAGATCCTTCGACTCCGCTTCGCTTCGCTCAGGATGACAAACCCTTGA
>ONNK01000167.1 GCA_900319185.1 uncultured Bacteroidales bacterium
TCTGCGGGTCATCCATGAAGAAGGTCTTGCCTTCCATGTACACCTTGGTGACGGTCTGGCCGTTGACGACGATGGAGCCGTCATCGTTGACCTCGACGCCGGGGAGCTTCTTCAGAAGGTCCTCGAGGACGTCGCTCTCAGTGGTCTTGAAGGCAGTAGCGTTATACTCGATGGTATCTTTCTTGATTGTGACGGGAGCGCCTACGTCGGTGACTTTGGCTGCCTCGAGCATCTCACGGTCAAGCTCGAGCTTGACTTCGCCGATGGCGACGTTCTCACCCTTCACGGTGATTTCCTTTTCATATTTGAGGTAACCCATCATCTCCGCAGCGAAGATATAGGTGCCGTCCTTGACACCGGTGAGGGTGGCGGTACCCTTCTCTCCCGTAAGGGTGTATTTTGCGGGGTCGCTGGAGCCCTTGGGGGTTACGGATACTGTTGCGTAACTGACTGGCTCATCGTTGGATGCGTCAAAGAGGGTGACGCTCACGGAGTGCGTTGACTGTGCAAATGCAGATGCTGCCAGCATCATGCTGAACAGTGCGGTCAGGACAAAAATCAAACTTTTTTTCATATAATCGGAATGTTATTATTCAAAAAAACACATCCTCTTAGACAGTAAAGGATGTGGCCGGTTTAATCCCCGAAGGAACTTTTTTTAAAATTTTTACAATAATATAGGTATAACCTATTTCTTGATCCTGCCGGGGTTCGCGGCGAGGAACTTCTCCCATGAGGAGGACGAGCCCGGAGACGCCAGCGGACTGGATGTCTGGTAGTAGTGACAGAGGGCTATTGCGAGAGCGTCGGTGGCGTCGAGGTACTTCGGATCGAGATCCACACCAAGGGTCTTGCCGACCATGGTCTCGACCTGCTCCTTGGACGCGGCACCGTTGCCGCAGATGGCAATCTTGGCCTTGCGCGGCGCGTACTCGGCGACGGGTATGCCCGCCTCCGTCGCCGCGATGATGGCCGCGCCCTGGGCCCTGCCCAGCTTGAGGATCACCTGGGCATTCTTGCCGTAGAACGGCGACTCGACGGCCATCTCAGCAGGCCCGTGCACGGCGATAAGCTCCTTCACACCCGCATTGATATTCGCCAGCTTCTCGAAGGGATCTGTGATCTTGCGGAGATCGAAAACGCCCATCGTGACGTAATGCGGCCCCTTGGCATCAATGGAAATGACCCCGAAACCAAGGATATTGGTTCCGGGATCTATTCCAAGTATGATTCTCTCTTTAGTCAATCTTGTCGAATCCTGTGTAAGGACGGAGGACCTCAGGGATGATGATGCCGTCCTCGGTCTGGTTGTCCTCGAGCAGGGCGGCGACTACACGCGGAAGCGCCAGCGAACTGCCGTTCAGGGTGTGGCAGAGCTGGGGCTTGCCGTTCTCGTCGCGGTAGCGCAGGTGCAGGCGGTTGGCCTGGTAGGTCTCGAAGTTCGAGACCGAAGAAATCTCCAGCCAACGGCCCTGGGCGGCGCTCCAGAGCTCGAAATCATAGGTGATGGCCGACGTGAAGGACATGTCGCCGCCGCAGAGGCGGAGTATCCTGTAACGGAGGCCGAGCTTGTTCACGATATCCTCGACATGGGCGACCATGGCATCGAGGGCGGCATAGCTGTTCTCCGGCTTCTCGACGCGGACGATCTCGACCTTGTCGAACTGATGGAGGCGGTTCAGGCCGCGAACGTCCTTGCCGTACGAGCCCGCTTCGCGGCGGAAGCACGGCGTGTACGCGGTCAGGGCCTGCGGCAACTCGTCGTCCTGCAGGATGACGTCACGGAAGATATTGGTGACGGGGACCTCGGCGGTCGGGACCATGTAGAAATCATCGAGATTGGCATGGTACATCTGGCCCTCCTTGTCAGGAAGCTGGCCGGTACCGAAGCCCGATGCGGCATTGACCATCACAGGCGGCTCGACCTCTTTGTATCCGTCGGCGGTGTTGACATCGAGGAAGAAATTGATGAGTGCCCTCTGGAGCTTGGCTCCCTTGCCCTTGTAGACGGGGAATCCGGCTCCGGTAATCTTCACTCCGAGGTCGAAGTCGATGATATCGTATTTCTTGCAGAGCTCCCAGTGAGGAAGGGCGTTCTCCGGAAGCTTGACTTCCGGACCGCCCATCTTGACGACGAGATTGTCCTCGGCGCCCTTTCCTTCGGGGACAAGGTCGCAGGGGATATTGGGCAGCAGGACGATCTTGGCGTCCAGCTCCTTCGTCACTTCGTCGGACTCCTCGAGGAGGCGGCCGGAACGGGCCTTCAGCTCGGCGACAGCTGCCTTGGCAGCCTCGGCCTCGGCCTTCAGGCCTTGCTTCATGAGCTGGCCGATCTCGCCGGCCTTGACCCTCTGCTGTGCCAGGATGGCATCGCTCTCGGTCTGGAGGGCGCGGCGGCGGGTATCCAACTCAAGCACGCGCTCCACGATCTCGCGCGCATCGAAATTCTTGATGGCAAGCTTCGCGATCACTTTATCGGGATCGTCGCGGAGCATCTTAAGTGTCAGCATATCTTTGTTGTTTAATAAGCGGATAAAACAAAAGAGGACTTACACCACTCTCGAAGTGCAGTCCTCTCTTATGCCTTGGCAAACCCTTCGAGATTAGTTCTCAAACGGGATGACTGATACGTAGGATTTGTCAGCTTTCTTCTTGGTGAACTTCACGGTACCATCCACGAGAGCATACAGGGTATGATCCTTGCCCATGCCGACGTTGCGGTCGGGATTGTGGACAGTGCCCCTCTGACGGACGATGATATTGCCGGCCTTTACGACCTCACCGCCAAACTTCTTGAGACCCAGGCGCTTGCTCTGAGACTCACGACCGTTCTTAGAACTTGATTGACCTTTCTTGTGTGCCATAATTCGTTCTCTTTTAAGCGATAGCGTTAATCTGAATCTTGGTCAGCTTCTGGCGATGTCCGTTGCACTTCTGGAAGCCCTTGCGGCGGATCTTCTTGAAGACGAGGACCTTGTCGGCCTTGGCATTGTCATCCAAAACAGTGGCCTTGACCACCGCACCATCTACGTAAGGAGTACCGACCTTGACACCCGCGTCACCAGCGACGAGGAGTACCTTGTCGAACTCTACATCAGCACCATTCGCAGCCGCGAGGCGGCTCACGAAGATCTCATTGCCAGCCTCTACCTTGAACTGCTGGCCTGCAATTTCTACGATTGCGTACATAATAAACTTTATAAAAAGTTTCGACCGTAAGCGTCCGTTCTCAAAACGGCTCTTTTTCAATGGCTTAGCGGCCATAACAAATTTTGGGACTGCAAATTTAGCGTTTTTCGTCCATTCTGCAAAATATTTTGCTAATTTTGCAACCGACAATGGTGATACCGGGTGTT
>ONNK01000093.1 GCA_900319185.1 uncultured Bacteroidales bacterium
GTCGCTCGTGGCCACGTGGTGCGAAACGCGGCACCCGCGTGCGGGCTATCAGTTCTACAACCGCGGTTTCAGCGGCCACAAACTGGCCGATCTGGCCAACCGCTGGCAGGAGGATGTGCTGGATTTGCATCCCGATGTCCTGTCCGTCCTCGTGGGGGTAAACGACATCTACGATTATGTGGAGAACGGCGATGGGGCGGAGTTTGATTTCGCGGCCTGGAAGGAGCTGTATAAGAGCCTGTTGCTGAAAGTCCAGGAACAGAATCCCCGCGTGAAGCTGGTGCTGTGTACGCCTTTTGTCGCCCGGGAGGGCGCCCTGGGAGAGAAGCCGGATTATGACCGGCTGGAAGAACGGACGAAGCGTCTGGCCATCCTTGTCCGTGAACTGGCAAAAGAAACGGGTGCCGGGTTGGTGCCCTTCGACACCCTGTTTGAAAAACTCATCCGCCGGCAACCCCGGCCTTCCTATTGGATTTGGGACGGGATCCATCCTACCCCCGCCGGGCATAGAAAAATGGCGGAGTGTTGGCTCCGCCATGTCCGTTTGTGTTGCGTGGTCCCTGCCGGATTTGAACCGACGACCCGCTGATTATGAGTCAGCTGCTCTAACCAGCTGAGCTAAGGGACCCGGGCGGTTTTACACCTTGATCTCAACCTCGACACCGGAGGGGAGTTCGAGCTTCATCAGCGCATCCACGGTCTTGGCGTTGGAATCGTCGATGTCCAGCAGACGGCAATAAGCGTCCAGCTCGAACTGCTCGCGGCTCTTCTTGTTGACGAAAGTCGAACGGTTCACGGTGAAGATCTTCTTGTTCGTCGGGAGCGGAATGGGACCGTTCACCTTCGCACCGGTAGCCTTCACAGTGTCGACGATCTTCGCAGCAGACTTGTCGACGAGCATGTGGTCGAATGATTTGAGTTTGATTCTGATTTTCTGACTCATATCAATTTACTTTTAAATAATCTTACCTAATCTTCATCGTCATGGAACTGGTATCCGCTCTTCTCGACGATGTCCTTGGCCAGGTTGGCCGGAACCTCGGCGTAGTGGTCGAACGTCATCGTGCTCGTTGCGCGTCCGGAAGACAGGGTACGCAGTACCGTCACATAGCCGAACTGCTCTGCGAGCGGGACAAAAGCCTTCACGATGCGGGCTCCGTTGGTGGTGGAGTCCATGGCCACGATCTGTCCGCGACGGCGGTTCAGGTCGCCCACGATGTCACCCATATAGTCTTCGGGGGTAACCACCTCCAGGGACATGATGGGCTCCAGCAGGACGGGTTTCGCCTTGCGGGCGGCGTGACGGAAGGCCATCCGGCCGGCCATTTCGAAGGAAAGCTGATCGGAGTCGACCGGGTGATACGAACCATCCAGGACCGTCACCTTGAGGGACTGGACCTCGAAGCCCGCAAGGGGACCGTTGGCCATGGCGGATTCGAAACCCTTCTGGATGCTCGGGATGAACTCCTTGGGGATGTTGCCGCCCTTGACCTGATTGTCGAACTGCAGACCGTTGACGCCTTCGTCGGCGGGTCCGATTTCCACGATGATATCGGCGAATTTACCACGGCCGCCCGTCTGCTTCTTGAAGACTTCGCGGTGCTGGACCGTAGCGGTAATCGCCTCTTTGTAGTTGACCTGGGGAGCGCCCTGATTGATTTCCACGCCGAATTCGCGGCGCAGACGGTCCACGATGATATCCAGATGGAGCTCGCCCATACCGCTGATGACGGTCTGGCCGGTCTCGGGATCGGATTTCACGGTGAAGGTCGGATCTTCCTCGGCAAGTTTGCCAAGGGCGATGCCCAGTTTGTCCAGATCGTTCTGGGTCTTGGGCTCGACGGCGATACCGATCACCGGATCAGGGAATTCCATGGATTCGAGCGTAATGGGCTTGTCCTCGGCGCAGATGGTGTCACCTGTGCGGAGATCCTTGAAGCCGACCGCTGCGCAGATATCTCCGGCCTCGTCGAACTCAATGGGGTTCTGGTGGTTGGAGTGCATCTGATACAGGCGGGCGACCCTTTCTTTCTTGCCCGTACGCGTGTTAAAGACATAAGAACCGGCGTCCAGCCGTCCGGAGTACACGCGCATGAAAGCGAGGCGGCCCACAAACGGGTCCGTCGCAATCTTGAACACGAGTGCGCAGAAAGGTTCGGAAGCGGAAGGAAGGATGTCCTTCTCATTTCCATTCCTTGGGTTGGTGCCGACTATGACACCCTTGTCCAGCGGAGACGGGAGATAACGCATAACTGCGTCAAGGAGGAACTGAACACCCTTGTTCTTGAAAGAAGACCCGCAGCAAGCAGGTACTATCTGCATTGAGATAGTGCCTTTGCGGATTGCAGCGATAATCTCTTCCTCAGTAACAGATCCAGGATCCTCAAAGTATTTCTCCATGAGAGACTCATCGCATTCGGCAGCTGCCTCAACGAGTTTGTCCCTCCATCTCTCGACTTCTTCGGCCATATCGGCCGGAACGTCCTTAATCTCATAATTGACCAGCTCATCGCTGGAATCATAGATTATGGCCTTGCGGGAAATAAGATCAACGATGCCGTCGAACTTGTCCTCAGCTCCGATAGGGAGACAAACGGGGACAGCGTTGGCACCGAGCTTGGTGTGGATTTCTTCAACGCAAGCCAGGAAATCGGCTCCCACGCGGTCCATCTTGTTCACATAAGCGATCTTCGGAACCCTGTACTTGTCAGCCTGGCGCCAAACAGTCTCAGACTGAGGCTGAACACGACCTACGGCACAGAAAGTAGCAATGGTTCCGTCAAGAACGCGAAGTGAACGCTCCACCTCAACGGTGAAATCAACGTGACCGGGAGTGTCGATAAGGTTGATCTGATACACCTTCCCGCCATAATGCCAGAAAGCGGTGGTAGCTGCAGAAGTGATGGTTATACCTCTCTCCTGCTCCTGTACCATCCAGTCCATAGTGGCAGCGCCATCATGCACTTCTCCGATCTTGTGAGTCTTACCGGTGTAGTACAGGATACGCTCGGACGTGGTAGTCTTACCGGCATCAATGTGAGCCATGATACCGATGTTCCTGGTGTAATTAAGATCCCTGCCTGCAGACATCCGTAAAAGCGATTAGAAACGGAAGTGAGCGAATGCCTTGTTGGCCTCCGCCATCTTGTGCATATCCTCTTTCCTCTTGAATGCTCCACCTTCGTTATTGTAGGCGGCCACAATCTCTGCACAAAGTTTTTCAGCCATGGAGTGGCCGGAACGCTTACGGGCATAGCCGATCATGTTCTTCATGGAAAGCGAGACTTTCCTCTCCGGGCGCAACTCCGTAGGCACCTGGAAGTTGGCACCTCCTACACGACGTGATTTGACCTCGATCTGAGGGGTCACGTTTTCGAGAGCCTTCCTCCATATATCCAGAGGAGCCTTGTCAGAATCTTTCATCTTCTCGCCTACCATGTCGATGGCATCGTAAAAAATAGAATACGCGATACTCTTCTTCCCCTGCAACATAAGGTTGTTCACGAAGCGGGTCACCTCGACATCGTGATACTTAGGATCAGGAAGTAGAATCCTCTTTTTAGGCTTCGATTTTCTCATTGTGAGTAAAAATTAAAGGTGATAAAAAAACAAAAATGAACTACTTCTTAGATTTCTTCGGCCTCTTGGCGCCATAGAGGGAACGGGACTGTGTCCTTCCTTCTACGCCTGCAGTATCCAAAGCTCCTCTAAGGATGTGGTAGCGCACACCAGGGAGGTCCTTTACACGACCGCCACGTACAAGCACGATGCTGTGCTCCTGGAGGTTGTGACCCTCGCCCGGGATGTAGGCGTTGACCTCTTTAGTGTTAGTGAGGCGTACCCTGGCGACCTTCCTCATCGCTGAGTTAGGTTTCTTAGGAGTCGTCGTGTAAACACGAAGACAAACGCCCCTCTTCTGAGGGCAAGCGTCCAGCGCACGAGACTTGCTTTGTGAGACAAGACTCTCGCGTCCTTTGCGAACTAATTGCTGAATTGTTGGCATAAATGATTGTAAATCTATTATTTATGTTTTTTCCCAAATAATTTGGGACCGCAAATTTAAGGATAATTCTTCAATTAACAAAGTTCATTTACAGGATTTTAGCTATCTTTGAAAATATGAAAACAAATTCCTTGACCATCATTTTGGCTGCTCTGGGTGCATTTATGACTCTCGGTTTGTCCGCTCAACCTGTTTCAAGAACCTTATTCAACGACGGTTGGACCTTTACCAAGGACGGTGTGAGCCGTGTACTGGACCTCCCCCACGACTGGGGTGTGGAGGGCGCTTTCGACATCTCATATCCGAGCGAATCGGGAAAGCTCGCCTGGTGGGGCAAGGCGGAATATTCAAAGACACTGAACGTGGAAAGAAATGACTCGAAGCAGTACTTCCTGGACATCGACGGTGCGATGCAGTGGGCGAAGGTTTTCTGCAACGGGGAATATGTCACCGAGTGGCCATACGGATATGCTTCCTGGCAGGCCGACCTGACTCCGTTCATCAAGGAGGGTGACAACGAGATCAAGGTCACGATAGACAATCCCGAGGAATCCAGCCGCTGGTATCCCGGAGGCGGCATATACCGCAATGTATGGCTGACCGTGGCCGACCCGGTCGGAGTGGCCCATTGGGGAACCTTCGTCACCACCGAAGGCGACCGCGCCAAGATGGAGATCACCCTGCGCAACGCCTCGGCCCCGGTCCGCGGCAAGGTCTGCACGGTCATCTATGAATATTCAGGGACTGCTCCTGTCGCCTCCGCAGAAGACGAAGTGACGGTCTGCGACGGCACAGTCCTCACCCAGGAATTCACCGTCAGGGACGCCCTGCGCTGGAGCCCCGCCAGGCCCAGTCTCTACAGGGCTGTCACGACCGTGACTGCCGGCGGTTCAAGGGACGAGTACACTACCGTGTTCGGCTTCCGCGACCTCAGGTACGGGGAGGACGGCCTCTACGTCAACGGAGAGAAGACCTTCATCAAGGGAGTATGCCTCCACCACGACGCGGGAGCCCTCGGAGCGGCCTGGAACACCACCGCCTGGGTCCGCAGGCTGAACATGCTCAAGGAAATGGGCTGCAACGCCATCCGCACCTCCCACAACCCTCCGGCTCCCGAACTGCTCGACCTTTGCGACCGGATGGGCTTCCTGGTGATGGACGAACTGAGCGACACCTGGTCCATTCCCAAGAGGGAGAACGGCTATGCGAAACTCTTCGACGAATGGGCGGACAAGGACATGGAGGCTCTCCTCAGGCGCGACCGCAACCATCCGTCGGTGATAATGTGGAGCATCGGGAACGAGGTCCCGGAACAGGGCTACCCTGACAAGTACCACATCGCCTACCATCTTTCGGAAATATGCCACACACTGGACCCTACGAGGATAACCACGGTTGGGTCCGACAATCCCTGGGCCTCCGAGCAGGACTTCCGCAACGCGGTGGACGCCTACGGCTTCAACTACAAGCCGCACCTTTACGCAAAGTTCCATGCAGCCAATCCCGGGAAACCCTACCTCGGCAGCGAGACCGCTTCGACCATTTCCTCAAGAGGCGTCTACATGTTTCCCCTGGGAGAGTCGGTGGAGGCGTCCGAACAGGACTTCCAGGTGTGCTCCTACGACATCCACACCGTTCCCTGGGGACAGACTCCCGAACAGGAATGGAAGTACGAGGACGAGAATCCCTCCTGTCTCGGAGAGTTCGTCTGGACGGGCTTCGACTACCTTGGCGAGCCCACTCCGTACAACACCGACCTGACCATCCTGAGCAACTTCCACGATGCCGAATCCCTGGACAGGGCGATGAAGGAACTCAAGGAGAAAGGGAAGATCGCTTCCCCGGCCAGGAGCTCATATTTCGGGATAATCGACCTGGCGGGCTTCCCGAAGGACCGCTACTGGCTGTACAAGGCCCGCTGGAGCGACAAGAAGGTGCTCCATGTGCTGCCGCACTGGACCTGGAACGGACGGGAGGGTGAAGTCACCCCGGTGCACGTGTACACCAACTACGACGAAGCCGAACTCGTCGTGGGCGGCAAGTCGCAGGGCGTGCGCAGGCGCGCCGAAGGCCAGTACCGCCTCCGCTGGGACGACGTTGTTTACACCGGGGGCACGATCAAGGTGGTCGCCCGCGAAGGCCGCACGAAGGAGGTCAGGAAGATCCGCACCGCAGGAGCTCCCAGGAAACTCATGATGGAAGTCGAAGGCTGTTCCGGACCTTCCACCGGATTCAGTGGCGACGTCAAAAGGACCAAGGGTGCAAGGACCGGCGAGGACGGCCTTGCCTTCGTGGATGTCAAGGTCGCCGACCGCAGGGGCGATGTCGTCCCTGTCGCCGGGCCTGAAATAGTGTTCACCATCAGCGGCCCGGGCGAGATCGTAGCCGTGGACGCCGGGGACCCTACGTGCCTGACGCCTTTCAAGTCCGACAGGATAAAGGCTTTCGGAGGGCTGGCCACGGTTATCGTCCGCCGGACCGGCAAGGGAAAGATCACCCTCACGGCAAACAGCGAAGGACTTAAGAAAGCAAAACTGAAAATCAAATAGTTACATCCATGAAAAGACTGTTGACAGCTATCCTTCTGCTCTCAGCCTGCTTCGTTGCAAGCTCGCAGGAAAGGATCACCAAGGCCAATTACGCCCTTGCCGAGCGCTTTTCCGCAAAGAAAGTCGGGCAGATGGTTTTCTCCACCAGGGTCCAGCCGCACTGGTTCAGGGACTCCGACAGGTTCTGGTACGAGTGGAAGACCTCCGAAGGCACGCAGTACTACCTGGTAGACCCCGTGAAGGGCACCAAGACGGAGGTATTCGACCTTGAGAAACTAGCGATGCAG
>ONNK01000190.1 GCA_900319185.1 uncultured Bacteroidales bacterium
GCGCGAGTTTCGACTCTCCTTTGTGGCTGAGGTTGCGTGGGTCAAGGACGCCGAAATTGCCCGTCTTTATGATGTCACACACGAGTTTCTTGCCCAGCTTGGGGTCTGGGGGACAGAGGAGATATTCGTCCTCGAGACCGAACTCGTGCTGCATGCAGACCATGGTAGCGGCGGCGAAGCGGGCCATGCCCAGACGCTTCAGCGTCTGGAATACGGGCCCGCGCTCAGCCGCCGGCAGTGCCCGCAGCACGTAGTAATAATCCATCATCTGCCTCAGGCCTACGCCTCCTACGATGTAGTGGCGGAACATATGCGCCATGCAGAATACTGCGTTGAAGCGCGCGTCGGGATAGACTATCGTCTCTCCGTCCCGGAACGGGGCGTTCTGCTCCAGCCAGCGCTGAAGGCGCGCATTCAGGAAGGGGTTGGCAAGCTTTGCCGGATGGAAATGCACCTCGACCGTCACATCGTCGAAAAAGTCGACCTTAGCTTCCTGGTAAATGATGTCGTGGATGCTGTACTTGGATGCGAAAGCCCTGATGGTATCAGCCCTCGGGCCTTTGATCCAGATGTCGATGTCGCCGCTCATGCGGCGCTCAGGGCTGGGGTAGAGGTGCGAGAGTCCCGTGCCCTTCAGTATGCAGCCTTGCAAGCCGCGTTCCTTCAGGATGCCCTCTAGCTCCGCTATTCGTCGTTCGTGGTTGCGGTGGATCTCTGCGATCCTGCTCGTCAGATGGTCCCATTTCTCCAGGATATGCTCGGGGGGAAGTTGGGATTCTGGCAGACGGTGGATACCGTCATTCATGACTCCCAGCAAGGTCTGGACCTTGGCCATATTGTACAGTTTGGCCCAGTCCACATGGGTCAGATCCTTCTCGAAGGAGGATTCACGGCCCATGGAGACCAGCAGGAGTTTCCTGAAAGGGTGCATTATCGTTTGTCGTCCCAGCCGAAGGGGTGCTTTGCGAGCGGGAGCTTCGCTAGAGGGTGATAGTCGCCCTTCAGGCCGATGGGAGTGGCGTTGCGGATCTGGCTGACTATCTCAATGCAGGGGCGGGCTTCGCTGATGCGGAAACCTTCGCCCGCAAGGATCTTCTGGTAGCTGAGGGTGTGCAGCTCGGTAAAGCCCTGGCTGAACTCGAACTCGCTGCCATCGATATTGAGCGTGCGGTAAGTGCGCTTCTCGCCCTGCACCGCGTTCGGAGGCAGACAGTCGGCATTGATGCTGAGGAAATAGCGCACGCGGGCCTTCTCGAGACCGAGGTAGCCCGCGACGCGGTCAAAGCTCATCACATGGACGATATTCTCCTTGACCGGGCCGAATATCCACTGGAGCATGTCGTAGAAGTGCACTCCAATGTTGGTGGCGATGCCGCCGCTCTTGTGGACGTCGCCCTTCCACGAAGTGTAGTACCACTTGCCACGGGAGGCGATGTAGGACAGGTCAACGTCATAGACCTTGTCCTTGGGACCCTCGTCGACCTTCTTCTTGAGTGCGGCGATGCTGTCGTGAAGGCGGAGCTGCAGGATATTGTATGCCTTGTGGCCGGTTTCCTGTTCGACCTTCTCAAGCGCGTCGATGTTGTACGGGTTGAGCACCACCGGCTTCTCGCAGATGACGTCACAGCCGAGGCGCAGGCCGTAACGGATGAATGCGTCGTGCGTATAGTTCGGCGTACAAATGCTCATCCAGTGCAGGGGATTGTCTGTCTGCATCTGCTTGGAGCAGAAACGGTCGAAAAGCTCGTTCTCCGTGAAGAACGAGCACTCCGGGAAGAAACTGTCGAGGCGTCCGACACTGTCGAAGCGGTCATAGGCCGCCAGCAGCTCATTGCCCGTATCCTTGATGGCTTTGAGGTGGCGCGGGGCTATGTAGCCCGCGGCGCCTATAAGTGCGAAATTGGCCATTATGCTTCAGCCTTTTCGGATTCGCCCTTGTCCTCGTGGTGCTTGTGATGGTGATGATGCTTCTTCTTGTCGCTGTCATCGTCATCATCCTTGTAGCTGCCGTAGCCGCCGTCACCATATCCGTAGCCATAGCCGTATCCGTAACCATAGCCGTATCCGTAGCCATAACCATACCCGTAACCATAACCATATCCGTAGCCATAGCTGCCGTACTTGCCGTAGCCGCGACGACGCTTCTTGTACTTGACGTCGTTGAGGATGACTGTCATGTTGGGGAATATCTTGCGGTCCTTAAGTTCCTGGAGGTCAGGCAGCATTCGCTTGTCGACCATCCTGGAACGGATGACGAACACGGTCGCGTCGGCGAAGCGTTTGAGGATATCCGCATCGGCCACGATGCCGGCAGGCACGGCGTCGATGAGGATGAAGTCGTAGCGCTCGCGCAGCCATTCGACCAGACGGTCCAGACGGCTGGAGCTGAGGAGCTCTGCCGGGTTCGGCGGGATGGATCCCGATGGGATGAGGTCCACGCCTGGGGCCACGAGGTCGTGCTGGATGAGCGACTCGAAATCGTCGGTCTTGCCAGAGA
>ONNK01000092.1 GCA_900319185.1 uncultured Bacteroidales bacterium
CTCAGGAAGAATACGCCGCCGGCGAGCGGCAGGGCGAGGGCTGCGGCCACGATGGCGGCCCGGCGCCGCGCAGCGGCGCGCCGCACCCGCCCGGCGACGGCCTCCCAGCCGCCGTCAGCCGGCCGGACCTCTTCCGGGAAACTCTCCCGGAAGGCGTCGGTCCATTCTTTGTGCGTGTCAGTCCTCATAATTGTACTCCTTAATCCTTTTTGCCAGTATCATCCTTGCCCTTGCGAGATTGGACGATGCGCTGTTCTCCTTGATGCCGAGCAACGAAGCGATCTCCTTGTGTGACAGGCCGTCCAGGCAGTGCAGCTTGAATACGGTCCTGTATCCTTCCGGAAGGTCTTCCACCATAGCCTGCAAGCTCTCGGCAGGGATGGCGGCCGCTTCAGCATAGTCGGGAGGATCGTCCGGTATGCGCTCCAGTTCCGATCCTTCCCGGAACAGTGCCGCCATCCTCCGGCGTTTTTTCATCGAGTCAAAGCATAGGTTAAGCGTTACCCGGGCCATCCAGGAATAAAGGGAGCCTTCCCGCTCCCAGCGGAACTTGCGGATGACGCGGAAGATCTTGACGAATGCATCCTGCATGAGGTCTTGCGCGGAACTGCGGTCCTGGGCATATCTCATGCACAAAGCTAGCAGGCGGGGACTGTACGTACGATACAGTTCCTCGCGGGCGCGTGAGTCCCCTCGGGCGCATAGTCTGGCCAGTTCCGCTTCGTGCATGCACAAATATAACTATCGGCTTCTGGAAATCCTGCGCCCATTATACAAAAAAACCGCAGGGCCCTGCGGTTTTTTGCCTACCCTGCGGGTATTTGCCCGCAGGGTAATATGCTTTTGGAGCTACCCTGCGGGTTGCAGGAGGCAGACGGCCCAGACCTCGCAGCCTTCGCCGCGGCCGACGAAGCCGAGGCGCTCGGTGGTCGTGGCCTTGACGCTGACGCAGTCGGCCCCGACGCCGAGCAGGCCGGCGAGCGTCTCCCGCATGGTAGGGACATAGCTGCCTATCTTCGGCGCCTGAAGCGCGATGGTGATATCGGCGTTGCCTACGGAATAACCCTTTCCACGGACCAGGTCCATGACCCTCGTAAGGAGTATCTTGGAGTCAATGCCCTTGAACTCGTCGGAAGAGTCTGGGAAATGGTAGCCGATGTCGCCCAGCGCGAGCGCGCCCAACAGGGCGTCGCAGAGCGCGTGGATGGCGACATCGCCGTCAGAGTGCGCCACGAAGCCCTTCGGGCTGTCAATGCGCACTCCGCACAGCCACATCGGCAGTCCCTCCGCCAGGCGGTGGACATCATATCCCTGACCTATCCTTACTCCCATTCTATCGTTCCCGTCGGCTTCGGGGTGAGGTCATAGAGTACGCGGTTGACGCCCGGGACTTCCGTGATGATACGCCGCGTGATGTGGTGAAGCAGCTCGTAGGGGATTTCCTCGATGGTGGCGGTCATGGCGTCGCGTGTGTTAACGGCACGGATGATCACCGGCCAGTCCCAGCTGCGTTTGTTGTCCTTTACGCCCGTGGACTTATAGTCGGGAACAATGGTGAAGTACTGCCATACCTTGCCTTCCAAACCATTCTTGGCAAACTCTTCACGCAGGATGGCATCGCTCTCCCGAAGGGCTTCCAGACGGTCGCGGGTGATGGCGCCGGTGCAGCGGACTCCCAGGCCGGGGCCAGGGAAAGGCTGGCGGTACACCATGTTGTCGGGCAGTCCCAACTCCTTGCCCACCACGCGGACCTCGTCCTTGAACAGGAGCTTGATGGGCTCTACGAGCTCAAACTGGAGGTCTTCAGGAAGGCCGCCAACATTGTGATGGGACTTGACAGGGCCGGACTCAATGATATCGGGGTAGATGGTACCCTGAGCCAGGAAGCTGATACCGTCCAGCTTGCGGGCTTCTTCTTCAAACACACGGATAAACTCCGCACCGATGATCTTGCGCTTCTGCTCGGGATCAGCCACGCCGGCGAGCTTGTCCAGGAAACGGTCGACGGCATCTACATAGATAAGGTTGGCGTTCAGCTCGTCGCGGAACACGCGGACCACCTGCTCGGGCTCACCTTTGCGCAGAAGACCGTGGTTGACGTGGACGGAGACCAGCTGCTTGCCGACAGCCTTGATCAGCAAGGCCGCCACGACCGATGAATCCACGCCGCCGGAGAGTGCCAGCAGCACTTTCTTGTCACCGATCTGGGCTCGGAGTTCTTTAATCTGTTCCTCGATGAATCTCTTGGCAAGGGCTGGAGTAGTGATACGCTCCATATCCGCGGGACGAACGTTACCTGTAGTCATAATGTTAAGCAAATATCTGTTTCTTGAAAATTACTCGCCTCTGCTGTAGTTGGGGGTCTCCTTGGTGATGGTCACGTCGTGGGGGTGGTTCTCCACCACGCCGTTGGAGGTGATGCGCACGAACTCGGCTTTTTTGAGTTCCTGCAGGGTATGCGCACCGCAGTATCCCATGCCCGAACGGATGCCGCCGACGAGCTGGAACACGGTCTCCTGTAGGGTGCCCTTGTAAGGGACGCGTCCCACGATGCCTTCGGGGACGAGCTTGTTGGCGTTGGAGACATTGTCCTGGAAATAGCGGTCGGATGATCCGGCGCTCATGGCGTCGATCGAACCCATGCCGCGGTAGGTCTTGAACTTACGGCCGTTGAGGATGATGGTTTCGCCCGGAGCCTCTTCGGTGCCGGCGAAGAGCGAACCGCACATGACGCAGTCGCCTCCGGCGGCCAGGGCCTTGACGATGTCGCCGGAGTAGCGGAGGCCGCCGTCGGCGATGAGCGGGACATCATGCTTCGCAGCCACTTCAGCGACGTCGAAAATTGCGGTAAGCTGCGGGACGCCTACGCCTGCGACAATACGGGTGGTGCAGATGGAGCCGGGCCCGATGCCGACCTTGAGGCCGTCGGCACCTGCTGCGATGAGGTCCTCGGCAGCCTTGGAAGTGGCTATGTTACCGACGATAACATCGAGATCGGGATATGCGGCCTTAATCTCCCGGAGCTTGTCAAGCACGCCCTTGCTATGGCCGTGGGCGGAGTCGAGCACGACGGCGTCGACGCCCTCGGCCACAAGCGCCTTGACGCGCTCAAGCGCGTTGGCGGTGATGCCGATGCCGGCCGCGACGCGGAGTCTTCCGCGCTCGTCCTTGCAGGCATTGGGATGGCTCTGCTGGCGCACCATGTCCTTGTAGGTGACGAGTCCCACGAGCTTGTAGTCCTTGTCCACTATGGGGAGCTTCTCGATGCGGTGCTCGAGCAGCGTATATTTGATCTTTTCGGTCGAGAACTCGGTGTTCTGCAGCGTTATGAGGCCCTTGGAGGTCATCACGTCCGCGATCTTGACGGAATAGTCCTGCTGGAAGCGGAGGTCACGGTTGGTGACGATGCCCACGAGGGTGTTGTCTTCAGCGACTACGGGGATACCGCCTATCTTGAGCTCGCGCATCATGGCGAGGGCGTCACCGACGGTCTTGTCGGCTGTGATGGTGGCCGGGTCGGTGATCATGCCGTTCTCAGCACGCTTGACGTGGCGGACCTGGTCGGCCTGCTGGGCGATGGACATGTTCTTGTGGATGACGCCGATACCTCCCTCCCTGGCGATGGCTATGGCCATAGGCGCCTCGGTGACCGTATCCATGGCGGCGGAGACGATGGGGATGTTGAGGGTGATGTGGCGTGACAGCCTGCATTTGAGATCTACTTCGCGCGGGAGTACGTCCGAATAGGCCGGAACGAGCAGGACATCATCGAAAGTGAGTCCTTCGCGCACGGCTCTTTGATCAATGAAAGACATAGGCGGATGTTTTAAGATTGTGCAAAGTTACAAATAAAATCACTATTTTTGTAAATCATAAACGCACATTATTATGGGATTATTCAACTGGTTTGGAGAGCAGGAACACAACTCTTTCGACTACAAGCCGATCTTCTACGACAAGGAGAAGGACGAACTCCGCCAGAAGTTCGGACATGTGGACGGAACGCTCGATAAAGAGATGAAAGATGAGAGCTACGTTCCCGGCTCATACATCAAGGGTTCGCTCCGTGACGGCCATTACCAGAAGACCGTCCGCGCCGGCAGCAGGGCCCAGAGCATCATAGGCCTCGTCGGCCTCCTGCTCGTGGTGGGAGTGCTGCTTTACATCCTTAAATTCTACTCCCTCCTGTAATGCCTGAGCTCAGGATACTGCCCGGCAACGTAGCCAACATGATCGCCGCGGGCGAGGTCGTCCAGCGGCCCGCTTCCGTGGTGAAGGAGCTCATGGAGAACTCCCTGGACGCCGGTGCGCGCAGCGTGTCGGTGGTCATCACCGACGCCGGGCGCACGCTTATCCAGGTCATCGACGACGGCTGCGGCATGTCCCCGGACGATGCCGTGCTGTGCTTTGAGCGTCACGCGACCTCCAAGATCGCCACTGCCGAGGACCTGGACCGCATTCTCACCTTCGGCTTCCGCGGAGAGGCCTTGGCCTCGATAGCGGCAGTCGCCGAAGTCACGCTCCGCACACGCCGCCCCGAAGACGAGATAGGCACCGAAGTCGTCTTCGCCGACTCCAAGCTCGTCTCGCAGGAAGAGGTTGCGGCCCCTTGCGGATCATCCTTCGTCGTGCGCAACCTTTTCTACAACGTCCCGGCCCGCCGCAAGTTCCTCAAGTCCGACAATGTCGAATTCAAACATATAGTGGAGGAGTTCACCCGTATAGCCATTACCCGTCCGGACATCTCCTTCGCGCTTTCCCACAACGGGAGGGACGTCTTCGTCCTCAAACCTGCCAAGTCCCTTAAGTTCAGGATATTGGACCTTCTGGGGGACAATGTTACGGGAGATATCGTGGACATCAGTGCGGACACTTCACTGATGCGCGTCAGGGGCTTCATCGGCCGTCCTGACTCCGCCAAGAAGACTCTGGGCAACCAGTTCTTCTTCGTGAACGGAAGGTATTTCCGCAGCCCCTATCTCCACAAGGCCGTCATGAAGGCCTATGAGGAGTTCGTCCCCGAGGGCCTTACTCCGTCATATTTCATCTTCCTCGAGGTGGACCCCGGGTCGGTCGACGTGAACATCCATCCTACCAAGTCCGAGATAAAGTTCGAGGAGGACAACCTCGTTTTCCGCACCCTGTATGCCTGCGTCCGCGAGACGCTTGGCCGCAACTCCTTCGGAGCAAGCATCGATTTCGACAACGATGCCGCAGCGCAGATGCCTGTGATCGGCAGGAGTTTCGACGAATACAAGCCTTCCGTCACGCCCAGGCTTGAACTTGACCCGGACTACAATCCTTTCGAGCCGGCTCCCGTGCCGTCAGACTACGATTTCTCCAACTATTCCCCGGTCTCGGAGCCTAAGCCTGCACAGCATCCTGCCGGTACATCGCAGTACGTGGACAAGCATGAGGACTACGGCAAGCTTTTCGAGTCCAAGGTCCTGCCTACGACGCAGGTCCTGACGGTCAAGGACAAGTACATCGTCACGACTGCCCGTTCCGGGTTGATGGTCGTGCACATCCGCAGGGCGTTCGAACGCATACTGTACGAACGCTTCCTGCGTGCCTTGTCCAAGGGCGAGCATGTGTCGCAGGCTTCGCTCTTCCCGGAGCAGGTCCGCGTCGGGGTGGAGAACCGCCTTCTTTTCGACGAGAATGCCGGGCTGCTGAAGTCTCTCGGTTTCGACATAACCCCGTTTGGCAATGACACCGTCGTCGTGAACGGAGTGCCGGACGGATTCTCCTGCGAGAGCGGTAAGGTTGAAGCGATGGTCTCCGACCTGCTCTTCATCCTTTCCGAAGGTCATGCCTCGCTTTCCGAGACCATGCATTCGTCCCTGGCGGAGAAGTTCGCCATACTTGGAGCCTCATCGGCCAAGCTGCCTTCCTCGCCTTTCGAAGCGCAGCATCTGATCGACTCGCTCTTCGCCTCCGGCAACGCCGAACTCACATCGCGCGGCCGCCGCATCATCACTATCGTTCCGGTCGAGGATATCGACAAGAAATTCTGATCGCCCATGCCTGATTACTATTATTATAACGGAGAAAACCAGGGAGGGAGAGGCTTTATGGCCAATGTCCCTACCGTGACCCGCAACCTCATCATCATCAACGTGATAGTGTTCATCGCGACCCTGATCAACGAGAACTTCATGGTCACTACCTTCGCGATGTTCTATCCCGCCTCGCAGTATTTCCATTCCTGGCAGATACTCACGCACATGTTCATGCATGGCGGCTTCTGGCATATCCTGTTCAACATGTACACGCTCTGGATGTTCGGATCCGTGCTCGAACGCATGATAGGGGAGAAGAAATTCCTGATCTTCTATTTCGTCTGCGGCCTGGGCGCGGTTGCTTTGCATACGGGGGTCGAATATCTCCAGGCCCAGGGCTACATGGCCGCCATGGCCGAAGGCTCCGCTACCGCTGCGCAGTCTTATGCGGCCCTTAAGATGACTCCGACGCTGGGCGCTTCCGGCGCCATCTACGGAGTCATCATCGGTTATGCCATGCTTTTCCCTGAGTCCAGGCTCACCCTGCTGTTCCCTCCCGTAACGCTGAGCGCCAAATGGATGGTCATCATTTTCGCTGTGGCCGAACTCCTCTTCGGTATCACGGGCACAGCTGTCAGCATCGCGCATTTCGCCCATCTGGGAGGCATGCTGTTCGGCTGGCTGCTCATCAAGTACTGGCGCAAGAAAGGAACGCTTTTCGACCGCAACTAACATTTTGCCAGGATGGCAGAGAAGAAGAAAAAGGGATTCGGACACTTCTTGTTCGGGCTTACGGCCCGGACCTTCATGCTCATGAACGCCGGCGTGCTGATCCTGAGCTACCTGTCCATGTACGTCAATCCCGCCG
>ONNK01000220.1 GCA_900319185.1 uncultured Bacteroidales bacterium
TGTAGCCGAGGGATTCGAGCTTTTCAACTACTTCCTCAAGGCTCTTTCTGCCGAGGTTACGCACTCTCATCATATCCTCTTCGGTCTTGCTGATGAGATCCTCGACTGTATTTATTCCCGCACGCTTGAGACAGTTGAAGGAACGGACGCTGAGGTCCAGCTCTTCGATGGTCATCTGCAGAACCTTCTCGCTGCCAGTATTGCTTGTCTCAACCATGATTTCCTGTGAAGAAACACTTTCGGAAAGATTTACAAACAGATTGAGATGCTCGGTGAGCACCTTTGCGCCGAGCGAAACAGCCTCCTGCGCATTGATAACTCCGTTTGTCCAGACTTCCAGCGTAAGTTTGTCGTAGTTGGTGACATTGCCGACGCGGAAATCGTCAACCTTGTAATTCACCGCAACTACAGGCGTATATATTGAATCGACAGCGAGCACACCGATGACGTTCTGCTGCATATTATCCTTGTTCTTCTGAGCCGATACATAACCGCGTCCGCTGTCGAGCACGATTTCCATGTGCAGCGAAGCGCCCTCGGCAAGTGTAGCTATATGCATGTCGGTGTTGAGGATTTCGACCTCACTGTCGCATCTTATTGAACCGGCGGTGACCTTCAATTCGCCTTCCCCTTCGGCGCAGGCAGCGTCTATCTGCACGGTCTTGGGACCTTCGCCTTTTAATCTTGCGGTAAGCCCCTTGAGGTTGAGTATGATCTCAGCCACATCCTCCTTAACGCCGGGGATGGTTGAAAACTCGTGCAACACGCCGTCAATCTTGACTGAATTCACGGCAACGCCGGGAAGCGACGACAGCAGAACACGTCTGAGCGAATTGCCCAAGGTGGTTCCGTAACCGTTTTCGAGCGGTACCACGACAAACTTGCCGTAGGTACCGTCTTCGGTTAATTCTTCTGTCTCGATTCTGGGCTTCTCAATCTCCATCATTCAAAACCCCTCCTTATCAAGCATACAATAGATGCACCGTTGTGTATAAAACGTAAGCACAATGCCATTGTCGAAAAAACAGATTACTTGGAGTAGAACTCAACGATGAGGATCTCGTTGACCGGTACGTCGATATCTTCTCTCTCGGGTACTGCAACGACCTTTGCCTTTGACGTCTCTTTGTTCAGTTCGAGCCACTTGGGAACAACGCGGCCCGCTGTTGCCTCGAGAACGCCAGCAAACATCTGGGACTCCTTGGTTTTCTCGTTTACTTCGATAACATCGCCTACTTTTACCTGATAAGAAGGAATGTTGACTCTTCTGCCGTTGACAAGCACATGTCCGTGATTGACAAACTGCCTGGATTCTCTTCTTGTTCTGGCAAAGCCGAGACGGAAAACGACATTGTCAAGTCTGGACTCGAGCAGCACCATAAGGTTGGTACCGGTCATGCCGGACTTTCTGTCGGCCTTCTCGTAATATGCGCGGAACTGCTTTTCAAGCACGCCGTAGATGAACTTGGCCTTCTGCTTTTCACGGAGCTGAACACCGTATTCGCTCTTCTTGCGGCTCATGCGCTTAGGCTCTCTGTGAGAGGACTTGTATATGCCCAGGTAAGAGGGATCGAGCTCGAGCGCTCTGCACTTCTTAAGAATAGGGTCTCTGTTAACTGCCATGTGAATAACCTCCTTTAATTAGACTCTCCTGCGTTTGGGCGGACGGCATCCGTTGTGCGGAATAGGCGTCACGTCCTTGATCATGGTGACCTGAAGGTCTGCTGCCTGCAATGCTCTGATTGCGGCCTCACGTCCCTGGCCCGGACCCTTTACATAAACCTCGACTCTCTTGAGGCCGTGCTCCTTGGCAGCGTTAGCTGCTGTCTCCGCGGCGGACTGAGCCGCGAAGGGAGTGGATTTCTTGGAGCCGCGGAAACCGAGCTCGCCCGCGCTTGCCCAAGAAATTACGTTGCCCTGAGTATCGGTGATCGTGACGATAGTGTTGTTGAAAGTAGACTGGATATGCACTGCTCCGCTTTCGATGTTCTTACGCTCACGACGTCTGCGTGTTGCTGCGCCC
>ONNK01000006.1 GCA_900319185.1 uncultured Bacteroidales bacterium
CCAGTCCGTCGCAGCGGCAGATTTCGACCTCGACTTCTTCTGCCATGACGGGCAGTACAACTATTCCTCGCTGTTCTTCTACGGCCGCAGGGGATTCGGTCCCAATGCTACTCCTTCGGCGCCCTATTTCGACAAGGCCGGCACAGGTGAACTGAAGACTTGGTATGACCTGTATACCTACCAGTATGATGCTGTCAAGGGCAAGGGTTATGTCAGCATGCCTTCGGGCAACCATGACTTCAACCGCGTGTGCACCGAGGGGCGAACCACCCCGGACGAACTGAAGGTCGCGATGACCTTCTTCCTTACGATGCCGGGCGTGCCGTTCATCTTCTACGGCGACGAGATCGGCCTGAAGCAGAATCCCAACGCTCCGTCCACGGACGGATCCGGAGGCCGTGCCGGCTGCCGCATCCCGATGCTCTGGGACGGCACGGCCAACGGCGGATTCTCCACCGCTCCCATCGACAAGATATACATCCCTCAGGATCCCGATCCTGACCGCATGACGGTCGAGAAGGAGGAGAATGACCCTGAGTCGCTTCTCAACTATGTCCGCACTATGCTGAAGCTGCGCAAAGAGGTCAAGGCGCTCGGCGCCGACGCCGACTGGCGCCTGGTCAGCAGCCTTGACCAGCCTTATCCGATGGTGTACGAACGCAAACTCGGACAGGAGCGCTGCTACGTAGTGCTCAACCCGTCCGGCAAGCAGGTCAGCGTGACCCTGCCTTCGGAGCCTTCCCAGCCGCAGGTCATCGCCGGCAATTACAAGAAATGCACTTACAAGCAGACCAAGAAGGGTGACGTGATCACGCTCTCTCCGATCTCTGCTGCGGTTTTCAAATTCTGACAATCAATTGAAAAGAGTACTGAGACTTATTCCTGCCCTGCTGCTGATGCCCCTGTTGCTCTCATGCCACAGGAGCCCGGCAGGCAGGTATATGATCATTCCTATACGGGAGGCGAATGACGAAATCACCCTGACGATAGGGAAGGGTGGCGAGACGCTGTACGTCGCGGACATCCGCCTGGCAGGGGAAAGGGAACTGCCCGATTATCTTGTGCCTCTCGACCTGGGGCATTTCGGCGCGTCGAAGCGCGACGTTCATTTCTCGGGCATCAAGGCCGCCAAGGCCTGGAAGCTGATAAGCTTCGCTGATACCCCGCCGGAGGTCCCTGCGGAGCGATACCGTCCCGTCTATCATCACACGCCGCCTTACGGCTGGATGAACGACGCGAACGGCCTGTTCTACAAGGACGGTCTGTATCATCTGTACTATCAGTACAATCCTTTCGCCTGCGTCTGGGGTAACATGCACTGGGGCCATTCGGTGAGCCCGGACCTGGTACACTGGGAGCATCAGCCCGTCGCGCTTTACCGCGACGGCTACGGCCATATCTTTTCGGGCAGTTCCGTGGTCGATTATGACAATACTGCCGGGTTCGGAGAAGGTGCGGTCGTGTCCTTTTACACGTCATACAATACTGAACGGGAGTTTATTCAGACCCAGTGTCTGGCATGCAGCCTTGACGACGGCATGACTTTTACCAAGTATGAGGGCAATCCCGTCCTCACGCCCTTCGACGGTATCAAGGATTTCCGCGACCCCAAGGTCTTCTGGTACGGGCCGGAGAGCAAATGGATCATGATAGTGTCGGCCGACAAGGAGATGCGCTTCTACTCCTCGAAGGATCTCAAGGAGTGGGAATACATGAGTGCGTGGGGCGAGGGCTACGGCGTCCAGCCGCGCCAGTTCGAATGTCCGGATTTCTTCCAGCTGACAACGGCGGAAGGGGAGACCAAGTGGGTGATGATCGTCAACGTCAATCCCGGATGCTTCTTCGGCGGCAGCGCCACGCAATATTTCGTAGGCGGATTCGACGGCAGGTCTTTCACCTGCGACTCTCCTAAGGAGACGGTCAAGTGGCTCGACTGGGGCAAGGACCATTACGCTACCGTGTGCTTCTCCAATACCGGTGACCGCGTGATCGCGGTGCCGTGGATGAGCAACTGGCAGTACGGCACCATCGTGCCGACCGAGTATTTCCGCAGCGCCAATGCCATCCCCCGTGAGCTCGGCCTCTTCAAGGATGGCGGGGAATACTATGTCAGCGCGTATCCTGTTGCGGAATTGTCCAATCTTGAAAAAGGATCCCGGACCCTCAGCGGCATCGCAGCCACGGCGGACAAGCCGCAGGGCATCAAGCTGTTCGACTCTACCGACGGAGCGTACGAGCTGGACGTGGACGTCAATGTCCCGGCTGCGGGCAGGTCAGGCCTGCGCCTGACCAATGCAGCCGGGGATGTCGTCGACATGTATTTCGACGCCTCCCTCCAGCGTTTCGTGATGGACCGCACCAAGAGCGGAACAGTGGATTTCGGTGAGCGGAGCACGACTCACGGGATCGAGAACCACGACCGCCGCAAGACCAACTCAATGAACTATGTCAACGACTTCGCCCTTGCGACATGGGCTCCCATGTCCGTGAAGGGTATACACAGCATGAAGATACTTTATGACCTGACGTCGCTGGAAGTGTTTATCGACGGCGGCAGGGCAGTGATGACCAACCTTGTTTTCCCGGACGGGCCCTACGACAGTCTGGAGGTGTACTCCGACAAGGGGCGCTTTTCGGTTGACAAGCTGACGATCACCGCCTTGGGTCTTTAATATGACAGATACAATGAGATCATCCAGAATCCTGACAATCGCAGCCGCAGCGTTCATCCTCTTCACATCCTGCGGTATCGACAAGACGGCCGGCACCGTCGGTGACGGCGACCCCGACAAGCCCACTGTCTCCGTGGGCAAACTTGATTTCTATCCGGCTTTCGAGTCCGCATCAGGCCTCGTAACTCCGAGGAACGTTTACGTATGGCTTCCGGACAACTACTCCAAGAGTAAGAAATACGCAGTCGTCTACATGAGCGACGGCCAGAATCTTTTCGACCCCGAAAAGATGTTCAACCATCAGGAATGGCGCGTCGACGAGACCTTCGGAGGCCTCCTTGCAGAGGGAAAGATCCGGAACTGCATCGTCGTCGGCGTGGCCAATTCGTTCCGGACAAGGAGCCAAGAGTATTTCCCCCAGGACGTATTCGACCTTTATTCCCCGGAGTTGAAAGAGTATTCGAGGAGCAAGAGGCTGGGCGAGGATGACCTCCTGGGCAACGACTACCTGAAGTTCCTCGTCGAGGAGCTGAAGCCTTTCATCGACAAGACGTATTCGACGCGCAAGGACAAGGACAACACGTTCCACATGGGATCCAGCATGGGCGGCCTGATCTCCTCCTATGCAGTGGCCAAATATCCCGAGGTATTCGGCGGTGCCGGATGCCTGTCGACCCATTCCGTACTCTATATCACCAACTATGATGCTGAGCAGGAGTTCATAGACCCCGCGAACCAGTGCTATGTCGACTACCTCAAGGCCAATCTCAAGCCCAACGGCAGCAAGATATACATGGACCGCGGCGACCAGACCCTCGACGCCCAGTATCCCAAGTATCAGGACAGGCTGGACAGGATGTTCAAGGATGCCGGATGGGACGATGCCCATTATGTCAGCAAGGTATATCCTGGCCTTGCCCACGTCGAGGACTCCTGGGCCTCGCGCCTCGATGTCCCCGTTCTTTTCCTCCTCGGTAAATAGTTTAGAAATACCTTTTAATCACGAATATGACCATGAAGAGATCATTTATCCTTGGCGCGGCCCTCATACTGGCATTGTCGGTCAATGCCAATGCACAGCCGCCCCAGCCGCAGATCGTGTCCAAGGCCGACATGTCCACCGTCGAGTTCGTAGTCCGCGACGGCAAGCCCATCCTTATGGACATATATCAGTTCAAGGACCAGGAAACCAAAGGCAAACGGCCGGTGTTCATCTATTCATTCGGCGGCGCCTGGGCCATGGGGTCCAGGGTGGATGCCCTGTGCAACCCATTGTATGACCATCTCTGCGAAAAGGGCTGGGTCTGCGTCGCCATCGACTATCGTCTCGGCTCCGCCCGCGGCAGGGACGGCAAGCCGCTCATCACGCCTCCTGATGGTTACAATCCTTTCCAGTTCTCCATCGACATCGGTGTCGAGGATATCTATGCGGCGACTACATGGCTCATCAAGCATGCCGACGAATACAATATAGATCCCGAAAAGATCGTCATCAGCGGCAGCAGTGCGGGTGCCATCAACAGCATGAATGCCGAGTACTATATCTGCTCTGGACACAAGATAGCCAAGGACAATCTTCCGGAAGGATTCAATTATGCCGGCGTCATACCCATGGCCGGTGCGGTGTATCTGACAGGAGAAGACGACACGGAGCTCAAGTGGAACAAAAAACCATGCCCCATGTGCTTCTTCCACGGCTCGGCAGACCCGACGGTGACCTTTGATATGGAGCGCAGTCCGAACCGCCACGGTTTCGGTCCCTACTATGTCAGCCAGCAGCTGTATGCCATGGACGTCCCCTATATGCTCAACGAGTATTTCGGCGGTGACCACTGCATGGCCCTCCTTCCCCTGAAATGGTTCTGGAACGAGATCGATTCGTTCATGGACAGGATCGTCCTCGGCGGACAGAACATCAAGGTCCATGCGGTCGAGCGTTCTGACAAGCCCCGTACGGACGCCAACTGGCTCGACACCGTCCGTCCGGGCCAGTATGAAGCCGTGAACCGCATGCGCGGCCAGGGCGGTCCCGGCGGCCGTCCCCAGGGTGCACCTCAAAGATAGGATGCCATGAAAAGGACTTTACTGCTTTTACTGGCTATCCCGATGATCCTTGTCGCATGCAGGGAGAAGGGAAGAGCCCCTGTTGCAGGTGCCCCGGATATCCCTGTCGCTCCCTATGCCGCATTCGCCGAAGGCCTAATCAACGACATCACCCCCGAAGGCTGGGTCAGGGAAATCCTTCAGAGACAGAAGGACGGCCTTACGGGGCATCCGGAAGCGATGTCATATCCCTTTGACAGCTGCTGCTGGGCAGGCAATCTCGAGATGAGCAAGAACCCTCACTACTGGGGTTCCGACTGGTGGCGTTTCGAACAGTCCGCATACTATGTGGACGGTTTCAGCAGGCTTGGCTATGTCCTTGATGACGAGGAGCTCATGGCCAAGGGCAAGGCCAACGTGGACTATGTCCTCGATCATCCGCTGCCTCCGATACCGGGCTATGAGTTCGATGAATCCACCTTCAGGGGCTTCGGCTTCGGAGACAGGAGAGCCCTGATCGAAAGGAGGAAGATCATAGCCGCAGCCGGCCGTCCCGAAGGACGTCTCGGCCGTGAAGGCGATTCGATGGGCTGGCCTTTCGCCGTGTTCTTCAGGACGATGAAGACTTATTACGAGGCTACCGGCGACCCGAGGGTCCCCGCAGCTCTCGAGAAGAATTACCTGACATACACTCCTGAAGAGCTCAGCGAGAGCCGCTATGTCGTCAATATCGAAGGCATCCTGTGGACATATGCCCTGACCGGTAATCCCAAGCTGCTCGAGCTTGCCGAGGCAGTATGGGCCCTGGTCCCGAACTACATGCAGCAGTACCTGAGCGACCAGCCCATGTCCGGACACGGCGTCACCGTCTGCGAGGTCCTCAAGCTTCCCATGCTCCTTTACGCCTTCACGGGCAAGGAGATATACAAGGAAGCCGCCCTGAAGGGCGACCAGAAGATGGAGGACAAAAACATGCTCATCGACGGTATCATCTCCAGTTCGGAAGGACTCGCGGGCGTCGATCCGCTGGCTTCACACGAAACCTGCGATATCTCCGACTACACATGGACCATCGGCTACTATCTGATGGTCACCGGTGATGCAACCTTCGCCGACCGTCTGGAGAGGGCCATCTTCAACGCCGGCTTCGGCGCTGTCACCAAGGACTTCAAGGCGATGCAGTATTTTTCCTGCCCCAACCAGTTCCTCTGCACAGGCTCTTCGAACCACAACGAATACAAGAAAGCCAAGACTTGGATGGCCTACAGGTCGGCCCACGAGGTGGAATGCTGTATAGGCAACCTTCACAGGTACTTCCCGAATTATGCGTCCAGGATGTGGATGAAGGACAGGAACGGCCAGCCTGTGGCCGCCCTCTACGGTCCTTCATCAGTGGTTTATGACCTGGGAGACGGTGTCACGGTCGACATCCGGGAGATTACCGAGTATCCCTTCGAAGAAGACATACGGTTCAAATTCACCTTTTACGAGGATGGAAAGGTCTCTAAAAAACCTCATCGTATGGACTTTACATACAGGGTGCCCGGATGGTGCAAGGCATCTGACAAGCAGGGCTTCCAGACAGTGAGCAAGACATGGAAGAGCGGGGAGGTATTCAAGGTGACCTTCCCCATGGAGATCGAGTTCGTGAAGAACGCTGTCCAGGGTGAGAGCGTCGTACGCGGTCCGTTGACATTCACGTATGCTATCCCCGCCAACTGGGAAGTGGATACGAAGGTCTATGACTATCTTGCCGGCAAGGAATCGAAGAATCCCGATTTCGTGAACTGGAACATAACGCCGTCCGGCAAATGGAACTATGCCATACGCAACGCC
This sequence comes from uncultured Bacteroidales bacterium, assembly GCA_900319185.1. Taxonomy (GTDB): domain Bacteria; phylum Bacteroidota; class Bacteroidia; order Bacteroidales; family UBA932; genus Cryptobacteroides. The sequence goes on from ONNK01000006.1 coordinate 6,552, forward strand.
GACCTCGACAAGGTCAGGCTCATAAGGAGAAAGACAAAGGGCTTCCCGTTCGACCTTGACAACGTCCCGCTGAAAATTAGGATCCCCGTGACGGGTGTCAAGGACTGGGACTTCGACGTCGTTCCGAGCAAGCCGTACGAAGGCCAGCGTTTCACCCAGTTGACTGATGAGCCGTTGTTCGACAAGGATGGCAAGCCTGCGGAGAATGGCGGTTATGTCAAGGTCGACGGCCAGCTCATCCAGCTGCTAAGGGCTGGCGCAATGAAGTATTATGTGGATCCGGAAGGCAATTTCGGCAGGGTCCGTGACGCTTTCAACGAATTGTTCGAGAAGGACGGCAAGTGGTATTGCAGCTGGGAAATGGAAGATGCGTATATCACTCCTCCGCTCCCGCAGACAGTCGTCCCCGAGGAAGGCAGCGATGCGTTCATCGAGCTCGTCCCTTACGGGGCTTCGACCATAAGGCTTACCGTATTCCCCGAAATCTGATAGAAAACATGAAAAGAATAATCGTAACATTGTTTGCCTTTGCCCTGTGCGCTACCAGCGTTTTCGCGCAGGCTGAGAAGATCCGCCTTTACGAAGGCAAGGCCCCGGGCTCCGAGAATTGGACCCAGGAGGAATATCTCTTCGAATATACCACCGCCATGAATCCCGGCGAGGTCGGCGAATGTATCCTGAATGTCGTCGATCCCGAACTGTGGGCTTATCTCCCTCCGAAAGGCACGGAGACGGGCGCGGCCATCGTAGTCTGCCCCGGCGGCGGTTTCACGGCGCTGTCCTGGCACCAGGAAGGCCCCAACGTTGCCAGATGGTTCGCCGAGCACGGCATCGCCGCCTTCGTCCTGAAATACCGCATCGCATACTCCGGCGATTATGAGGAGGCGAAATATGTCGCCGACCACTCCTACGGCAACCAGGGACGCGACGCGCGCATGCGGGAACTCACGGAAAAGCACGCTAAAATTGCTGAGTCGCAGGGCTATGACCGGAAGATGGCATGGGACGACGGCAGGGCCGCCATCACTTATGTCCGCAAGAATGCGGAGAAATACGGCATCAACCCCAAGGCCATCGGCATCATCGGCTTCTCGGCGGGAGGCAACATCGTTTACCATGTGGCGCTCGACCATGACGAGATGAGCCGTCCTGACTTCCTCGGAATGATCTATCCGGCATGGTTCGAAGATGAGGTGCCCGCTGACCCGATGCCGCTGTTTATCGCCGCCAGCACGAGCGAAGCATCATCATCGAACGGATTCGGCGATACGCCGGCACTTTACAATGCATGGAACAAGACGCGCCAGCCTCTGGAGATCCATTCTTTCACGAGAGGCTTCCATGGTTTCGGCTACCGCGACAACGGGCAGTCGGTGTACATCTGGCCGACGCTGTTCTACAATTTCCTCGACAACTGCAAGTTGTTGAATAACAATTAATCCCCCTCTGTATATGGAAGGCAAAAAGTCCAATATCTCACTGCTGGCTCCGGTCATGCTGGCATTCTTCACGATGGGATTCGTGGATATGGTCGGCACGGCGACCAACTATGTCAAGGCCGATTTCGCCTTGTCCGATACCATGGCCAATTTCCTGCCGTCGATGGTTTTCCTTTGGTTCTTCTTCCTGTCCGTCCCTATCGGACTGATGATGAACAAGATAGGAAAGCGCAAGACGGTCCTTCTCAGCCTGGTGGTCACGGCGCTGGCGCTTGTCCTCCCGCTGTTCTCATACACCTATCCCGTCCTGCTGGTGTCTTTCTGCCTGTTGGGCATCGGTAACACGCTGATGCAGGTCTCACTCAACCCTCTCATCACCTGCGTCGTGAGCGGGGAGAAGTTGGCGAGTACCCTGACGTTCGGGCAATTCATCAAGGCGATCGCGTCATTCATCGCCCCCCTCATCGCCAGCTGGGCTTCCGTGAAATTCAACAACTGGCTGCTCCTTTATCCCATTTTCCTCGTATTCGCCATCATCGCCGCGATCTATCTAGGGATGACGAAAATAGAAGAGGAAATCCCGAAGGACAAGTCTTCTTCATTTGTCGACTGCCTCAAACTCCTTGGTGACACGTCCGTGCTGCTGTTCTTCCTGGGCATAATCTCCCATGTGGGCATCGACGTCGGAGTGAATACCTGCGCCCCGAAGATCATCATGGAGCGCCTCGGACTCCCGCTGGAGAAGGCCGGCATCGCCACGAGCATCTACTTCCTGTTCAGGACGCTCGGATGCTTCTCCGGATCGTTCATACTTGCGAAGTTCCCCCTGAAGAAGTTCTTTGCCATCAGCGTGCTCTGCATGGTGTTGTCGATGATAGGACTCTTTGTCTGCCACAGTCTGGCCGGGCTGTACGTCGCCATCGCGCTTGTGGGCTTCGGCAATTCCAACATATTCTCGATGATATTCTCCCGCGCCCTCCTGTATATGCCCGAGAAGAACAACGAGCTGTCCGGACTGCTGATCATGGGCCTGATCGGCGGAACTATTTTCCCGCTCCTGATGGGTATCCTTTCCGATGCCATGGGCACGCAGATAGGCTCCGTCCTCGTGATCAACCTGGGAGTGATCTATCTCATCTACCTTGCATACATGTTCAAGAAAGATAAGGCATGAAGAAAGTGATTGTCGGGATCGGTGAGATCCTCTGGGACATGCTCCCTTCGGGGAAGGCCCTTGGCGGCGCCCCGGCCAATTTCGCATACCATGCCGGCCGCCTCGGAGAAGAGGGCTGGGCCGTCAGCGCCGTCGGCGACGATGCGCTGGGGCGCGAGATCCTCGACCTGGTGGAGTCTAAAGGCCTGCGCAACCTGATAGCCGTGACGGACAAGCCCACGGGCACGGTCCAGGTGACGCTGGACGCCCGCGGCGTCCCGGCTTACAACATCATGGAGGATGTCGCCTGGGACAACATCCCGTTCACTCCGGAGATGGAGGCACTTGCCAAGCGGGCGGACGCCGTATGCTTCGGCTCGCTGGTACAGCGCATGAACTCGCGCGCGTCCGTCCTGCGCTTCGTCCGGGCCATGCGCCCGGACGCGCTCAAGGTCTTCGACATCAATCTCCGCCAGCATTATTATTCCAGGGAAGTCCTGGAAGAGTCTTTGAGACTGGCGGATATCCTGAAGATCAACGACGAGGAGATAGGTATCGTCGCCGGCATGTTTGGACTCGGCGGCGATGACCGCGAAGCCTGCCGGGCGCTGATCAAGGCCTTCGGCCTCAAACTCGTCATCCTTACGCTCGGACCCGACGGCAGCGAAGTGATCACCACGGACGAGGTCATCCCGCAGGGGGTCGAGGACGTGGAGATAGTCGACACCGTCGGCGCCGGTGACTCGTTCACGGCGGCTTTCGTCGTGGCTTACCTGCGCGGCGACTCGCTCGCGGAAGCCCAGCGCCTCGCATCCGAGACCGCCTCTTACGTGTGCTCCCGCAAGGGGGCCATGCCCGAATAGCAATAACACTGAAACATCCAGATAACATGAAAGCAAAAACATTGATCGTGATCTGTCTCGCCCTGCTCGTCTCGGGCAGCGGCTTCGCCAGGGAGCATGTCCGCGGCCAACTGAAAGTCGGCGCCGCCAAGATAGACGTCACTCCCGGTCCGGACCAGCTCGGCAGGAATTCCTACGGAGTCCTGGACCATACGCTCTTCTCGAACGGCACCACCATCGCCGGCCTGGCCAACGTTGACGGCAACGCCAACCAGCGTTGCGTCGATGCCGTCAACGAGCGCATAGAAAAGGAGTTCGGCATTCCCCAGGGCAACATTATTTACAATGGCACCCACTGCCATTCCACCGGCACCGTCCCCATGGACGAGCTGACCGAGAGGATGTACCAGGCCATCAAGCAGGCATACCAGAATATGGTCCCTGCCAAGGTCGGTGTCGGCAACGGTGTATGCTACCTAAACGTCAAGCGCGACCTCTTCGATCCCGAGCGTGGGACATGGTGGGAAGGCCCCGACTATGACGGCAAGTCCGACAAGACCGTCGGCGTACTCTATTTCGAGACCCTCGACGGCAAACCCATCGCGACCTACTACAACTACGCGATGCATGCCGTCATCACCGGCCAGCTCGACATGATCACCGGCGACTTCCCCGGCAAGTCCGAGGAGTACATCGAGAGCCGCTATGGCGATGATTTCGTCGCCATTTTCTCCTCCGGAGCCGCAGGTGACCAGAATCCCCTCTATTTCCAGCAGACCTTTGACCTTCGCGATATCCGCATCGCGGAGTATGCCAAACGCGGTGAGGACATCTCCAACAGGATGCCTCCGGGAGGCCAGGGCCTTGACAGGAACGATCCCGAGGTGCACCGCCTGATGGAAGAGCAGAAGAAGATGGCCGAGAGCTACGGCCAGATCCTCGGAGAGGAAGTGAAATACGTCATCATGATGATGCGCCGCTTCGAGACCGACGTGACTTTGGAGGCCGCCCGTACGCATGTCACGTGTCCTGGTCGCCGCCAGACCAACGGCGGTGACCGTGCCGGCTATGCCGGCGAGTATGAGGATGCGGACGACATCTCCCTCGAGCTCGGTCTCGTGATGTTGGACGACATCCCCGTCTGCGCCGTCTCAGGCGAGCCTTACAACCAGATCGCCGTCGAGCTCAAAAGCAAGTCTCCCTACAATTTCACGATCGTGACCACCGTCACGGACGGCCACAACAAGGGCCGCGGCGGCTATATCCCGGATGACGAGTCCTACGGCGCCCAGGTGTTCGAGGTGCTCAGCTCCGGATACAAGCAGGGCTATGCCCAGAAGGCCATCGTCGACGGTCTCCTGGACCTGATCCACGACGCCACGCACTGATCCGCAGGATCGGGCTTTTTTAGCGGTACCCTGCGGGTGTTTGCCCGCAGGGTACCACTTTTTTTCGGTGAAACCGGAAAAGCTTCGTATCTTTGTTGTTTGTAGAGTGAAGCGAGGTCCTTTCGCTTTGCCCAGAATGACAAGAGTATGGACAATAAGAAATTCAACCTGTGGAACAGGATAGCGGCGGCGGCCGTATTCGTCGTTTCTGCCTTTACGTACCTGTCCACCATAGAGCCCACCGCATCCTTCTGGGATTGCGGCGAGTTCATCGCATCGTCATACAAGCTTGAGGTGGGGCACCCTCCGGGGAACCCTGTCTTCCAGCTAATTGCCAGGGTATTCACGATGTTCGGGGACAACATGCACGCCGCGCTGCTCGTTAACGTAATGAACGCGCTGTGTTCCGCCCTGACCATCTTCCTGCTGTATCTGACCATCGTTTTCTTCGCCAAGCGTATCGTCCGTCCAGGCAGTGACGGCGAATACTCCATCGGCGGGGCCGTTGCCGTGATGGGCAGCGCCGCTGTCGGAGCCCTTGCGTACTGCTTCTCGGACACCTTCTGGTTCTCCGCGGTCGAAGGCGAGGTCTATGCGATGTCTTCATTGTTCACCGCGCTTGTCTTCTGGTCCATGACCAAGTGGTACGAGCAGGCTGACAGGCCTTACGCCAACCGCTGGATCGTCCTCATCTCTTTCCTGATGGGCCTGTCCATCGGCATCCACCTGTTGAACCTCCTTGCCATTCCCGCCCTGGTCTTCATGTATTATTACAAGATGCGCGAGGACGGGAAATACAGTGCGTGGGAGCTGGTCAAGATATTCGCCGTGTCAGTGGTGATACTTGCAATCATCCTGTTCCTCATCATTCCATGGCTGCCCAAGTTCGCCGCATACGTGGACCTGTTCTTCGTGAACGTCCTCGGCCTCCCGTACAACACCGGAGCGGCCTTCTTCCTGGTGGCACTTCTTGCGCTCTGTTTCTGGGGCCTTTTCAGGACCATGAAGCTGAAGAAGGTGTTCTGGAACACCGCCCTGCTGTGCTGCACGACCATCATTATCGGCTTCTCCATTTTCAGCATCGACATCATCCGTTCGTGCGCCAAGACCCCTACCAACGAATACCAGCCGGACAATGCCTTCACACTGGTGCGTTATCTCTCCCGTGAGCAGTACGGTTCCACGCCCATCGTGTACGGGCAGTATTTCGACGCTCCTTATGATCTGGTTACTCCCAGGTACTGGGCTCCGCTCCACGGCAAGTACGTCCATGTCGACGGCCCCGTCGATGCGAAGTATGATGCTTCCGGCAAGATGCTCTTCCCCCGTATGTGGAGCGGATCCGACCAGCGCAGCGTCGATTTCTACGAGACTTACATGAACGGCAAGGGCAAGCGCATCGCCGGTCGCACCCACCGCAAGCCCACGATGGGCGCCAATCTCGCATTCTTCTTCGACTATCAGCTGAACTGGATGTACTGGCGCTACTTCATGTGGAATTTCGTCGGTCGTCAGAACGAGATCCACGGTCAGATGCCTGGAGACCTGTTCTATGGCAACTGGGAGAGCGGTATCGGCTTCATCGACAAGTCGAGGTTGGGAGACCAGACCGATGCACCCCTCATCCTCAAGGAAAACAAGGGCAAGAACCACTATTATTTCCTTCCTTTGCTCCTGGGCCTGCTGGGCCTTTTCTTCCAGTTTGACAGGGACAAGCGCGGCAGCTGGCTGGTGTTCCTGATGTTCTTCATGACAGGCATCGCCATCGTGGTGTACCTCAACCAGCCTCCGTTCCAGGTCCGTGAAAGGGATTATGCCTATGCCGGATCGTTCTATTCGTTCTCGATATGGATAGGACTCGGCGTGGCGGCCATATACAACTGGGTGAACGACGCCCTCAAGGGGCGCAGCTCCACGGCCGTAGCTGCGGCCGTGACGGTCGCCTGCCTGTTCGTCCCGGCCCTGATGGCCGCGGAGAACTGGGACGACCACGACCGCTCCAACCGCAAGACATCCACCGAAATGGCGTCGAACTACCTCAATTCGGTAGGGAAGAACGGCATATTGATCACCCATGGCGACAACGACACCTTCCCTCTCTGGTATGCCCAGGAGGTTGAGGGTATCCGTACCGACGTCCGTGTCGTGAACACCTCGCTTCTCGGAACCGACTGGCACATCGATCAGATGAAGTATGCCGTAAACGAGTCTGCCCCCCTCCCGCTCACGGTGGGACCCGAGCAGTACCTGTACGGCACCAACGAGTACATCGTCATCAATGATACCCGCGAGCAGCCCATGCTCCTTTCGGACGTCATGACCGTGTTCAAGCATCCGGATGTGAAGGTGATCCTCTCCGGAGGCAAGAAGGCGGATTACATCATCTCCCGCAAACTCATAGTCCCGGTGAACAAGGAGAATGCGCTGAGGAGCGGCATCGTGAGCGAGAAGTTCGCGGATGCCATCCCTGACAGCATCGTGCTGGAGATCCCTAAGGAGAAGGAATTCCTGACCAAGCCCGAGCTGTTCATGCTCGACCTGTTGTCCAACTATCAGTGGGACAGACCGCTGCACTTGCTGAACCAGGGCGGCGACCTGAATATAGGCATCAAGGATTACCTCATGTACGAGGGCTACTCAGCCAAGTTCGTTCCGTTCAAGAACAAGATGACCACGGCCGATCCCGGTATCGTGGATACCGACAGGCTCTATGAACTGATGACCAACGTGTTCAAGTGGGACGCCATCTCGAGGGATGACTACTTCGTGGATTACCAGAACCTCTATACCCACCTGGGCGTGATGTCCCAGCGCGGACTCTTCGTCAATGCCGCTACGGCATTCTTCAAGGCAGGGGAGTATGACCGTGCCAAGGAAATGCTGGACAAATGCCAGGATGTGATCAAGCGCAAGTCTTATCCCATAGAGACGATACCGATCGGTTTCTCGGGCAACGACTACATGGTCTGCGAGATGGTGGATCTGTATTACAGGCTCGGAGAGCCGGACAAGGCCCGTGACCTTGCAGTCGACCTCTTCAACAATTTGCTGGTGAGCTCGCGTTTCTACCTCGAGTTCTATGACGTCGCCCAGTCTGACTTCGAACTGTGCGGACAATATGTCTATTACCTGCAGGATATCGTGAATTCCGCGGGTGACAAGGAACTGGGCGACCAGCTCGGAAAGAATTTCGAGGCGCTGATGAATTATGTCAAGGGCGGATCCGTTGACATCAACGAGACCGACGACCTTACGATCGGTGAAGGTTAGCGTCCGAGACGCACGAATATAGAGAGCGGGAGGGCTTTGCCGAAGCTGTCAAGCAGGGCGAGCTCCCCGCTTTCCATTTCATATCCCCCTTTCCCTTCGAGTCCGAAGGCTTCCTTTACGACCGTTTCGCCCAGGAGGGCAGAGTATCCGTTGGAATAGAGGTTGAGGACCATGAACGAATCTTTCGGAGCGAGGATCTGCGCGACGGTCTTGAGCATGTCGAAAAGGCACTCGTCGAGTTTCCAGCGCTCTCCGTCCGGACCATGTCCGTAAGCCGGGGGATCGAGGATGATACCCTGATAGGAATTGCCCCTGCGGGCTTCCCTGCGGGCGAATTTCATGGCGTCCTCGACGACCCAGCGTATGCCGTCCAGGCCGCTGGCCTCCATGTTCTCCTTGGCCCAGGTGACTACCTGACGGACGGAGTCCAGGTGGGTGACGTCGGCTCCGGCGGCCTTGGCCGCGAGCGAGGCCGCGCCGGTGTACGCGAAGAGGTTCAGAACCTTGGGGCGCGGCCTCCCTTCAGCTTCCGCTTTCCGGACGAGCGCGCTTGTATGGGCAAAGATATACTCCCAGTTGGGCGCCTGCTCCGGGAACACTCCCACATGCTTGAACGAGGTGAGCCCCAGTCGCAACCGGAGGTTGAGGCCCTCCTGCTCTCCGCGGTAGCCGATGTACCACTGGTCGTCCATCTTTTTCAGGCGCTCCCATGTGCCGCTGTCTTCCTTGCCGGCCTTGCCGAAACCGGCGCCGGGCGCGAAGCGCGTATGCATGATCCGGGCCCATTCGGCCTCGCCCATGGACTTGTCCCAGAGCGCCTTCGGCTCGGGACGCGCCATGACGAAGCGGCCGTAGCGCTCCAGCTTCTCACCCCTGCCGGAGTCGATGATCTCATAGTCCTTCCAGGACGCTGCCGGGTACTCTATTTTCATCGTGAATCGATTTATTGATGCAAAGATAGTGGTTATTCGGCGAAAATTGTTAATTTTGTGCTTGCCGAAAATGGAAATATTTAACTTTTATACTTATGCAACAGTACATTGATTCTTACGATTTTACCGGCAAGAAAGCCATCGTCCGTGTAGATTTCAACGTCCCTCTCAACGAGAATTTCGAGATCACCGACGACACCCGCATCCGCGCAGCCATCCCCACGCTCAAGAAGGTCCTCGAGAAGGGAGGTTCCCTCATCATCATGTCCCACCTGGGACGTCCCAAGAAGGTGGACCCCAAGTTCTCCCTCAAGCACATCGTGGCCCGCGTGTCCGAGCGCCTCGGCGTCCCGGTGCAGTTCGCTGACGATTGCATGAAGGCCGATGCACAGGCCGCCGCCCTCAAGCCGGGCGAGGTCCTGCTGCTCGAGAATCTTCGTTACTACGCTGAGGAGGAGGGCAAGCCCCGCGGGCTCGCAGAGGATGCCACCGACGAGGAGAAGGCCGCTGCCAAGGCTGCCGTCAAGGCCAGCCAGAAGGAGTTCGTCAAGCACCTGGCTTCCTACGCCGACTGCTACATCAACGACGCCTTCGGCACCGCACACCGTGCACACGCCTCCACCGCCCTCATCGCCAAGTATTTCCCCAATGACAAGATGTTCGGCTACCTGATGGAAGGCGAGATCAAGGCCATCGACCACGTGCTCCACGAGGCCGAGCGTCCTCTCACTGCCATCGTAGGCGGCTCCAAGGTTTCCTCCAAGCTCGCGGTCCTCAAGAACCTCGTCGGCAAGGTCGACAACCTCATCATCGGCGGCGGCATGGGCTACACCTTCATCAAGGCCGAGGGCGGCAAGATCGGCAACTCCCTGCACGAGGATGACCTCATGCCGGATGCACTCGCCATCCTCGAGGAGGCCAAGGCCAAGGGCGTAAAGGTATATCTCTCCACCGAGGCTGTCGGCACCCAGGAGTTCTCCAACGAGGCCGAGACCAAGGTCTTCCCGTCCTGCGATATCCCTGACGAGTGGGAAGGTGTGGACGCCGGTCCTCATACGCTGGCTGCATGGAAGAAGGTCATCGACGCTTCCAAGACAATCCTTTGGAACGGTCCCGTCGGCGTGTTCGAGATCCCTCAGTTTGCCAAGGGTACCCTCCGCATCGCCCAGGACCTCGCCGAGGTCACTGCCGCCGGCGCGTTCACGCTCGTGGGCGGTGGCGACTCAGTTGCAGCAGTCACCCAGATGGGCTTCGCCGACAAGGTGAGCTACGTCTCCACCGGTGGCGGCGCCATGCTCGAGGCCATCGAAGGCAAGGATCTCCCCGGCATCGCTGCCATCAGGGAGTAGTCTTGGTGCCGTGTTTTTCAAACGGCTGATTCATAATGAATTACTAAAACCTCCTACCCCTGTTTTAGGGGAGGAGGTTTGCGCTTTTTTTGATTAACAGGTATTTATAAATCACGGTCTTCATGAAGAGGTTTTTGATATTGATTCTCCTGACGACTATACCTTTCAGTACAGGTGCGCAGGTCATGAGATATGACCGTGAAGCGGGGAGCTTCAACGAAGCTTTGCCGCTGGGTAACGGGCACATCGGCGCCATGGTGTATGGCGGGGTGCATGACGACCTGGTCAACCTCAACGAATCCACCCTCTGGGGAGGGAGCGGCGCGGACAACAATCCTCAGCCCGACGGCCCCGAGATCCTCCGGCAGGTGCGCGAAGCGCTGTTCGCCGAGGACTGGCAGGGGGCGCGGAAACTGCTGGTTCCCCTCCAGGGGCCCAACGCTTCAGCGTTCCTGCCCATGGGCGACCTCCATATCCGTCAGACCTATCCGACACCGCAGGAGCTGCGCGGCCGGCGCGGGAGGCCGGGGGCTCAGCCTGAGCCCGCCCCGGCCGACTCCCTGCCGGACAGCTATCTCCGGACGCTGGATCTCGGTACGGCTGTCGCCAGGACCGAGATCGTCCGGCACGGCATCCGCTATATCAGGGAGTATTTCGTGTCCCATCCGGACCGCGTGATGGTGATACGCCTGACCGCATCACGCAGGGGAGCCCTGAACTTCTCCCTGGACGGTGATTCCCCGTGGAGGGGAGTGGTCGTGGCAAGCGAGTCTGATAACGAATTCACCGTCAGCGGACAGCTTGGATACAAGATGGGCAGCGACGGACAGTATCCCTATATCTGGGAAGGCCCGGACGGCGAGAAGGGAATGCGTTATCAGTATCGTGTGAAAGCCGTCCAGTGTGACGGTGAGGTCTATACCGCCCCCGGTCTCAGGGTGAGCCGTGCGACCTCGGTCACGATCCTGGTCAGCGCTGCGACCAGCTTTGCGGGCTTCGACCGCGATCCGGATTTCCACGGAGTGGACGAGAAAGCATTGGCAAAGCAATGGATGGATGCTGCAGAAGGCAAGGATCCGGATGCCATGCTCGAGGCGCATATCGCTGATTACAAGTCCATTGCCGACAGATTGGAGCTTAGGATTGCGGGAGATGACGATTCGGCTCTCGCGGAGATGCCCACCGACAGGCGGCTGGCCCGCTATGCCGAAGGCGCCGCGGACCCCGGCCTGGAGATGATGTATTTCCGCTTCGGCCGCTACCTGCTGATAAGCAGTTCGCGGGCCGACGGACCGGCCAACAACCTCCAGGGTATCTGGAACGCGGACCGCTATCCCGCCTGGGGCAGCGAATACACCACCAACATCAATCTCCAGATGAATTACTGGCCGGCGGAGCCGCTCGCCATGGGCGACCTGACGGCTCCGCTGCACCGCTTCATCAAGGACGCTTCGGTCAACGGCGCGCAGATCGCGCGCAACCTGTACGGAATGCGTGGATGGACGGTGCATCACAATTCCGACATCTGGGGTACGGCCAATCCCGTAGGGGAGAAGGAAGGCGACCCGATGTGGGCCAACTGGGCCATGGGAGGAGCCTGGCTCTGCCAGCATCTGTTTGAACATTACCGCTTTACTCTCGATGAGGAGTTTCTAAGGGAAACCGCGTATCCGCTCATGAAGGGCGCGGCGACATTCCTGCTTGACTGGCTGGTGGAGCGCGACGGGGAGTTCATCACCGCGCCTTCCACTTCACCTGAGAATGCCTTCATCGACGAGAATGGAAACAAGGGTGTGGTGACTATTGGCTCGGCGATGGACCTGGAACTGTCCTGGGACCTTCTGACCAACTGCATAGAAGCGAGCGAAATCCTCGGAGAGGATGAGCGGCAGCGCGAGATCTGGAAGGATGTCCGTGCCCGCCTGCACCCGCTTCAGATTGGAGCCAAAGGCAATCTCGTCGAGTGGTACAAGGACTGGGAGGACGATGACCCCCAGCACAGGCATGTCTCCCATCTGTTCGCCCTGTATCCGGGACACCAGATCTCTCCGCTGAAGACTCCGGAACTGGCGGCCGCAGCGCGCAAGACCCTGGAGATCAGGGGTGATGGCGGTACCGGCTGGAGCAAGGCCTGGAAGGTCAATTTCTGGGCACGGCTCCTGGACGGTGACCACTCGTACCTGATGTACAGGGAGCTGCTGAGCAAGTCGACCCTTCCCAATCTTTTCGACAACCATCCTCCGTTCCAGATTGACGGAAATTTTGGCGGGATCGCAGGTGTGGCAGAGATGTTGCTGCAAAGCCATGACGGCGAGCTGCATTTGCTGCCCGCCTTGCCCTCGGCCTGGGCCGAAGGCAGCATAAAGGGCCTGAAGGCGCGCGGTGCCTACACCGTGGACCTTGACTGGAAAGGCGGCCGGCTGAAGGGAGCGGTCATCCGCTCTGAGGCCGGCGGCACCTGCCGGGTCCGCACCGCGGCCCCGGTGGTGGTGACACGTTCCGGCGCCGGCCGCGGCCGGGCGGTTTCCGCCCGTACCGAGCGCGACGGAGCCTGGTACGTCACCACATTCAGGACATTCCCGAATACAGAGTATTCGTTGATAGCGAATTAATGCTTATATTTGCATTTATGTTTGATATCCTTGCAGTCCACTGGAACGTGGTCCCTGTCATATTCCATATCGGCCGTCTCGGGATCAGGTGGTACTCCCTCCTGTTCATCTCCGGATTCATACTCGGCTGGTACATATTCAAATGGTTCTTCAAGCGTGAAGGCGTGTCCGAGAGGCTTCTCGACCCGCTCCTTTACACGCTCCTCATAGCCACGATAGTGGGCGCCCGCCTCGGGCATTGCCTGTTCTACCAGCCGGACTATTATCTCGGCAGCTGGAAAGGCTTCTGGGAGATCTTCCAGCCGTGGAAGGGCGGGCTCGCCAGCCATGGCGGCGCCATAGCGCTTATCCTTGCCATGGTCTGGTTCGCCCGCAGGTACGGCCGCAAGGAGGGTTTTGACTACCTGTGGATAATGGATCACCTCTGTATCGCCGTGGCCTTCGCCGGATGTTTCATACGTCTTGGCAATCTTTTCAATTCCGAGATTTACGGTGACGTGACGTCGCTGCCCTGGGGCTTCATCTTCGAGCGCAACGGCGAGACCGAGCCCAAGCATCCCACGCAGCTGTACGAGGCCGGGTCCTATCTCATCCTCGGCCTGATCCTTATCGGACTGTACTGGAAGAAGCTCGACCGCATTCCCAGGGGATTCTTCTTCGGCGCCTTCCTCATCGGCTGCTTCGGCATGCGTTTCCTCATAGAGTTCATCAAGGAACCTCAGGTCGGTTTCGAAGAAGGCATGGCGCTGAACATGGGCCAGCTGCTGTCCATACCGTTCATCCTCGCCGGCATAGCCATACTGGTCTATGCCTATTCCAAACGCATTCCCGCGAGAGCAGTCAAGCCCGAACCGGCCAAGCCGGCCAAAAAGGAACCTACGCATTATGCGAAACCACTCAGATAGTTAAACGGAACAAATAGACTTACGAATGAAAAAACTTGCGATACTAGCGATCCTCTGTGGAATGCTCTTTCCAACCTCACGGGCAGCTGCCCAGGAAGAGTCCTCTCCCACGGTCCTCTCGCTCGAACAGGCCATCCGGATCGCTCTGAGTGAAAACATAGCCATCCGCGTGGCTGACAAGGATATCGAGCGTGCCGAATATGCCCGCAAGGGTTCTTACGCTTCGCTCTTCCCCCAGGTGGACGGTTCTGGATCATACTCCCGTACCATCAAGAAACAGGTCATGTACATGGACTTCGACATGGGGGCCATGATGGGTGGCGGCGGTAAGGAAGAGGAATCCGGCGCCGAGACCAAGGCCGGAGGCGGAGGCGCTTCCAAGGGAGGAGGCATCGAGGTCGGACGCTGGAATACGTTCTCGACCGGTATCCAGGCGTCCATGCCTCTCGTAAACGCCCAGCTGTGGAAGAGCATCAAGATCTCCGGACAGGACGTGGAGTTGGCTGTCGAGCGTGCGCGCTCCTCGCGCTTGGAGACCGTTACCCAGGTCAAGCAGGCCTTCTACGGCGTCCTGCTGGCAAAGGAAGCGTTCAAGGTGTACAAGGAAGTGTACGAGAATGCCCTCGACAATTTCCAGCAGACCGAGAAGAAATACAACGTGGACAAGGCTTCCGAGCTGGAGTACCAGCGCGCCAAGTCCACGGTCCAGAATGCCATCCCCAACGTCTATGACGCGGAGAATGCCGTCGTCCTTGGACTCTGGCAGCTCAAAGCCGTCATGGGCATCGACCTTGACGAGGACATCGACGTGGCCGGTTCGCTGATGGACTATTCGCTGACCATGTTCCGCGACATCCAAGAGAACGACGGCGTCACCCTTGAGAACAACTCCTCGCTGCGCCAGCTCGCCATCCAGGCAGAGGAGCTGGCCAATACCATCAAGATGCAGCAATACGCTTCGCTCCCGAGCCTCGCCCTGTCATTCTCGTACAGCATCAACGCCATGACCAACGACTTCGTGTTCCGGGAGTTCAACTGGTCCCCGTATTCGGCCGCAGGTCTCAGCCTGTCCATCCCGATCTTCGCCGGCGGACGCCGCAGCAATGCCGTCAAGCAGGCGCAGAACCAGCGTGACCAGCTCGTCCTCCAGACCGAGAATACCGAGCGCCAGCTCAGGGTCGCCATCCGCCAGTACCTGAACCAGATGGAGACCGCCATGAAGAACTTCGATGCTGCCGGATCTGGTGTGGAGACCGCGCGCAAGGCCTACGACATCGCGGCCAAGTCCTACAATCTCGGCCGGAGCACCATCACCGAACTCAACGACGCGCAGCTGGCGCTGACCCAGGCCCAGCTCGCCCAGTCCCAGGCCATCTACAATTTCATCGTGGCCAAGGCCAATCTCGAGCAGACCCTGGGCAACGACATCGAACCATAACCTGATAACAAGATAGCAAGATATGAAAACTAACGTGAAAATCTTTCTGTGTGCCGCGACGGCGCTGCTGTCAGTATCCTGCGGCAGCAGGAAAGGCGGATCCGCCGCCCCTGGCGGTCCCATGATGATGGGCGGAGACCCCAATGCCCCGACCAATGTCGAGATTGCCGTTACGGAGTACCGCGACGTCCCCCAGGACGAGACCTATTCTACGACAGTGCAGGCTTATGCCGTCAACAATGTCGTGCCCCAGGCCGGGTCCCGCATCAAGAGGATCAACGTCGAGGTGGGCGATTTCGTATCCAAGGGACAGATACTTGCCGAGATGGACCAGACCAGTCTCGAGCAGACGAAGCTCAAGCTCGACAACGACGCTCTCGAGCTATCACGCCTTAAGGAGCTTTACGAGGCCGGAGCCCTTTCCAAGTCCGACTACGAGGCCATGCAGCTCTCCTACAACGTGAGCAATTCGCAGTACCAGAACCTCGTCGAGAATACTATCCTGCGCTCGCCCCTCACCGGTGTCATCACCGCCAGGAACTACGATGTCGGAGACATGTATGCCATGTCATCGCCCATCTATGTGGTCCAGCAGATCACTCCTGTGAAACTCCTGGTAGCCATGTCCGAGACTGACTACACCAAGGTTAAGAAGGGTGACAGCGTGGACATTACCGCAGATGCCATTCCCGGCCGTACATTCGTGGGCAAGGTCAATCGCATATATCCGGTCATCGACCCGGCTTCGCACACCTTCACCGCCGAGGTCGTCGTCCCTAACAATGACAGGGCCCTCCGTCCCGGCATGTTTGCGCGCGCAAAGGTCACCTTCGCCATCAACCACAGCATCGTGGTCCCTGACATCGCCATCGTCAAGCAGCAGGGCTCGGGCCAGAAATCTGTCTTCGTCCTGAACGGCGACAATACCGTTACCAGCCGCATCGTCACCCTCGGTCGCCACACCGGTTCCGATTACGAGATACTGGAAGGCCTCGATGAGGGCGAGAAGATCGTCACCAAGGGTCATACTTCCCTCCGCAACGGTTCCGAAGTCAACGTCATCAACTAGGAGGACCGGCCATGAGCATCTACAGATCGTCGGTGAACCACCCCGTCACAACGGCCCTGGTATTCATCGCATTCATGATATTCGGCATCTTCTCGCTTGTGAAGACGTCCATCGCACAGCTCCCGGAGTTCGATGCGAACACCATCATGGTGATGTCCTCGTATCCGGGAGCAAGTGCTGCGGATATCGAGAACAACCTGACGAAGGTGCTTGAGAACTCCCTGAACGGAGTGAGCGACCTCAAGAGCCTGACTTCTACTTCCCGTGAAAACACTTCGGTCCTGACGCTCGAGTTCCGCTACGGCATCGACATAGACGAGGCGACGAATGACGTCCGCGACAAGCTTGACATGGTCAACTCGTCCCTTCCGGACGGATGTACCGTCCCGGTCATCTTCAAGTTCAGCGCGGATGACATGCCCATCATGCTGTTGTCCGCCACGGCTGGCGAAAGCCTTCCCGGACTGGACAAGATACTTGACGACAAGCTTGCCACTCCGCTTGCACGCGTCTCGGGCGTGGGTACGGTGTCCGTGTCCGGAGCCCCTACGCGTGAGATCCAGGTCTATTGCGACCCCAACAAGCTCCAGGCTTACGGCCTGTCGGTGAGCACCATCTCATCAATCATCGCCGCAGAGAACCGCAACCTTCCTTCCGGAAGCATCGACATCGGTTCCGATGTCTATTCGCTCCGCGTGCAGAAGGAATTCACCGATCCGCGCGAACTGCTGGACATCGTCCTCGGCTCGTCGAACGGTCGCGTCATCTACCTGAGGGATGTCGCAACGGTGCGTGACGGCAACCAGGAGAAGGAGATGGAGTCGTACACCAACGGTGAACGTTCTGCCCAGATCGTTATCCAGAAGCAGTCCGGAGCCAATACGGTGAACGTCATCAAGAATATCAAGAAGCAGCTTGTCGAGATCAAGAAGAACCTTCCTTCCGATATCGAGATCACGACCATCGTCGACTCTTCCGACAACATCATCAATACGATCAACACCCTCAAGGAGACCATCCTTATCACCTTCCTCGTGGTTATGCTCGTGGTGTTCGTGTTCCTCGGAAGATGGAGGGCGACCTTCATCATCGTGCTCTCCATCCCTATGGCCCTGCTCGCTTCGCTGGTGTATCTGTTCGCCACGGGCAACACCCTGAACATCATCTCGATGTCGGCTCTGTCCATAGCCATAGGAATGGTCGTGGACGATGCCATCGTGGTGTTGGAGAATGTCTCGACGCATTTGGAACGCGGTGAAAAACCCAAGGAGGCGGCTGTACACGCCACTTCCGAGGTGGCTATTTCGGTCATCGCCTCGACCCTGACCATGCTCTGTGTGTTCCTGCCTCTTACCATGATGAACGGTATGGCCGGAATCATGTTCAGGCAGTTGGGATGGATCGTCAGCATCATCATGATAGTCTCGACGACCGCGGCGCTTACCCTCGTGCCGATGCTCTGCTCGCGCATGCTCAAGGCCGGTCCGAAGACCGGCAAGCTGCACAATGCCATCTTCGGCCCCATCAACAAGGCCCTGGATGCGATCGCCCGTGGATATGCCCGTCTGATCGGCTGGGCCACCACGCATCGCAAGACCGTCATCTTCGGAGCCCTGGGTATCTTCGCCCTTACCCTGATCGCTTTCCTCCCGGGTCTTGAGACGGAGTTCTTCCCGCAGTCCGACCAGGGCCGCCTTACGGTCAACGTCGAGCTTCCCGCCGGTACCTCGCAGGAGGTGACGGGTGAGTTCGCCCGCAAGCTATACAACCAGATCGTCGAGCAGGTGCCGGAGGTGAGGACCATGAACTTCACCTACGGACAGGCTGACGCCAGCAATACTTTCGCCAGCATGCGTTCCAACGGCGCCAACGTGATGTCAATGAACATCAACCTCGGCAGCATGGAGGACCGCGACCGCAGTACAGCAGAGATCGCTGACATCATCCGCGCCGACCTTGCCATGTATCCCGAGGTGAAGAAGGGAATGGTGAGCGAAGGCATGGGTGGCATGGTCGGCGCGTCCTCCGGCGACGTCCAGATCTACGGCTTTGATTTCGAGACCACCGACAGGGTGGCGCAGGAGATCAAGGAGAAGATGCTCGCCGATCCCGCTTTCGCACAGGTAACGGTCAGCCGCGACGAGTATACTCCTGAGTTCCAGATGGATTTCGACCGTACCAAACTTGCGTTGAACGGTCTGAATTCGACTACCGCAGGTTCGGCCTTCAGTGCTGCCATGAGCGGTTCTACGGGTTCGTATTACCGTGAGGACGGTGAGGAGTACGGTATCCGGGTACGTTACGCTCCGGAGTTCAGGACCAGCATAGAGGATATGGAGAACATCGTGGTGTACAATGCCGCCGGCCGTCCCGTCCGCATGAAGGACTTGGGCTCGGTCGTGGAGTCCAAGGTCCCTCCGACCATCGAGCGGAAGGACCGCGAGCGTGTGATCACCGTAAGGGGCATCGTGGCGCGCAAGGTCCCGCTCAGTCGCGCGGTAACCGTGGCCCAGGATGTCATCAACAATACCGAGATCCCGTCGGAGCTCACCACGGCCGTAGCTGGTGACTATGAGGACCAGCAGGAGATGTTCGGGGACATGTTCCTCCTCATCGTCCTGATCGTCCTCCTTGTCTACATGGTGATGGCTTCGCAGTTCGAATCGTTCATGAGTCCGTTTGTGATCATGTTCTCGGTGCCGTTCGCCTTCGTGGGCGTGCTGCTTGGACTGTGGCTCTCCAAGACAGCGCTCGGAATGATGTCCATGGTCGGTATCATCATCCTCCTGGGTATAGTGGTGAAGAACGGTATCGTGCTCATCGACTATACCATCCTCTGCCGCGAGCGCGGCATGAGTGTGGCCGAGGCCTCTGTCACCGCCGCGCGCAGCCGTCTCCGTCCTATCCTCATGACCACCCTCACCACCGTTCTCGGTATGTTGCCGATGGCTCTGGGAAGGGGAGAGGGTTCTGAGATGTGGAATTCACTTGGCGTGACCGTGTGCTGGGGTCTGTCGATCTCGACGCTCGTGACCCTCGTGCTCATCCCGACCATCTATTGCGCCCTTGCCACCAGGCAGGAGAAGAGGAGAAACAAGAAACTTGCAAGATCATGAAAGCGATATTCGTAGCATACAACCAGGCATACAACGAGGAGATTGTCGAAGTCCTCGAGGCACACGGCCAGCGGGGATACACCTCATGGCAGGACATCCAGGGCAGGGGCAGCGTGGACGGCATCCCGCACCTCGGCAACCATGCATGGCCGGAGATGAACCATGCGATCCTGGCCATGGTGGATGACGACAAGGTCGACGGTATCCTCGACGACCTTCGGACGAAGGATGCGGAGAGTCCGGACCTCGGGCTCCGTGCCTACGTCTGGAACATCGTGCAGGCACTCTGACCAGTTTTTGAAATACAACCTAAAGTGTTATATTTGTAGTTGTTTATATGTAAAATGCCGGGATTATATCCCGAAACGTTAGTTTTATGGCTGAAGTAATAACCAATACCAACATTTCCGACATCCTCGCGGGAGACAAGCCCGTGATGATAGATTTCTGGGCTTCATGGTGCGGCCCCTGCCGCATGCTTGCCCCTACCGTGGACGAGATCGCGGCCGAGTATGAAGGCCGCGTCGTCGTGGCCAAATGCAATGTCGACGATGCTGACGAAGTAGCTGTCGACTTCCGCATCCGCAATATCCCCACGCTCCTTTTCTTCAAGGGCGGGGAGATGGTGAACCGTCTCGTTGGAGCCGTCTCCAAGCAGGAGATCACCTCCATCCTTGATTCCCTTATCTGATAGTTTCATTTTAATCAAAGATAGATCATGAAAAGATTTTTCCTTGTTATCGCCTTTGCGCTCATCGCGCTCAGCGCTTCCGCACAGCAGATAGGTATCGTCGCCGGTATTACCGGCCCCAACAGCTCGCTCAAGGGCAGTGACATCGGTGCATTCGACCAGTATCACGCCGGTCTCATGGCCAACTTCCCCGTGGTTGAGGGCCTCCGCCTCCAGCCTGAGCTCATCTACAAGGTCAAGGGTACGTCTGTCGACCAGATTGGTTCCGGCAATGACAAATACGACATGACTGTCGGTTTCATCGAGTTCGGTCTCGAGGGCCAGGTCGGCTTCGGCCGTGATTTCATACGTATCTACGGTCTTGCAGAGCCTTTCATCGGATACAATCTCAAGGACCAGGGCTGGGACAAGGAGAAAGATCCCATCGAGAACCTTTCCTGGGACAAGACTGAGTACGGACTCGCCGTTGGTGGTGGCGTAGAGCTTTTCCAGCATGTCCAGGCTTCCCTGAAGTATTTCTGGAACATGGGCTCCGTCAAGGGCGACGTCAACAAGATCGTCGACGGGGATAAACTCCGCAACTTCAACGGTATCACCCTCTCTGTCGCGCTCCTCTTCTAGGAACCATGCCTGAGAAGAAAGCGGTTGTTTTCTGCTCGGCGAGTTTCGACATTGATGAAAGATACAACGACCTCGCCCGGGAAGTCGTCCGTATCCTTTATGGGTGCGGGTACGGCATGGTGTCCGGGGGAACGGTCAAGGGGACTATGAATGTCATAGCAGAGGAGGCCCGAAGGCTCGGAATGGAGCACAAGGGCGTCCTTCCCGTTTTCATGAAGGGACTCGAGTACCGGGGCCTGACGGAATTGGTCTGGACCCCGACGATGTCCGAGCGCAAGGAAGCGATGCGGGCAGGCACCTGCCTGGCCGTCGCGCTTCCCGGAGGTGTCGGCACGTTGGACGAGGTCATCGAGACCCTTACTCTCGCCAAGCTCAACCGCTATCCCGGCAGGATCGTCGCTTTCAACTTCGAGGGTTTTTACGAACCGCTGAAAGCCTTGCTTGACCATTATGTCCAAACGGGCATGCTGGACAAGCCCTCGAGGAGGTTGATATCATTCCCGGAGACTCTTGAGGAGTTCCTCGCTATCGTACAGTGACATGGACAGACAGGCTATCTTGGAGTATCTTGGGGACGGTTGGACCCGGACTCTGTCGCTGATCCGTTCTTCGCTCGACAGCGATATCGACCTGCTGAACCACATCAACTCCTACGTGCTGGAGCACGGCGGCAAGCAGTTGAGGCCCCTTCTGGCCCTGCTGATGGCCAAGGCCTGCGGGGACGGCCGCCTGACAGCGGACAGCGTCCGCTATGCGGCCGCCACCGAGCTGCTCCACAACGCCACGCTCCTGCATGACGACGTGGCGGACGGGAGCAAGACCCGCAGGGGAGCGCCCACGGTGGCATCTTTCCTCGGAGCGAACAATTCCGTCCTTGTAGGGGATTACTGGCTGGTGAAAGCAGTCGACCTGGTGATGGGAGCCGACCGTGCCGTGATGGAGGTCCTTCGCCTCTTCGCGGACACGCTGTCACTACTGGCAGAGGGTGAGATGCTGCAGTTGCAGAAAGCAGCCAGTGCCGACACTTCCGAGGAAGACTACCTCAGGATCATCCGGTCCAAGACCGGCATCCTCTTCGAGTCGGCGTGCGTGTCGGCCGCCATCTCCGTGGAGGCCTCCACGGAGGCCAGACAGGTGGCGGCAGCCTATGCGCGCAATCTCGGGTATGCCTTCCAGATCAAGGATGACATCCTGGACTATACAGGTGGTGACATCGGCAAACCTGTCGGAGTGGATATACGTGAGCGCAAGATCACCCTTCCGCTTCTCGGGGCCCTGAGCAGGGTGGACGCGAAGCGTCAGGAGGAGGTCAGGGAAATGGTTCGCGGCATGTCGGATCACCCGGAGAATGCAGGTGCCCTCATCGGGTTCGTGATGGAGAATGACGGCATCGCTTATGCGCAGGACCGTCTCAAGGCTTACTCGCTTCAGGCCGTCAAGGCGCTTTCCGTACTTCCGGACAGCCCTGCGGTGGATTATTTGGTGGAACTTGCCAATTTTACGGCAGACAGGGACAGATGATTTTTGACGAGACCATAGGAAATGCAGATGTGAGGAAGGCCCTTGCCGGCATGGCCGCCAGCGGCCGTGTCCCGCACGCCCTGATGTTCTATGAGAACGACGGGTGCGGGGCGCTCCTGCTTGCCCTTGGTTTCCTGGAATGCCTGACCGGCTCGCAGAAGGTGGGCCGCCTCATCCACCCAGACGTGCATTTCATCTTCCCGGTCACGAAGGGGTCCAAGGTCTCTGTAGACAAGCCTACCTCGGAGTCGTATCTCCAGTACTGGCGCGAGCTCGTGGGGTCCAACCCCTATTTCCTTGAAAATGACCTGAATGAGGCTCTCGGGATAGAAGGGAAATCTTCGGTCATAGCGATTGCCGAGGCCCGTTTCATCATCGACAAGCTTTCATTCCATTCCCTCGAGGGCGGATACAAGGCCATTGTGGTCTATCTGCCCGAAAAGATGAACAAGGACACTGCCAACCGCCTGCTCAAGAGTATCGAGGAACCGCCGGAGCTTACCCAGTTCATCTTCATCACACACGCTCCCGAGAAGGTCCTGACCACCATCTCGTCCCGCTGCCAGGGCATCCGTGTGCTGCCCATGACCAAGGGGGAGGTGTCGGAAGTTCTTCAGGGGCGTTTCGGATATTCCGAACCCCAGGCTGCCGCGGCTGCGGAAGTCGCCGGCGGCAGCGTCGGCCGGGCCCTGGCCTACCTCTCCGAGAGCGGAGAGGCCGGGGCGGAGGCCACCCTGTTCGCCTCCCTGATGGAGGCGCTGCTTGCTCGTGACCTGCTGGCCGCGCAGGATGTCGGTGAACAGCTGGCGGCCCTGCCTTCGCGCGAACGCGCCAAGGCTTTCTGCCGCTATGCGGCCGAAGGCCTGCGTAAGGTCTTCATGCTCCAGCAGGGCATGGAGAGTATCGCGGGAGTGGCTCCCGCCGAGGCCGATGCCTTTGCGGACTATGCCGCGCGGTGCCGCAAGAGCTTTTCCCGCAAGGCATTGCCCCTGCTCGACAACGCCATGATGCTGATCGAGCGCAACATAAACTTGAAAATCCTTTTCTGCGACCTGGTCGACAGACTTTATATACTGATTTGAAATGGACGACAATACCAATAACGAATCCCTGTACTTCGACTGCAGCCGCGGCTGCACCACCTCTTCCGATCCCGAAACCGGGGATGTAGTGTGCAACTACCGCCAGGGTTGCTGCAAGCTCAAGGACTATGACTGGCTGGGAGGCGTATCCCGTGCCGAATACAACGGCTATTTCGAGGTGCGTTTCAAGAACACCCGCAAAGGCATCTATGTCAATGCCTCCGGCCAGAACGTCAAGCTCGGCGACCTGGTGATAGTCGAGGCTGCCAACGGCCACGACCTCGGCATCGTCACTCTCGAAGGCCCGGTTGTCGGCCGCCAGATGCGTTGCAAGGGCATCAATCCCGAGACTTTCGAGTTCAAGAAGATATACAGGAAGGCCCGGCAGAACGACATCATCAAGTGGCAGGAGGCTATCGCCCGGGAGCAGGATACCATGATCAAGGCCCGGCGCATCGCCGCCGAGATGGGCCTTGAGATGAAGATCGGTGACGTGGAGTTCCAGGGAGACGGCACCAAGGCCATCTTCTACTATATCGCCGACGGACGAGTGGATTTCCGCCAGCTGATCAAGGTGTTCGCCGAGGAGTTCCGCATCCGCATCGAGATGAAGCAGATCGGCGCCCGCCAGGAGGCCGGCCTGATCGGCGGCCTCGGCGTATGCGGGCGCGAGCTCTGCTGCGCCAACTACATCACCAACTTCCAGTCCATCACCACTTCCGCCGCGCGTTGCCAGGACCTGTCGCTCAATCCTCAGAAGCTTGCCGGCCAGTGCGGCAAGCTCAAATGCTGCCTGAACTACGAGGTCGCCACCTATCTGGACGCCCAGTCGCGCATCCCCAAGGTCAGCGAACCGCTTGAGTTCGAGGATGGTCCGGCATGGCTCGTCAAGACCGACATCCTCAAGGAGATCATGTATTTCTCCTATGAGAAGGGCTCCCTGGCCAACGTTTACGCCTTGGACGCATACGAGGTGCAGGAGATCATCAAGATGAACCGCAACGGTATCAAGCCGGAGTCGCTCAAGACGGAGCCTGAGCCGTACATGCCCGAGTTCATAACCGCGGTGGGCGACGACAGCATCACGCGTTTCGACAATCCCGAGCGCAAGCGCTCCAAGTCCCGCCGCCGCGGCCAGCGCCAGGGCGGCGGCCGCAAGGGCGACAACCGCCGCAATCGCGGCCGCAAGGGTCCCGACAAACCTGCAGGGGAGTGATCCGTCATGGGAAAGCTTGCAGCCAAGGTCTTATCTCTCATGCTCGCGGTCGTGGCGGCCGCGTGTGTGTCGTGTTCCCGTCCGGTGTCCTATGAGCAGTTCATCAGCGTGGAGAACCGTGAGGCCAACGGCCTGTACCGCTATACCCTCGACCTGTCCGATTCGCTTTGTACCTATGACGTCTCGTTCTATTCGCGAATAGACGCTACCCGGATAAAGGAGGCGCATTCGCGCGATTTCTCCATGATGGTCACGTGGACGGCTCCGTCCGGACAGCGTTTCCGCGAGACTGTGTATTTCGGCCTTTTCGACGAGAGCGCAGGTTCGGACTCCTATTCCCGCCAGTACGTCAAGCTTTACAGGAAGGGGCTGGTCCCCATGGAGTTCGGGACCTGGAACCTGGAGGTGCTCGTCAATTCCGGCGCTGATGTACCCGGTTTCAGGGGATTGGGTGTCATCTGCAAGAAGAATCTCTGATGGGACACGGCAAACTCAGGAAATTCGCCGAGAACGAAACGTTCCGCTGCCTGCTTCAGCCTTCCGCGGCTGAAGTGCTGGCGGACGGTTTTTTCAACCTGAGGGACCATGAGATCAAGGGGCATTGGAATGAAAGGATGTTCGATGCTCCGCGTCCGATCGTCCTCGAGCTCGGCTGCGGTAAGGGCGAGTATACCATCGACCTCGCGCATCGCAATCCCGACTGCAACTATATCGGGGTGGACATCAAGGGAGCCCGGCTGTGGAAGGGGGCGAAATACGCCACGCAGCACGGTCTGGGCAATGTCGCATTCCTCCGGACACGCATCGAGTTCATCACCGCGTATTTCGCCCCGGGCGAAGTGTCGGAGATTTGGCTGACCTTCTCCGACCCGCAGTTCCGCAGCGAGAACAGCCGCCTGACTTCTCCTCTTTTCCTGGAGCGCTACCGCTCGTTCCTGAAGCCGGGTGGCATCGTCCATCTCAAGACTGACAGCATGTTCCTGCACCAG
This sequence comes from uncultured Bacteroidales bacterium, assembly GCA_900319185.1. Classification (GTDB taxonomy): domain Bacteria; phylum Bacteroidota; class Bacteroidia; order Bacteroidales; family UBA932; genus Cryptobacteroides. The sequence goes on from ONNK01000006.1 coordinate 32,185, forward strand.
TACTCGCGCGCCGTGGCGGAGCGCAACGGCCTCCGTGTCCTCGGCTGCACCGAGGACCTCTACGGCACTCCGCGCGAGATGCTGTCCGGCCTGCCGGCCGATACTGTCGGGGCGTTGTACGAAGTGCAGACTTTCTACGAAAAAATGTTCTTGGAACAGGGGTACAAGATTACGTACCTGTCTTTCCTTATCGACCACGACGGTCCTTACGGGCATCCTGATTTCGACGAAGATTACTGGCGCAGCATCGAAGGTCCCCGCCTCCTTTTCGGCCACGACTCCGCCGAAACCCGCCGCCATAAGCTTACGGCTCGGTCCAGTGAATGACGATGCCGTCGCGCTCCATGCCGCGGAACCAGGTCATCTGGCGTTTGGCGAACTGGTGGATGGCGTTGGCGAGTAGGGTGCGCATCTCGTCGTAGGACAGTATGCCCAGGATGTGCTGGGTGACGAATTTGTATTCCAGACCGTAATAGATGAGGTCGTCGGCGGGGATGCCGCTGTCGAGAAGGCCGCGGACTTCGTCCACGAGGCCTTCCGCCAGGCGGGCGTCGAGTCGCGCGTCGATGCGCGCGTTGCGCGTCGCGCGGTCGACCAGGGTGCCTATATAGTAGGTGTTGTGCGGAAACAACGACGGATCCACCGTCGGGTAACGCTTGTCGAAGTCGTAGCCGCAGGTGGCGGCCTCTATGTAGAGGCCCGTGCCGCCACAGAGCAGCGGCACCCGGCCGCGGCTGCGGACATCCTGATAGACTTTGACGAAGTCCTTCTGGTATTCGTATACGTTGTACTTGGCTCCGGCGGGCTGGATGTCAATGAGATGGTAGGGGACGTCGCCGTATTCGGAAAGGTCCTTGCCGGTGCCTATATCCATGCCGCGGTAGACCTGGCGGGAGTCGGCTGAGATGATCTCGGCGCCGAGCCGACGGGCAAGCGACACCGCGTAGCGGGTCTTGCCCGAGGCCGTCGGCCCGAGCACGCAGACGAGGTCGCATGACCCGTCGCGCAGCGACGCGGCGAGCGCCTCCTCGTCGATGGTCTCGGGATCCGGGAGCTCCGCGATGATAGGCATCCTTTTCTTGGGCATGGTATCAGTTGCGCTCCATTTCGCGGCGCATGTCTTTCTCCTTGATGGTCTGGCGTTTGTCGAACTCCTTCTTGCCCTTGGCCAGGGCAATGCGGAGCTTGGCGTAGCCGTTCTCAGCGATGTATGCGCGTACCGCCACAATCGTGAGGCCCTTCTGCTTGACGGCCTGCTGGAGATGGCGCAGTTCGCGCTTGGTGAGCAGGAGCTTGCGGTCACGGGTCGGCTCATGGCCGTTCCACGAGCCCCAGAAATACGTGGCGATATTCATGCCTTTGACGTACAGTTCCCCGTTCACGAAATAGCAGAATGCATCCGCAAGCGAGGCTTTGCCCAGCCGCAGCGACTTAATCTCGGTACCCACGAGCACGATGCCAGCGTCGTACGTCTCGAGGAACTCGTAGTCGTACGACGCGCGGCGGTTCGTGATCTGTATCTTACTCTTGGCCTTGGGCATGGTCCGGTTAAAGCTTGAAGGCTTCGCGTATGACGTCTACGGCATCGAGTTTCTCCCAGCCGTAGAACTGGATCTCCCGCTCGACCTCGCGCCTGCCGAGGCCGTCGCCGAGGTCGCGCATAAGCTTGACCTTGCGGGTGAAAGGCTTCTTGCCGAAATGGCCGTAGGCGGCAGTATCCTCGTAGATGGGGTTGAGGAGACGGAACTTGCGGGTGATGGCCGCCGGGCGCAGGTCGAAGAGCCGGGCTATGCCTTCGGCGATCCCAGCATCGCTGAGGCCGGCCTTGGCGGTGCCGTAGCTGTTGACGAAGATGCTGACGGGCTCGGCCACGCCGATGGCGTAGGCGAGCTGGACGAGCATCTCGTCCGCCACGCCGGCCGCGACCATGTTCTTGGCGATGTAGCGCGCGGCGTAGGCGGCGCTGCGGTCCACCTTCGAGGGGTCCTTGCCCGAGAAGGCACCGCCGCCGTGCGCGCCCTTGCCACCGTAGGTGTCGACGATGATCTTGCGGCCGGTAAGGCCGGTATCGCCGGCAGGACCGCCGATCACGAAGTTGCCCGTGGGGTTGACGAAGAGCTTGTAGTCACCCTTGAAAAGCGCGGCAGTCCCTGCGGGGAGCGTTGCCACGAGGGCGGGGATCACGATCTCCTTCACGTCATTCTCTATGCGTGCGTGCATGGCTTCGACCGTGTCGAACTCGTCGTGCTGGGTGGAGAGGACTATCGTGTGGATGCGGAGCGGCTTTCCGGTGTCGCCGTCGTATTCGATGGTGAACTGTGACTTGGCGTCGGGACGGAGATAGTCCATGATGCCGGGACGGTTGTGGCGGATGTCGGCCAGGACCATGAGAAGCTTGTGCGAAAGCGCCAGCGCCAGCGGCATGTACTCCTCGGTGTCGCGGCAGGCATAGCCGAACATCATGCCCTGGTCGCCCGCGCCCTGCTCCTCCGGAGTCTCGCGGACGACGCCGCGCCGGATGTCGGCGCTCTGCTCGTGGATGGACGAGAGCAGGCCGCAGCCCTGGCTGCTGAACATCAGCTCGGCACGGTTGTAGCCGATGCGGTCGATGACCGCACGGGCTGTCTTCTGGATGTCGACGTAAGCGTCCTCTGAGCGGACCTCGCCGCCCACGACCACCAGGCCGCGGCTGCAGAAGGTCTCACATGCGACCTTGGCATGCTCGTCCTGGCGGAGGAATTCGTCCAGGATAGCGTCCGAGATCTGGTCGGCCACCTTGTCAGGATGGCCCTCCGAAACGGATTCGGAAGTGAAAAGGTAATTCTTCATAAACAAAAAACTCCAACGTAAAACATACGCGGAGAGTCACTAAACGAAGCTATATGGAATTTTAGCATTTTTTAGTGTGGTTGCAAGCAATCAAATCTCTCCACATTTCGGCTGCAAAGATACTCCAAAAATATGGATAACCAAAAGAAAAACGGTTTTGATGATGGTGTATCGATTTATACTTGCGGAGGGCTCAATAATTGTCCGCGAATCCGCGGAATCTTCGGAAAAAACGCGTAAATTTGTCCTTTATAATAGAAGTGATTTTTACTATTTTTTCATAATCAATTATGTACCAGACATTCAAAAGAATTCTGACCGTTATCGCGGTCATGCTGGTGGGAATCCAGGCATTTGCCCAGGTTACCACCTCATCGCTTAACGGAAAGGTTACGGACCGTAACGGCGAGCCTGTCGTCGGCGCTGCCGTGATCGCCGTTCACAACCCTTCCGGTACGCAGTACTATGCCGTGGCGAATGCCGAAGGGCGTTTCGCCATCAACGGTATGCGCTCGGGCGGCCCTTACTCCGTAGAAGTAAGCTGTCTCGGATATCAGCCGGTTACCTATACCGACATCACGCTCCTCCTTGGTGAAGCCTATGCGCTCAACGCCGAGATGCCGGACGACTCCGAGATGCTTTCCGAGGCGATCATCATCTCCACCGCATCTTCCAAGTTCACCACTGAGAAGACCGGTGCGGCTACCAATATCAACAATAGCCAGATCGTCTCCCTTCCTACCATCAGCCGCAGCCTCACCGATGTGACCAGGCTTTCGCCTTACGGAGGAAACGGCATGACCTTCATGGGCTCCGATGACCGTACTTCCAACTTCACCATCGACGGCGGTAACTTCAACAACAACTTCGGTCTCTCCGGAAACCTCCCGGGCGGCGGTAACCCCGTCTCCCTGGATGCCATCGAGGAGATGCAGGTCGTCATCTCGCCTTATGACGTCCGCCAGACCAACTTCATCGGCGGTGGCGTCAACGCCATCACCAAGTCCGGTACCAACACCGTCAAGGGCTCTGCCTATGTGTATCACAGGAATGAGTTCATGCGCGGCAACAACGTAGCCGGTCTCGAGCTGGGCGACCGCGATCCCGAGCGTACCACCACCTACGGTATGACCCTCGGCGGCCCCATCATCAAGAACAAGCTCTTCTACTTCGTCAACTTCGAGTACATCCCCCATCCGGAGGAGACCTCCCGCTGGAAGCCCTCGACCGACGGCGTGGCCAACCCCGCCCTCTACATCTCCCGCACTACCGTTGCAGACATGCAGAAGGTCAAGGACTATGTCATGAACAAATACGGCTACGATACCGGTTCGTATAACGATTTCAACGGCAACGAGTCGAACATGAAGGCCCTTGTCCGCTTTGACTGGAACATCAACGACAACCATCACCTTGCATTCCGCTACAACTACACCATCTCCAAGGAATGCAACTACACCAACAACTCTTCCTCCGACTGCGGACTCCGTCAGACAGAGGCCCGTCTCTCAAAGTATTCGATGGCTTTCGCCAACTCGTTCTACACCATGGACAACCTCGCCCAGGGCTTCTCGCTCGATCTCAACAGCAGGCTCTCCGACAACATGGTGAACCAGTTCCTGGCAACCTATTCCAAGCTTGATACCTCGCGCGGCACCCCTTCGGCCTACTTCCCGTTCATCGACATCCTCGACGGCACCGGCACGGTCACTCCGTACATGTCGCTCGGTTATGAGCTCTTTACATGGCAGAACGGTTACCACAACAACGTCATCAACGTCAAGGATGACTTCACCATCTACTCCGGCAACCACAAGTTCATGTCCGGTCTCGCTTACGAGTATCAGATGGCTGACAACGCATACCTCAGGAACGGTACCGGTTACTACCGTTACAACTCCCTCGATGACTTCCTGAACGGTGCCACCCCTGAGACCGTCAACTTCACCTATGGTTACGAGAACCTCATGCGCGACGATCCGGCCAGCCGCGTCGTCTACCACAAGGTCAGTGCCTATGTCCAGGATGACTGGGATGTGACCGACCGCTTCAAGCTCACCGCCGGCGTCCGTCTCGACTCGTACATCTTCGACAACAGCAACATCATCACCAACAAGGCCGTCTACGACCTTGAGTATCCCGATGCCCAGGGCAATATCCGTCACATTGATACCGGCAAGTGGCCTGTGGCCACACCGCTCATTTCCCCGCGTGTCGGCTTCACCTGGGATGTCTTCGGTGACAAGAGCCTCAAGGTTCGCGGCGGTACCGGCCTCTTCGCAGGACACGTTCCGCTCGTCTTCCTTACCAACATGCCTTCCAACTCTTCCATGAACCAGTACAACGGTATCATCAC
>ONNK01000143.1 GCA_900319185.1 uncultured Bacteroidales bacterium
GGCATCGGCAAGACAGCGGCGGCGCTGTTCGGGAAGGGCCTCCACCGCAGACCACAGGCGCGCTTCGCGCTCGCTGCGGGAAACTATTTCATCGAAAGAGAGTTCTTCGGCCAGGTCTTCAGGGAAGGAATCAAAGGAACGGTGCGAGCGCAGGCGGTCTATGCACCGGTTGCGCACCGCAGTGTATAGCCATGGTTTCGGATTGTCCGGCTTGCTTTGCCACAGCGAAAGGAAACACTCCTGAACAACGTCCTCGGCGTCATCTGCATCTTCCAGATAGTGCAGGGCATAGAGACACAACGGCCTGAAATGCTGCCGGAACAAAGTTTCCATGTCATAGTCATGTCCTTTCACCGCTGCAAAGTTAAGGATAAATACCAAAACGGGCAAGGTCTCCGGCTTAAAAGAGACCCCGCCCGTGTGTTGATCAGAAGGTAATTCCCTACAGCAGGTGGAAGCTGGCGGTAAGGCCGGCCATGACGATGCTCACCATGCTCATAAGCTTGATGAGGATGTTGAGCGATGGACCTGACGTGTCCTTGAAAGGATCGCCCACGGTGTCACCCACCACGGTAGCGTGATGGCACTCGGAGTTCTTGCCTCCGAAGTGGCCTTCCTCCACAAACTTCTTGGCATTGTCCCAGGCACCGCCGGAATTGGACATAAACACGGCCAGCACGAAGCCTGCACCCAGGCCGCCGATAAGCAGGCCGAGCACACCGGCTACGCCGAGGACCACACCCACTACCACAGGCACTATGATTGCCAGCAGCGAGGGACCCAGCATTTCGTGCTGAGCGGCCTTGGTGGAAATCTCAACGCAACGCTTGTAGTCGGGAGTTCCCTCTCCGGTGAGGATGCCCTTGATCTCGCGGAACTGACGGCGGACCTCAACCACCATCTTGGAGGCTGCGCGGCCCACTGCGTTCATGGTAAGACCGCAGAACAGGAATGCCATCATTGAACCGATGAATACGCCCGCAAGCACGGTAGGATTCATCAGCGACACATTGTAGTTGTTCAGGATGTCAAGAATGGAAGCCTCGGCGGCCTTGACCTGTCCGGCAACACCGGAAACCATGGTACCGGCCCTCTCCAGGGCTATCTTTATCTCCTCAATGTACGATGCCAGCAGAGCCAGTGCGGTAAGAGCCGCGGAGCCTATGGCAAAGCCCTTGCCGGTAGCGGCTGTGGTATTGCCGAGGGCATCGAGAACGTCGGTCCTTTCCCTCACTTCGGGCTCCAGTTCGCTCATCTGGGCATTGCCGCCCGCGTTGTCGGCTATGGGGCCGTAAGCGTCGGTGGCGAGGGTGATGCCCAGGGTGGACAGCATACCCACTGCCGCGATGGCCACGCCGTACAGGCCCTTGGACAGGGATGCGGCGGTCATCATGTGCTGCACGTCAAAGCCGATGGCAAAGAGATATGCCAGTACGATGGCGCAGACGATGGCTATGACAGGCACGGCGGTAGATATCATACCCAGACCAACACCGTTGATGATAACGGTTGCGGGACCGGTCTTGGATGCCTCCGCGAGCTTCTGGGTAGGCTTGTATGAGTGAGAAGTGTAGTATTCTGTAGCCTTGCCGATGACCACGCCTGCCAGCAGACCGGCAATAACCGAGCAGCTGAAGTGCCACCAGTCGTTGGTGGAGGTGCCGAATACGAGGGCCAGGATGCCGAAAGTGGCTACGCCGCTGAGTATGGCGGCCAGGTTGGTGCCGAAGCTCATGCTCTTAAGAAGCTGAGCCATGCCGGCGCCCTCTTTGGTGCGAACGGTAAAGATGCTGCAAACCGACAGCAGCACGCCCACGGCGGCAATCAGCATAGGTGCCAGGATGGCGCGGGTCTGCATCTCGGGACCGAGAGCATAGAACGCCGACGCGCCAAGGGCCATGGTGGACAGGATGGAGCCGCAGTAGCTCTCGTAGAGGTCTGCGCCCATACCGGCCACGTCACCCACGTTGTCGCCCACGTTGTCGGCGATGGTGGCGGGGTTGCGGGGATCGTCTTCGGGGAGATCACTCTCGACCTTGCCCACAATGTCGGCGCCCACGTCAGCGGCCTTGGTGTAGATACCGCCGCCCACACGGGCGAACAGCGCCTGGGTAGATGCACCCATACCGAAGGTAAGCATGGTGGTGGTGATGACCACGAGCTTCTGTGCCTCGGTGGCCTCGACCACGAAGGCATTCAGCAGGATATACCAAAGGGCGATGTCGAGCAATCCGAGGCCTACTACGGTAAGACCCATCACGGCGCCGCTTCGGAATGCCACCTTAAGGCCGGCATTGAGGCTGCGGCGGGCTGAGTTGGCCGTACGGCCGGAGGCGAATGTCGCGGTCTTCATGCCGATAAAGCCGGCAAGGCCGCTGAAGAAACCGCCGGTCAGGAATGCAAACGGCACCCAGGGATTCTGCACGTGGAACACATAAGCAAGTATGGCAAAGAACACAGCCATAACTGCAAATACAATCACAACTACCTTGTACTGCTGCTTGAGATAGGCCATAGCCCCCTCGCGAACGTACTGGGCAATCTGCTTCATTGTCGGAGTTCCCTCGTCCTGCTTCTTCATCTGACGATAGAAAATGAAGGCGAAGAGCAGTGCGACCACGGAGGCGCAAGGAACTGCATAGAATAGTGGATTCATATTCGGTTAGTGTTATTTAGTCTGCTAATGTAAGCAAATAAAGTCAGAAAAACAAAGCCCCGGCCTGTGTTCCGGTCGGGGCTTCAAAATCTGGTGCGTCTTATTCCGCCTTCTGCTCCTGGGCCTCAGGGGCGGCCTCCTGTGCGGGGGCCTCGGCCTTCTTGGCGCGGCTGCGACGGGTCGCCTTCTTCTCCGCCTTTGCGGTTGCGAGGGCTGCCTCGTTGAAGTCAACCAACTCTATAAGAGCCATTTCAGCGGCATCTCCCTGACGGAAACCGGTGTGAAGCACGCGGGTGTATCCGCCCGGACGGTCGGCCACCTTGGGGGCTACGGTAAGGAAGAGCTCCTTGACCGCATTCTTGTCCTTCAGATAGCTGAATACGACACGGCGGGAGTGGGTGGTATCTTCTTTTGATTTAGTAATGAGCGGCTCCACATAGCTCTTGAGGGCCTTGGCCTTTGCCACGGTGGTATTGATGCGCTTATTGAGAATCAAGGAAGAAGCCATATTGGCGAGCATGGCCTTGCGGTGACCGCTCTGACGTCCAAGATGATTGATAGCTTTATTGTGTCTCATCTCTACTGTTGTTGATCAATTTTTTTCTTGGGTTCGATATTATACTTGGTGACGTCCATTCCGAACTCGAGTTTCATCTTCTCGACGAGAAGCTCAATCTCGTGAAGGCTCTTGCGGCCGAAGTTGCGGAACTTCATCAGCTCGGGACGGGTGTAGGATACGAGATCAGCGAAGGTCTCGATCTCAGCCGCCTTGAGGCAGTTGAAAGCACGCACCGACAGGCCTACGTCCGCCAGCTTGGACATCAGCAGATGCCTTGTGCGGAGCGACTCCTCGTCAAGCTCTCCGGCGGTGGATTCCACAGCATTCTCGAGAGTGACTTTCTTGTCGTCGGTGAAAAGCCTGAAATGGTAAATCAATATGTTGGCAGCTTCCTCGAGAGCGCTCTCCGGGCTGATGGAGCCATCGGTAACTACCTCAAGGGTAAGCTTCTCGTAGTCGGTCTTCTGCTCGACACGCCAGTTGTCGACGCTCCAGTTGACCTTGCGGATAGGAGTGTAGATGGCATCCACGGGAATGGTGCCGATGGGCGTATCCTCATCACGGCTCTCGTCGGCGGGCACGAAGCCGCGGCCTTTGGTGATGGTGATGCTGATTTCGAGCTTGACGGACGGTTCGAGAGAACAAATGTGCTGGTCCAAGTTCAACACCTTGAAAGAAGACAATCCTTTGGAGATATCTTCAGCGGTAAACTCGTGCTTGCCGCTGATGGTAATGTTGACGGTCTCGGAATCGACGGACTCGACCATCTGACGGAATCTTACCTGCTTGAGGTTGAGGATGATGTCCTGCATACCCTCGATGACGCCGGGAATAGTCTGGAACTCCTGGTCAACTCCGACAATCTTGATTTGGGAAATCGCAAAACCCTCGAGTGAAGCAAGGAGGATGCGCCTGAGGGCATTGCCGATGGTCTGGCCGTAACCGGGCTCGAGAGGGCGGAATTCAAAACGGCCGACGGTATCGGTGCTTTCGAGCACTATCACCTTG
>ONNK01000201.1 GCA_900319185.1 uncultured Bacteroidales bacterium
GATGATTCCGACGGCCCCGAAGAGGCGGGCGGACCGGGAGGATTTCAAACGCGCCATCCGCATTTTCAACCGTGTTCTCACCGAACTGGGAAAAGGAAAGGAGGCCGCCGCCATTCTGGACAAGCTTCCGAAGGAGAGTTCGGCGGACGGCGAGCATACGGCGGAACGACAGGTCGCATACCTTAAATTACAGGCTCTCATCGACATCCAGGAGGCCAATCTCAAGGAGAAGAAGCCCGTGGATGTGGCCGTTCTCAAGTCCTGCATCGCGCAGCTGAAGCCGTTGCAGTTCGGACGTGACGGCGTCTCCGCGTCCGCTTCACTGCAGACGGCCCGTATTTACAACATCATCGGATTCAACGAACTGAATACGGCCAAGCCGGAAGCCAAAGGCGGCATCAAGACGTTTTTGGAGGCCATCCGCACGATCAAAATGGTCGATCCGTTTTTGGAGGAGATGGAAAAGGCCCGCGGCAAGGAGTCGTCGCTCATGCCGGAGGCCATGTATCTGAAAGGCCTCGCCATCCGTGGCAACGATGTCGACCGCAACAACACCGAATTCGAACGGGTTCTCAGCAGCCTCTCCCACAATGCCTCCGGCGACAAATTCTACTCGCTCCAAAACTTCGACAAACTACAAGCCGCCTTCGAGGAAATTGGCACCAACCTCATCAATAAATGGCAAAGCATCTACTGCTACATACCCCGTGGCTATGACGGTCGTGTACGCTGGACTATAGAATGCGGCGACGTCGCCCGCAAGTTCTTCATGGGTGCCAACGCCAGTTTAGGCAAACTGACTTACCCCAATAAAGACCGAAACAATTGCGTCATGCTGGGCATTGGACTCGACATGACCTTCCCCGTCACCGACCTCATCTCTGTAGGCGGCTACGTAGAGCTCAACACTTCCGGCGAAGTGGGCTTTGCCTTCACTCCCACCGTCATGTTCTCTTTCCCCAACAACAGTGCCATCATGCTGGGAATCGGCTACCGCGGTGCCGACCATTTCGTCAGCAACGGCTTCCTGATGCGTGCCGCATACAAACTGACCAACCCCTGGTATATCACGGTCAGCTACTCTGTAGGTCACGGCAACACCTTTATGGTTGGCGCCGGATACACCATCTTTGGCCGTAAGATAGAGTAATTCTCTTTTGGGCAAAAAAGAAGCGGGGTCTACCGATTGGTAAACCCCGCTACTATTTTGTATTGGAAAGCGCTGCTTATTCTGCTTTGCGGATGGTGAGTTCGACGCTCTTGGTGCGGATTTCCTTGCAGAGGGCATCGATGAAGGTGTCGAGCTTGGACTGGCCCAAGTCGCCGTCCTTGCGGTTCCAGACGGCCACGAGGTTCTCGTCCTGTTCTTTCTGTCCGATAAGCAGAGCATAGGGAATCTTCTGCATACGGGTTTCGCGGATCTTGTAGCCAATCTTCTCGCTGCGGCGGTCGAGGGTGGCCTCAATGCCGTTGCGCTGCAACTCGGCAGTGACTTGCTCGGCATAGTCGAGGAACTTCTCGGAGATGGGCAGCACACGCACCTGCTCAGGGGCCAGCCATGTGGGGAAGGCACCCTCATACTTCTCTATGAGCCATGCCAGGGTGCGCTCGTAGCAGCCCATGCTGGTACGGTGGATGATATACGGGCGCTGACGGCTGCCATCCTTGTCGATGTAGTACATGTCGAAACGCTCGGCGATGAGCGCATCCCACTGGATAGTGATCATGGTGTCCTCCTTGCCGTAGACGTTCTTGGCATTGATGTCGACCTTGGGGCCATAGAAAGCAGCCTCTCCGACATCCTCGACGAAGGGGATGTTGAGGTCGTTGAGCACATCGCGGATATGCTGCTGGGTCGTTTCCCATGTCTCGGCATCACCAATATACTTCTCCTTGTCCTCGGGGTCCCACTTGGAGAGGTGGTAGGTCACATCGTCCTGAAGGCCGAGAGTGGTCAGGCAATAGCGTGCCAGGTCGATACAACCCTTGAACTCCTCGACCATCTGGTCGGGACGCACGATAAGGTGGCCTTCGGAGATGGTGAACTGGCGAACGCGGGTAAGGCCGTGCATCTCGCCGCTGTCCTCTTTGCGGAAGAGGGTCGAGGTCTCGCCATAGCGGCAGGGAAGGTCGCGGTAGGACTTCTGGCTGTTCTTATACACAAAGTACTGGAAGGGGCAGGTCATGGGACGCATGGCCAGCACTTCCTTCTCGTCGTCGGGGTCGCCCATGATGAACATGCCGT
>ONNK01000089.1 GCA_900319185.1 uncultured Bacteroidales bacterium
CGTCGGTACCGACGAATACGATGGCCACATCGGCGGCAGCTGCGGTCTCGACGATGGAGGGATCGATCTCATCGTCCTCGGGAGCCTTGTAGACGAGATAGAGAGTCTTGAGCTCGTTGATGCCGAGCTTGAGGACCTTCTCAGTCATAGGGGTGCTGGTGCCGTAGACGCCGCCTACACGCTTGCCGGAGGCCCTGGTGGCCTCGATGGTGCAGATGAGGTTGCCGTCAGGGGAGTCGACATGGGCTTCGATGATACCGCCTTCGGTAGGGATGTTGGCACCCACGGTGAGCTGCTCAACGTCCACGAGGTCGACGTTCTCATACGCTGTCCATGAACCGTCGTCAATGGTACGTACCTGGTCTTCGTCGCCCATTCCGGAACCGACGGTGATGCCGTCGGAGGAGGAATTGTACTTGGTAGCGTCATACCTGCGTGTAGTGCCGTCGGCCTTGATGGTCTCGAAGTAACCGATGTACAGGAGGTTGCTCTTGCTCTTGGTGCTGGCACCGGAGGCGGCGGTCACCTTGATGTCAAGCCCCTTGTCGGCGATGTACTGCTGGATGCCCTGGTAAGGGGATACGCGGCTGGACTCTTCTGGACGTCCGGAATAGGGACCGAGCTCACACCTCTCGGCCTGGGGACCGACGAGGGCGATGGACTTGACCTTGGAAAGGTCGATGGGGAGCGCCTTGGAACCGGTTCCAGGAACCACTTCGTTCTTCAGGAGGACGGGGGTCTTGGTGGCAACCTCCATGGCAAGTGCGCGGCTGCGCTCGGAATTGACCGTACTGGGCGGCATGAGGGTGAACGGAACCATCGGCTCCGGATCGAACTCTCCAGTGCGCATACGGACGGTGAACATGTTCACGAGGGCCCTGTCGATGTCAGCCATGGTGATGAGACCCTTCTCATAGGCACTGATGGCGTAGCGCTGGTAGACGCTTCCGCAGTCGGAGTCGACTCCGGCCTTGAGGCCTTCTGCAGTCGCCTCCTCTGCGGTCTCAACATAGTAGTGGCCGGTGTAGATGTCTTCGATGGCAGCGCAGTCACCGGTGACATAACCCTTCATTCCGTAGGTCCTGCGGGCTATCACGTCAACGAGGTATTCACTGGCCGACACCGGCTCGTGGTTCACGGCGCTATACGCGGTCATGATGGACGGAAGGTTGTCATTCTCTATGAGTTCCTTGTACGGATAGAGGTAGAACTCGCGCATGTCGCGCGAGTCAATGTCGGCGCTGCCGACGTGGCGGTTGAACTCACTGTTGTTGGCGAAATAGTGCTTGGCGCACGGAACAGCCTTCATATACTTGGCGTCCGGGCCCATCATGCCCCTGACGAAGCCTCCGGACATCACGGCAGAGAGGAAGGGATCCTCGCCGTAGGATTCGCCGGTACGGCCCCAGCGCGGGTCGCGGACGGGCTCCACGACAGGTGACCAGAAGGTCAGGCCCTTGGTGCCGGTCTGGAAGATGGCACGCGCCTCGTCGGCGATCATCGACGCCTCGCGTTCGAGCAGGTCGGGATCCCAGGAGGAACCGGTAGCGACACTGTTGGGGAATGAGGTCGGTCCCTGGATGCCGACAGAAGGATTGGCACCCGAAAGGACTCCGTGAAGGGCCTCGCTCCAGACATTGTAGGCCTTCACTCCCAGACGCGGGATGGCGGCCATGCTGTTGCCGATAAGGCTCTGTTTCTCCTCAAGGGTGAGGCGTGACACGAGGTCTACTGCGCGCTCCTCGAAGGAATAGCTGGTGTTGAGATAGATAGGTGTCTTGGTGTCCGTCTTGCGGTCCGCGGACGGTTTTGATGCCGTCATGAGACCCATGCAAAGGACTGCTGCTGGGATCAGCAGAAAGTTCAGGATGCGTTTCATAATCATGTATTATGGTTTTGGTTATTAGCTTATACAAAGCTAATGAATATATTTCAAAAAACCTTTCGTTTTGGGCCTTGAGTGTCGTATGTTTGATAAAATGATACGTAATTGTCAGTGCCATGAACCGAATATTAAAGCGAATGAACGGAAATGGATAGCATTTCAGACGGGAATTTCGTAACTTGCGGAAAATGCAATCCTAATATCAATAACCAATATGCAATTCAAGAAACTATCCCTGATCGTGCTGGCGTTCGCCGCCTTCGCTCCTGCGCTTTCCGCGCAGAATCCCATCATCAAGGACGCCTTCTCGGCCGACCCCTCGGCCCATGTTTTCGAGGGCCGTGTCTATGTCTATCCTTCGCATGACATTCCCGCCCCGGCGGACTATGCCCGCAAGGACTGGTTCTGCATGGCCGACTATCACGTGTATTCTTCCGACAACCTCGTGGACTGGGTGGATCACGGCGTGATCGTGGACCAGGACCATGTTCCGTGGGTCAACGCCGCCGGTTACAGCATGTGGGCACCTGACTGCAACTACAAGAACGGCAAGTATTACTTCTACTTCCCGGCCCCCCAGAAGCCCCAGCCGGGACAGCGTTTCGCAGGCAACGGCATCGGAGTGGCCATTTCCGATACCCCTTATGGCCCCTTCATCCCTGAGGAGACGCCCATCCAGGGCATCGGAGGCATCGACCCCTGTATCTTCATCGATGACGACGGCACCCCTTATCTGGCATGGTCCGGACGCGGCCTTCAGGTCGCAAGGCTCAAGGACAACATGCTTGAGCTGGATTCCGAGCCCGTCACCATCACCGGCATCCCCAGGGGACAGACCGAAGGACCTTTCCTCTTCAAGCGCAACGGCAAGTATTATTATACCTTCCCTTGGGTCGAGGATGCCCGCGAGACCCTTGCATATTGCATGAGCGACAACCCCATGGGTCCTTACACTTTCATGGGCAAGTTCATGGAGCAGTCCGAGACCATCTGCTGGACCAACCATCATTCCTTCATCGAGCTTGACGGCCAGTGGTATCTCTTCTATCATCACAACGACTACTCCCCGTATTTCGACAAGAACCGCTCGGTCTGTGTCGATTACGTCGAGTTCAACGCTGACGGCACCATCGTCCCGGTCGTCCCCACACTTCGCGGTGTAGGCGTAACAAAGGCCAATTCCCTTATCCAGATCGACCGCTATTCCGACAAGTCTGAGAAATACGTGGCCGTTGACTTCCTCAACTCTGACTTCACTTTCGACGGATGGAAGGCCATCCTCTGGAACACTACCCAGGAGCGTGAGCCCCGCTGGATCAGCTATGACAGGGTAGATTTCGGTCAGACTCCCCTCAACACCGCCACCATCAGGGTACACTCCCTCGCCGGCGGTACCGTCGAGCTCCGCGCCGACGCGCTTGACGGTCCGGTCCTGGCTACCATCCAGGTCCCCGGAAGCCCCGTCTGGGCAGAGCGCTCGATTCCCGTCACCGAGTCGGTCAAGGGTGTGCACAACCTCTACCTGCTCATGACTAACGGAAACCACATCGAGGTTGACTGGGTCAACTTCAAGTAAATGACAATACTAATTCCCGAACCAATATGAGAAGATTTTTGCTTTCAGCCATTTTGGCTGCCGTCGCTTTACTGGCAGTGTCCTGCGGCGGAAAGAACGATTATGAATATCCGTTCCAGAACCCCAAGCTCTCGAACGAGGCAAGGGTTGAGAATCTGATCTCCCTCCTCACTCCCGAGGAGAAGGTCGGTCTCATGATGAACAAGTCCGTCTCCGTCGACCGTCTCGGCATCCCGTCCTACAACTGGTGGAGCGAGGCTTGCCACGGTGTACGCCAGGATGGCTATACCGTGTATCCGCAGCCTATCGGCATGGCTTCCGCCTTCGATCCCGAGATGATCTACGAGATCTTCTCGACCGTGTCCGACGAAGCCCGCGCAAACTGGAACCGTTCGGACCATGACATCTTCGACGTAGGATTCAGGGCCCGCTACTATCCCGGTAACCCCGAGCTCTCCTTCTGGTGCCCCAACATCAATATCTTCCGTGACCCCCGCTGGGGACGCGGCCAGGAGACCTATGGAGAGGACCCGTATCTGATGGCAGTGCTCGGTGTCCAGAACGTCAAGGGCATGCAGGGCAATGACAAGAAGTATTACAAGACCCACGCCTGCGCCAAGCACTATGCCGTGCACAGCGGTCCGGAGCCGATGCGCCATCGTTTCGACGTCTCCGTGTCCATGCGCGACCTCTGGGAGACCTATCTTCCCGCTTTCAAGGCCCTTGTCAAGGAGGCGGACGTGCGCGAGGTCATGTGTGCATACCATCGCTACGAGGGTGAGCCTTGCTGCGCCAGTGACAGGCTTCTCACCAACATCCTCCGTGACAAGTGGGGCTACGAATCCCTCGTAGTCACCGACTGCGACGCCATCAACAATTTCTATAACAAGAACCAGCACGGCACCCATCCCGATGCCGAACATGCATCCGTGGACGCCATCCTTTCCGGTACCGACCTCGAGTGCGGCGTCAGCATGGTCTCCCTGCTTGACGCCCTCAATGACGGCATGATCAGCGAGGCCGACCTCGACGTGCATCTCCGCCGTACCCTCATGGGACGCTTCGAACTCGGTATGTTCGACCCTGCCGAGAACCTGCCTTGGGCCAACCTCGGCGAGGATGTCATCAGCAGCGAGGCCAATGACAGGCTGGCCCGCAGGGCCGCCAGCGAGTCCATCGTCATGCTCAAGAACGACGGTGTCCTCCCTCTCTCCAAGGATATCAAGAAGATAGCCGTGGTCGGTCCCAACGCCGATGACGCTTCCATGCTTAACGGCAACTACGGCGGTACCCCTACCGCCGAGCATACCCGTTCGATCCTCGAAGGCATCAAGGCTGCCGTTCCCGGAGCCGAGGTGTTCTATTCCAAGGCCTGCGAGATCATGGATGACTACTCCACCGTGTATCATATCGGCGACTTCAATGACGGCAAGGGACTCTATGTAGAGTTCTTCAACAACCGCAAGCTCTCCGGAAAGCCTGCTGCGGAAGGGTATTACACCTCCACCCTCAACTTCAGCACCTTCGGAGGTTATGGCTTTGCCGACGGCGTCAATACCGATGACATCTCCGCCCGTGTCACCGGACGTTTCGTCCCGGATTTCACCGGTCCGCTCAACTATTCCGTCTCGTCCGACGGCAACTACGTGCTGACCGTTAACGGCAAGGTTGTGGACAAGTCCGTCCCCGGCGCCCCCGCAGCCGGCCGTGGATTCGGATTCCGCGGAGCAGCCCCCACCAAGACCTTCAACGTGGAGGCGGGCAAGCCTTACGACATCAAGATCGAGTATTCCCAGGGTACCGGCCAGTTCGCCATGCTGAACGCCGAGTTCTGCGAGCGCAGGTTCGCTGAGTTCGACGACCTCGCCGAGCAGGTCAAGGACGCTGATGCCATCATCATCGTCGGCGGCATTTCCGCCCGCTTCGAGGGTGAGGGCGGCGACCGCAGCTCCATCGAGCTCCCGGCCGTCCAGCAGCGCCTCGTGAAGGCCATGCATTCCACCGGCAAGCCCGTCGTGTTCGTCAGCTGCTCAGGCTCCGCCATTGCATTCGCCAGCGTTGAGGATCAGTATGATGCCCTTCTGCAGGCATGGTACGGCGGTCAGGGCGGCGCAGCCGGCCTCGCCGACGTCCTCTTCGGAGACTTCAACCCTTCCGGCAAGCTCCCGGTCACGTTCTATACCTCCGATTCGCAGCTTCCCGACTTCCTTGACTACAACATGGAGGGTCACACCTACCGCTATTTCCGCGGCGAGCCGCTTTACGCGTTCGGCTATGGCCTGAGCTACACCACCTTCGGGTATGGCGAGGGCAAGCTCTCCAAGTCGTCCGTCAAGGCCGGCAAGGGCGTGGACATCACCGTCCCCGTCACCAATACCGGCTCCGTCGAAGGCCAGGAGACCGTCCAGGTGTATGTCAAGCGTCTTGACGACGCCGGCGCTCCCATCAAGTCCCTCAAGGGCTTCAAGAAGGTATCCATCGCTCCCGGTGCCACCGTCAAGGTGAAGATCTCCCTCGGCCCCGATGCTTTCGAGTACTATGACGAATCCATCGACGAGCTTTCCGTCATGCCCGGCCGTTATCAGATCCTTTACGGTTCGTCTTCGCGCGACAAGGATCTCAAGGCCATTGACTTTCAGGTTATCTAAATGATATCGAGATGATCAAGAAGCTAATTACGACCGCAGCCCTGGCGCTCTGCGTTCTCGCCGGGCTGCGGGCGCAGCCCGGGGGAATGTCCTCCGCGCAGCTTGCCGGCTTCAACTTCAGGATGCCGGAGGTGCGTTGCGGCGAGAAGTTCATGGATGTGGACTATGCCGGAGACGGTCAGGTGTATCACAAGCTTGATATCTATCTGCCTTCCGAAAGGCGCGCTTCCTATCCTGTCGTTGTGCATATCTACGGCAGTGCATGGTTCTCCAACAGCTCAAAGGGCATGGCCAATCTTGACAGTATCTGCCAGGCCCTGCTGGACGCCGGCTATGCCGTCGTGACTCCGAACCACCGTTCAAGCGGTGATGCCAAGTTCCCGGCCCAGATACAGGACATCAAGGCAGTCGTGCGCTTCGTGCGCGCCAAGGCGGAGGAGTACCATTTCGACACCTCCTTCATCGGTATCTCAGGATTCTCGTCCGGAGGCCATCTCGCTTCACTTGCCGGTACTTCCGGCAATGTCAAGCAGACCACTGTCGGTTCCGTCAGTGTCGACCTGGAAGGCTCCGTGGGACCTTACACGTCGTTCAGCAGCGCAGTCGACTGCGTCTGCGACTGGTCCGGTCCCATCGACCTGCTGAACATGGAGTGCGAGTGGGAGCGCCCCTGGGGCGGTACGCCCGAGGAGGCCCTGCTCGGCGTGGACTATGCCGGCCAGGACGACCTGTTCCGCACGATCGACCCCATCACTTACCTGGATCCTGCCGACCCTCCGCTCATCGTTTTCCACGGCACCAAGGACAACGTCGTCCCTCACTGCCAGGGAGTAGAGCTGTATGAGGCCGTGCAGAAGCAGGGCATCGTGACCGACCTCAACCTCGTCGAGGGCGCGGGTCACGGCATCAACCTTTT
>ONNK01000138.1 GCA_900319185.1 uncultured Bacteroidales bacterium
CGCAGTCCAGCGCCAATTACGACCTGCACTGCTTCAACATCGCCGTCTCCTGGGTGCCGACCGGCCAGTGGAAGTCCTACAGTTTCCGAATTGCGGCCAACTCCTCCACGCTGTCCGACCTGCTGAAGTTCAAGAAGAGCAGCAGCTATTGGGATAATTAGTTTTTTTCGCTATCTTTGTGGCGAAATCTTCAATTGCCGTCCTTTTTCGGACGCTTTTTATCCTACAAAATCATAATAATGCCACACACTCTGTTTGAACTGAGTACCATGACCAGAGAGCAGCTTGAGACCATCGCTGCCGAGCATGGAGTAAAGAATGTTAAGAAAATGGACATGGAGCCCCTCGCTTTCGCCATCCTGGATGCCGAAGCCAAGGAGGAGTCCCTGAAGCCCGCTCCCGATAAACCCAAGACCAAACGCGGCCGTCCCAAGAAGGCCGAAACCACCAAACCGGCTGCAGCTGACAAGCCTGCGGCTGAGGAGGAGAAGCCTGCGGCCGAGGCTCCCAAGCCCGCTGCCAAGAAGTCAAAGTCCAAGGCAAAGCCCGCTCACGCCAAAGAGGCGGAATCTGCACCTGCCGAGGCCGCTCCTGCGGAGCAGGCTCCGGCCGCCGACAAGCCTAAGACCAAGCGCGGCCGGCCTAAGAAAGCCGAGACGGAGGCTGAAGTTCCGGCCAAGGAGGCCGCTGTGGCCCCCGTTCCTGCCGAGAAGGAAAAGAAAGGTGAGCACCAGCCCGAGCAGCAGCGCAAGCAGCCCCAGCAGCAGAACGGCTTCGGCGGCAATCCCCAGCAGGGACAGGGCCAGAACGGCCAGCAGAAGCGTCCCCAGCAGCAGCCTCAGCCCCAGCAGAAGCCCGCTCCGAAGCCCGTCATCGAGTTCGAGGGCACTGTCGAGGCCACGGGCGTACTGGAGATCATGCCTGACGGCTACGGCTTCCTGCGCTCGTCCGACTACAATTATCTCAACTCTCCCGACGACATCTACGTCTCCCAGAACCAGATCAAGGCCAATGCGCTCAAGTCCGGAGACACCGTCACCGGAGAGATCCGTCCTCCCAAGGAGGGTGACAAGTATTTCCCGCTCGTGCGGATCAAGTACATCAACGGCCGCACCCCGGAGTTCATCCGCGACCGCGTGCCGTTCGACTTCCTCACTCCCCTCTTCCCGGACGAGAAGTTCAACCTCACCGGCGGCCGTTCCGGCCGTGACATCTCCTGCCGCATCGTCGACATGTTCGCTCCCATCGGCAAGGGCCAGCGCGGCCTCATCGTCGCCCAGCCCAAGACCGGTAAGACCATGTTGCTCAAGAGCATAGCCAATGCCATCGCGGAGAACCATCCCGAGGTGTACGAAATCGTCCTCCTTATCGACGAGCGTCCCGAGGAGGTCACCGACATGCAGCGCAGCGTGCGCGCCGAGGTCGTTGCTTCGACCTTCGACGAGCCCGCCGAGCGCCATGTCAAGGTCGCCAACATGGTCATCGAGAAGTCCCGCAGGCTGGTCGAGTGCGGCCACGACGTCGTGATCCTGCTCGACTCCATCACCAGGCTTGCACGTGCTTACAATACCGTCCAGCCGGCTTCCGGAAAGGTCCTTTCCGGCGGTGTCGACGCCAACGCCCTGCAGAAACCCAAGCGCTTCTTCGGCGCTGCGCGCAACATCGAGGGAGGCGGTTCACTCACCATCATCGCTACGGCACTCACCGAGACCGGATCCAAGATGGACGACGTCATCTTCGAGGAGTTCAAGGGCACCGGCAACATGGAGCTCCAGCTCGACCGCAACCTCTCCAACCGCCGTATCTTCCCTTCGGTCAACGTATTGCTCTCAGGTACCCGCCGCGACGACCTGCTGCTCGAGAAGGGCACTGCCAGCCGCATCTGGATACTCCGCAAGCTCCTCGCCGACATGAACCCCACTGAAGCGATGAACTTCATGCTCCAGCTCATGGACGAGTACAAGACCAACGAAGACCTCCTGGACAACATGAACAAGGTCAATCCCAGGGAGGCCAAGTACTACGACACATATTAACGGCTGATGAAGCTTCCGGATACATTCGATCCCGCGGAGCGCGGAGAGCGCGCGCGGGATTTTTTCCTTCAGGGATACAATTGCTGCCAGGCCGTCCTGTTGGCTTTCGCTGATGTGCTCGGATCCGAAGGTTTCGCAGACGAAAGTCTGCTCAAGACGATAGGATCGGGCTTCGGAGGCGGCTTCGCGCGGATGCGCGAAGTGTGCGGCAGCTTCAGCGCCTGCACGGTCATGGCCGGCTTCATACGCCCGGCAGTCACGCCGGGGCTGGATGAGCGCAAGGCCAACTACGCCCTCGTGCAGGAGATGGCCGCCGCATTCCGCGAACGCAACGGCGGCAGCATCGTCTGCGGCGAGCTGCTGGGCCTGCGCGAGCGCAAGCCCGAAGGGCCTGTACCGTCCGAGAGGACAGAAGAGTTCTACCGGAAGCGCCCCTGCCCCGAAATCATAAAGAACGCCGCGACGATCGTCGCGGAGAAAATGAAAGAAGCAGCCCTTTGAGGACTGCTTCTTTTTTCTATGGATTCCCGTTCAAGCCGGGAATGAATCTACATAGCCTGTGCAACGGCAACGGCGACTGCCACGGAGGCGCCGACCATAGGGTTGTTGCCCATGCCGAGGAAGCCCATCATCTCCACGTGCGCCGGGACGGAGGAAGAACCTGCGAACTGGGCGTCGGAGTGCATGCGACCCAGGGTGTCGGTCATGCCATAGGAGGCGGGGCCGGCAGCCATGTTGTCCGGATGCAGGGTACGGCCGGTACCACCGCCGGAAGCCACGGAGAAGTACTTCTTGCCCGCGAGGACACGCTCTTTCTTGTACGTGCCGGCTACCGGGTGCTGGAAGCGCGTAGGGTTGGTGGAATTGCCGGTGATGGAGATATCGACATTCTCATGCCAAAGGATAGCGACACCCTCACGGACGTCGTCAGCACCATAGCAGCGTACGCCACCACGGACACCGTCGGAGTAACGCTTCTCGCTGACGATGTTGAGCTTGCCGGTATTGTAGTCGAACTGGGTCTGGACGTAGGTGAAGCCGTTGATGCGGGAGATGATCTTGGCCGCATCCTTGCCGAGGCCGTTGAGGATGACGCGGAGAGGCTTCTGGCGAACCTTGTTGGCCATTTCGGCGATCTTGATGGCGCCTTCGGCGGCAGCGTAGGACTCGTGGCCGGCGAGGAAGGCGAAGCACTCGGTCTCCTCGGAGAGGAGGCGGGCGGCGAGGTTGCCGTGGCCGAGGCCGACCTTACGGTCGTCGGCGACGGATCCCGGGATGCAGAAGGCCTGGAGGCCCTCACCGATGGCCTCGGCGGCCTCGGCGGCGGACTTCACGCCCTTCTTGATAGCGATGGCGGCGCCCACTACGTAAGCCCACTTTGCATTCTCAAAGCAGATCTTCTGGGTGTCCTCGCAGATCTTGTACGGGTCGATACCTTTGGCATCGCAGATGGCCTTGGCCTCGTCGATGTCCTTGATACCGTATTTGTTGAGAGCAGCATTGATCTGATCGATGCGACGCTCGTAGCTTTCGAAAAGTGCCATAGTCTCTTACTCTTTACGGGGGTCGATATATTTCACAGCATCCTTGAAGCGGCCGTAGGTGCCTTTGGCCTTCTCGATGGCCTCGGGACCGGTAGCGCCGGCCTTGAGGGCGTCCATGAGCTTGCCGAGGTTGACAAACTCGTAGCCGATGACTTCGTTGTCAGCGTCGAGGGCCATGCGGGTGCAGTAGCCTTCGGTCATCTCAAGGTAACGGGAGCCCTTGAGCTTGGTGCCGTACATGGTACCCACCTGGCTGCGGAGGTTCTTGCCGAGGTCCTCGAGCGAGCCGCCGATGGGCAGACCGCCCTCGGAGAAAGCGGACTGAGTGCGACCGTAGACGATCTGGAGGAACAGCTCGCGCATAGCCGTATTGATGGCGTCGCATACGAGGTCGGTATTGAGAGCCTCGAGCAAGGTCTTGCCGGGGAGGATCTCAGATGCCATGGCGGCGGAGTGGGTCATGCCGGAGCAGCCGAGGGTCTCGACGAGAGCTTCCTCGATAATGCCGTCCTTGACGTTCAGTGTGAGTTTGCAGCAACCCTGCTGCGGAGCGCACCAGCCGATACCGTGGGTAAGGCCGGAAATGTCCTTGATTTCTTTTGCATGCACCCATTTTCCCTCTTCAGGAATAGGTGCGTTGGCGTGGTTGGCGCCCTTTGCAACGCAGCACATCTGCTGCACTTCCTTTGTGTAAATCATATAAGCAAATATGGTGTTAAAACATTTGTTCTCTATTCTGCAAATTTAACAATT
>ONNK01000085.1 GCA_900319185.1 uncultured Bacteroidales bacterium
ACCGACCTTGATGTCGGTCTGGCCGGACTCGAACTTCTTGTTGCCAAGGTAAAGCACGCGGAAGCAGTAGAACTCGCCGGCGGAAGAGCCGTCCTCGGAAATGTAGAAGGAGGCATTGCCGTAAGTACCGCCTTCGGTGAAGGTGCCGCCAGAGGCGATCTTGGAGATCTTACCCTTGACATAAACCTCACCGGTCGCATCATAGGTATTGTTGTCGGTCCAGGTAAGGTCCTTCACGGCATTGATGGCGGCGGCGGGGTTGTACGGATCATCCTTGACACCTGTGCCCTTAGGATCACCTGCCGGAGGAGGAGTGTCACCGCCACCGGTATTGCCATTGAGGGAATACAAGTAGGCCTTGCCTGCTACCGTCTCAGGAGTATTGCCCTTGTAGTTCATCAACTGGCCGCAGATGATGACTTCGTCACCGACCTTGATGTCGGTCTGGCCGGACTCGAACTTCTTGTTGCCAAGGTAAAGCACGCGGAACGGCGATACGGGAGATCTTGCCCTTGACATAAACCTCACCGGTCGCATCATAAGTATTGTTGTCGGTCCAGGTAAGGTCCTTCACGGCATTGATGGCGGCGGCAGGGTTGTACGGGTCATCCTTGACGCCTGTACCCTTAGGATCACCTGCGGGAGGGTTGGGGTTATCACCGGCAGTCTTGCCATTGTGCGAATAGACATAGCTGGCGCCCTTGCCAACGGTCTCAGGGGTATTGCCCTTATAATTGATGACCTTGCCATAGACTATCACTTCGTCTCCAACCTTGACGTCGTCGTCACCGGCTTTCCACTTATTGTTACCTAGATAATAGGTCTGGAATACATAGAACTGCGTACCGGTGGAGGAGCCGTCATCCGAAATGTAGAAACTGGCATTGCCATAGTTGCCGCTGGCCTCGTAGGTAGTGCCGACAGAAGAAATGATGCCCTTGATGTAAATGGCATCGGAAGACTCGGTGTCAGCCGGAAGTGAACTCACGTAATCAGCGGCGGCGGAAGCGGAGTACGGACGCTCCTTGGTACCGTTGCCGGTGTCATACTCGCCTTTCTGGCCGGTCTGTAAGACCTTGACGTACTCCTTCATCAGGCCGATGGAGAAGGTGACGTCAGCCTCGCGGTTGTATCCGTCATTGGCTATGACAGTGACGGTGACGGTCTGGGCGCTCTTGGAGGGAGCCCCGCCTGCAGGATCGACGGCAATCCACTCAGGAAGGTCCGTGACGGTCCAGTCACGGGAAGCGGTGACCTGGAGGGTCTGCGAACCCGATGCAGGGCCGAATGTGAGCTGGCCGGTACTGACCTCGATCTTGGCCACGCCGAAATCCTCTTCCTTCGGCTCGCAGCCGACGAGGACGGCGGCTGCCGCGAAGAAGCCTAAAACGATGTGTTTGATGTTCATAACTATCAGTTGCTTTTTATTGATTATTAGTTTTGTTTCTTAAGGGTATAAAGATACGGAATATTTGTGAAAGAAGATGAGCCTGCCGGGACATTTTCTTTGAAATAATATGGCTATCTTTGTACAAACCGACCGCACGTAACGACACGGAAGCTAAACCAACATCAAATACCAATCCATCATGAAACGCATCATCATTTTCCTCGCAGCAGCCATGGCGCTGTTCGGGTGCAAGGAAAACAATCCCGTCCTGACCATCGAAGGCGGTCAGGTACAAGGCATTAAAGGAGAGTTGAAGGGTGTCACTGTCTTCAAGGGCATCCCTTACGCCGCACCTCCGATCGGCCAGCTCCGCTGGAAGGAGCCCCAGCCGGTAGTTCCGTGGGAAGGCGTGAAAGTCTGCGACCGTTTCGGCCATCCCGGTTTCCAGGTGACCCACTATCCCGGAGGCTATACCGACGAGTGGGGCTACGGCGAAGAGCCGGCCTACAGCGAGGACTGCCTGTACCTCAACGTCTATACGACTGCTCCGGGCAAGCCTGACGCCAAGCTGCCCGTAGCCATGTGGATCCACGGAGGCGGACTCCGCGAGGGCTGGGGCTTCGAGCCCGAGTTCGACGGCGAGGAGTTCGCTGCCAAGGACGTGGTCCTCGTGACCATCAACTACCGTCTCGGCATGTTCGGATTCATGGCCCATCCCGACCTTATCGCCGAGAATGAACACGGTTCCTCCGGCAACTACGGCATCATGGACCAGGTCCAGGCCCTCAAGTGGATCCAGAAGAACATCGCCCAGTTCGGAGGCGACCCCGATAACGTCATGATCTTCGGACAGAGCGGCGGCGGCCGCAGCACCCGCACGCTGAGCGAGTCTCCCATCGCCCGCGGCCTCTTCCACAAGGCCGTCATTATGAGCGCCCAGGGCTTCGCCATGCCGGCACCAGCCGTCCCGGGCATGCCCACACGCCAGGCCGCTCCCGCCCAGACTCTCGAGCAGCAGGCCAACTACTACAAGGAGGTCATGGACTGGGCCAAGCTTGACAATCTCGACAAGATGCGCGCCGCCTCCACCGAGGAGATCTTCAGCGTCGTCAACATCTACAACCGCGTCAACGAAGTCCGCGGCGGCATGGGCATGTTCGCCCCCATCATCGACGGATACGTCTGCAAGCAGGACTTCGACACCGCCGCCAAGGATGGCAACCTCGCCAATGTACCTTACATGATCGGCTGCACGCTGAACGACGCCGGCAACATGCCTCCGGGCATCGCCGCGTTCTGCCAGGACCGCCAGGAGAAGGGCAACAAGGCTTACGCCTACCAGTTCGCCCGTCCCCTGCCGGACGACGGCAAGCATCCCCAGGTCACCCAGCGCCTGCGCGGAGCGTTCCACTCCTCCGACCTCTGGTTCGTGTTCAAGACCCTCAAGAACTGCTGGCGTCCCTGGACCCAGGGCGACTGGGATCTCTCCGAGAAGATGCTGACAGCATGGACCAACTTCGCAAAGTACAGCGACCCTCAGGGCGACTGGAAGCCCTGCACCAAGGAGGATCCGAGCTTCATGGTCTTCTGCCTCGACGAGAATGACAACGAGGCTTCGTTCTTCGGCGAGCCTCTCGCCCCTAACGCAAGACAGTAATGAAAGCACTGCTCAAGCTGATAATCGCAACAGCCGCCCTGACGGCGGCTGTTTGCTCTTGTGCCCCGTCCGACCCGCTGGTGGTACGGACGAAGTCCGGTCTGGTCAAGGGCATTGAGGAGGATGGCACCATGGCTTTCATGGGCATCCCCTATGCAAAGGTTGAGCGTTTCATGCCTCCCCTCCCCGTAGACAAATGGGACACCGTGATGGTATGCGACCATTTCGGCCCGCAGGTGATGCAGGGCAACGGCAGGCGTGAGATGCCCGAGAACGTGATGTCCGAGAAGAATTCCTGCGTACTGAACGTCTGGACCACGGACACCAAGGCCAGCAAGCCGGTGATGCTGTGGATACACGGCGGCGGCTTCGACTCCGGTTCGGCCGCCGGCAATCCCGGTTACGCTCTCGCCAAGCAGGACGTGGTAGTCGTGAGCCTCAACCACCGCCTCAACATCCTCGGATTCCTGGATCTCTCCTCTTTCGGCGAGAAATACAAACACTCCGGAATGGTCGGCATGCTCGACATCGTGCAAGCATTGGAGTGGATCAGGGATAATATCAAGGCGTTCGGCGGTGACCCGTCCAATGTCACGATCTTCGGCGAGTCCGGAGGCGGCGGCAAGGTAGGCACATTGATGTGCATGCCCGCCGCCAAGGGCTTGTTCCACAAGGCCATCATCATGAGCGGTACGATCCTCAACGTCAACACCAAGGCCATGGCAGAGGAGCTCGGCCGTGCGGTGGTGGAGCAGTTGGGCTTCGGCCCTGACGAGGTGGAAAAGATGAAGGATGTGCCGTACGGCGAGCTTGTCGCGGCCGGCCAGAGGGCCATGGCCGCCAGCATCGGCACCCGGTCCCCGGGTACGCCGATGATGTGGGGCTTCGGCCCCGCGCCGGACGGCGAAGTGCTGCTCCAGCAGCCCTTCCAGCCGGATTTCGCCAGCATCTCCGATGACGTTCCGCTGATGATCGGGACCACCTTCAACGAGCTCCAGAGGCGCGTCTACGGCACTCCCATGACACTTGACGAGGCCAAGGAGCAGCTGAAGCCCACTTTCGGGGACCGCGTGGACGAGTATGTCGCGGCCTTTGCCGAGGCATGGCCGGACTACACGCCCCAGGACCTCCTCTCCATCGACATGATGTTCCGTCCCAAGACCCTGATCACTGCGGATGCCATCTATGCCAAAAGGAAAGCCCCGATGTATATGTACATGTTTACCTGGAAATCCCCGGCTGACCAGGGATCCGTCCACGGCTACGAGCTGAACTTCTGCTTCAATACTCCCGACCGGCACGGCCGTACGCTCCCCGAGGTCACCGACGCCGACTGGAAGCTGGCCGACAACATGAGCCGGAGCTGGGCCAATTTCGCCATCACCGGTGACCCGAACGTCGAAGGTCTCCCGACCTGGCGTCCGTACACTGCCGCGAACGGCGAATGCTTCGTCTTCGACCACGAGTGCTACGTCCGGAACAACTTCGACCGTCCGCTCCAGGAGATACTGAACGCCTGCTGCTTCAAGCAACTGGATGAGTTCAACCAGGCCCATAAAGCGGAGTAAAAAAAGCATTGCATTAAATGCAGTATTTTACCAAAACCTGCGTTATAACGTAGGTTTTGTGTATATTTGGGCAACATGAAATACAAGATTCTTTTAGTCTCCTGTCTTTTCGTGGCGCTGTCAAGCCTTTTTGCTTCGGCACAGACGACCACGGAACTCAAGGCTTTCGAGAATGCAGCCGGAAACGGCTCCGTCCTCTTCCGAGGGAAGCAGGCAAATCCCTACCAGCATGCTGCTAACGGCAATCCTTACTGGTCTTCAACCACTTTCGTCCCCGCAGAGATCGTGTTCGAAGGCCGGCTATACGATGACGTCCTGGTGAACATCGACGCCATCACCGGCCAGGTGCTGGTCAGGAAGGACGGCTCTCCCATCGCCATAGCGCTGCCCGTGGAGTCAGTTAGTAGCATTACTACGGAAAGCGGGCATTTCGAGCTTGTTCCTGACGGAGTCGAAGGGATACCTGAAGGCCTGTACGAGATCCTTGGGGACGGGGGCCAGAAGGTATACAAGCATGTGAAGAAACAACTGAAGACCGGTGCCCAGAACATGAACGGAGAGCCGATTGGATATGTCGATCCGGGGTACAGGTCCGATGTGCACGACTACTACGCCATCAGCAGGACCTATTATTTCAAGGATCTGGAAGGCCGGTTTTCCCGGATCCGCAACAAACGTGACCTGACAAGGAAGTTCCCTGAACGACGGAGTGAAATCCGCAAGGCGGTTTCAGCTTCGGGATATGAGTTGCAGGGTGCAGGTTTTGACAGATATTGTATAAGTGTCCTCAACCTTGTCGCCCGATGAAAAGGATAATCCTGATATTGCTGGCCGCCTTGAGCATTGGGGTCCTCCCTTTGGCGGCGCAGAACGACCTTGAGATAAGACGCGTAGGACTCGACTCGCTCGTACGCTTCCTGAGGAAAGAATTCCAGCAGGACATATACTTCATAAAGGACGATGAGGAACAGTCCACATTCAGTGTCAGCGCCCCGCGCGAACGCTTTCTGGAAGCCGCTTTGGACAGGCTTCGCGAAAGCGGCTATGTAGTAAGCACATATGGAGGGAGCACGTTCATCCTCCATAGCAAGACCGTCTTCACTTCGCTGCCGACGGGTTATTTCGATGAAGGGAGCAGAAGTGTCGACGATGACGGGCTCAAGCGTTTCCTCGCGGAACAGAATACCGTCGTCACCTACGCCAACAAGGTCTATGAAATAGGAGACCCGGGCGCAGGGCGCAGCGGAAAAGTCTACCTCAGCGGACATATCCGGGATGTCTCTTCGGGAGAGCCCCTGACAGGGGTTTCGGTCTACGACACCCGAAGCGGAGCCTATACCGTCACCGACGCGGACGGATTCTACCGTATCGCGCTGCCTGTCGGTGACGGCCAAATCAGCATGAGCGGGTATTCCCTGGACGACATGCATCTCACTCTCAAAGTCTATGACGACGGCACGCTGGACGTCGTGATGAAGGAGAAGGTCACGGCGCTTACCGGGGCCGTCGTCTCAGCCGATGCGGTATCCTACCACCGTGATGCGAGGCTGGGTCTCGAACGCATGAGAACAGCTATAGTCACCAAGATCCCTTCCGCCTTCGGCGAAGGAGACATCATCAAGGCCGTCCTCACCCTCCCCGGAGTCAAGTCCGTGGGTGAAGCATCCAGCGGATTCAACGTCCGCGGAGGCTCCACCGACCAGAACCTCATACTGTTCAACGACGGAACCCTCTACAATCCCACGCACCTGTTCGGTATCTTCTCGGCTTTCAATCCCGACGTCATCAGCGAAGTGGAACTGTACAAGAGCTCGATCCCTGCGGAATTCGGCGGGCGCATATCGTCGGTTCTGGACGTCCGAGGACGCGAGGGCAACTCCAACAAGGTTGAAGGTTCGCTCGGAATCGGTCTTCTCACCAGCCGTTTCCACCTTGAAGGTCCGCTGGCGAAAGGAAAGACCACGTTCCTGATCGGAGGCCGCACCACTTATTCCAACTGGTTGTTGAACATGCTTCCCGAGAACAGCAACTACCATGGAGGAAGGGCGGATTTCAGCGACCTTAACGCCAGCATCACCCACAAGGTCAATGACAGGAACACCCTCCAGGCCTATGCCTACTGGTCCAGGGACGCTTTCTCCTTCGACAGGGACACGACTTTCCGTTATTCCAATCTCGACGTGTCCATGAAATGGCGCAGCCGCCTCGGCAGCCGCCTCGACCTCGTGGCGGTAGCCGGATACGACAGGTACGGTGCAGCATTCGACAATGACTTCAACGAAATGTCCGGATACAGGATAGATACCGGCATCCAGGAATGGTTCGCCAAGACTACCTTCCACTATGCAGCTAACAGCGCGCACAACTTCACTTACGGAGCGAGCGCTACATGGTACATGCTGATGCCCGGTGAGCTCCTGCCGCTGCATGAGAACACTCTCGTGGAAGGCAGGAAGCTCGACACGCAGCAGGCACTGGAGCCTGCGCTGTTCTTCAGCGACAGCTGGACGGTCACGCCGTCGCTGCTGATCGAAGGCGGAGTGCGCGTCAGCGGCCTTGCAGCCTTCGCGCCTACGAAGTTCTATGCCAACCCGGAGCTGCGCCTGTCCGGAAAGTATTCCTTCAGGGACAACCTCTCGTTCAAGGCCGGATTCAACACGATGAGCCAGTATATCCACCTCATCTCCAATACATCATCCATCTCGCCTATAGACAGCTGGCAACTGTGCAACGCCGATGTGCGGCCACAGAATGGGTGGCAGGCCGCCTCCGGACTCTACTGGACCGTCGGCGGAGGACAGGCCGACCTGTCGCTCGAGGCCTACTACAAGAGGACCTCACACTATCTTGACTACAAGTCGGGGGCGACGCTTTTGATGAACGACCATCTCGCTGACGAACTCGTGGAGACTTTCGGAAGGGCTTATGGAGTGGAATTCATGGTCAAGCGTACCACTGGTAAGCTGACAGGCTGGGCTTCCTACTCCTACGCCCGTTCGCAGCTGCGCGAGATGTACGACCGCGGGGTGGAGACCATCAACGGCGGAGCATGGTACAACGCTCCTCACGACAAGCCTCACGAGGCAAAGCTTACTGCCAACTACAAGTTCACCCACCGCTACTCCCTGTCGGTCAACATAGACTACGCCACAGGACGTCCCGTAACGCTTCCTGTAGGACAGTACTACTATAAGAACGGATGGAGACTGGCGTTCTCTGAACGCAACGGCTACCGCATCCCCGATTATTTCAGGATGGACCTGGCGATGAACATCGAGCCCGGACAACT
>ONNK01000084.1 GCA_900319185.1 uncultured Bacteroidales bacterium
GACGCCTCCGGACGCGTCGTGGACGAGGTCACCAAGCGCATAGGCTTCAAGAAGACCGAGATACGCGAGGGCGTCTTCTACCTGAACGGCAAGCCGCTCAAGGTCAGCGCCGTCGACTCCCACATGCAGCATCCCGACCTCGGCCACGCCATGACCGAGGACGTGATCCGCAAGGATTTCGAGATCCTCAAGCAGTTCAATTTCAACGGAGTGCGTACCTCGCACTATCCGCCGGTGAACGAGTACCTCGACCTTGCTGACGAGTACGGCATCTTCATCGTCGACGAGACCGGTGACGAGGCTCATGCCTCCGAGTATGTCAGCGATATGCCCGAGTTCACTGAGATGTACCGCGAGCGCGTCCGCAGGATGGTCCTGCGCGACCGCAACCACGCCTGCGTGCTCATTTGGAGCGCAGGCAACGAGAGCGGTGAGGGCAACAACATCACCGAAGTCGTGAAGGAAGGCAAGTCCTACGATCCCACCCGCTTCTGGATGTACGGCGGCAACGCCGCCAAGCATCCCGCCGAGGATATCGTAGGTCCCCGCTATCCTTCACCGATGGAGCTCGAGCTCGGCTACGGCCTTGATACCAAGGACCTTCGCCCCTCCTTCATGGATGAGTACCTGTCAGTCGCCGGAAACGGCGGCGGTGGCGTGGATGACTACTGGGATGTCATCTATGCGCATCCGAAGTCGATGGGCGGAGCCCTCTGGGACTTCGTCAGCGTCGGTCTCAACGAGCCGGTCCGCGCCCTCAAGGACAAGTCCGGCAACGACGTTCCCGCGCATATCATGGGCAAGGCCAGGCTCGTCAAGGGCCCTTACGGCAATGCCATCGACCTGAACAAGCAGGACCAGTGGGTCCAGGTGTACAGGGCTGACGCCGTCGAGATCTCCGGCACCGGGCTCACCCTCACCCTCGACCTCCTGCCGAGGCACTACAACGCCAGCGGCGGATACCTCATCACCAAGGGTGAGAACCAGTTCGGCCTCAAGCAGCAGGGCACCGAGAACCTGTTGTTCTACATTGACACGGGCACCAAGCAGACGCTGACCGCGCCGCTCCCGGCCGACTGGGAGGGCAAGTGGCACAATGTCACCGCCACATACGACGGCGCCGCCATGCGCATCTTCATCGACGGTGCCGAGGCAGCATCCAAGCCGGTGACCGGCTCCATCCGCAACCTCCCTCTCTCGCTCTGCATAGGCCGCAGCGAGGAGGCCCAGGGCCAGGATACCAACGTCTATATCTGCGACGCCCTCATCGACAACGCCGGAGTGTTCGCGGAGGCTGTTTCGCCTTCTTCTCTGGATCCTTCCAAGGCCGCTCTCTGGCTCGATTTCGAGGAGGAGACCAATGAAGGAACCTTCTGGACATACGGCATCGGAGCCAGGACCTACGGATGTATCTGGCCCGACCGTACTCCCCAGCCCGAGATGTGGCAGCTCAAGAAGAGCACCCAGCCCCTGTCCTTCAAGCTCCTGAGCCCGGAGCAGGGGACCGTCGAGGTCTGGAACCGCAACCATTTCCTCAATGCATCGTACTACAAGACTACCTGGACCCTGACCGCAGACAACGATGTAGTGGCATCCGGCG
This sequence comes from uncultured Bacteroidales bacterium, assembly GCA_900319185.1. GTDB lineage: Bacteria > Bacteroidota > Bacteroidia > Bacteroidales > UBA932 > Cryptobacteroides. The sequence continues at coordinate 1,601 of ONNK01000084.1, forward strand.
TGATGGATCTCGACGTGGCTCCTCTCAGCCGCAAGGTCGTCAAGATCCCTCTTGTACGTCCCCAGTCCGTTCCCGGCAAGGAATACAGGCTCAATTTCAGCTCAGTCCTGGCGAAGGACGAGAAATGGGCTTCCGCAGGTCACGAAGTGTCCTGGGACCAGTTCGAACTCAGTGCCTGGAACACCCCGGCCGCACCTAAACCCGCTTCCGGTAAGAAGGTCCGGATGAGCAATGCCAACGGCCGTATCACCGCCGCTGGTGACGGATTTGAGTACAGCTTCGACATCGGGTCCGGAGCCCTCGTCTCGATCAAGGTGGGCGGCAAGGAGATGATGACCGAGCCGCTCCATCTCAACCTCTGGCGCGCTCCCGTTGCAAACGAGATCGATGGCTGGAACGGCCGCAATGCCGGCAATGCCAGGGTATCCGGCTACGGTTCGATAGGACATGCCCAGGTACTTGCTTCGCACTATTATTCGGCAGGACTGGACCGTATGGCCTACATGCCGGTATCAGTGCAGGCGCGCGAGGCCGGTGACGACGTCGTCGTCGACGTGCGCGACCTCGCGCTGTTCGGCGCCGGCACCGGCAGGATGATGCAGCTCGACGCCTACATCAGCGGCCGCTCCTACGACGGATTCGACGAGACCTACAGCTGGAGAGTGTCCGGAGACGGCACCCTGACGCTGCTGCACAAGGCCAATCCCCAGGGACAGATGCCGCAGTGGCTGCCGCGCCTGGGTCTCACCCTGAGCCTTGACAAGTCCCTCCGCGAGGTCGAATGGTACGGACGCGGCCCCCAGGCCTCGTATCCCGACCGCAAGACCGGCTACAGGATCGGCATCTGGAAGTCCGACATGGACGAGATGTACGAGCCTTACCTGATCCCTCAGGATTACGGCCTCAGGACCGACAACCGCTGGGTCCGCCTGACCGACGGATCCGGAGCGGGACTGGAGTTCTCGATGGACACTCCTTTCTCGTTCAACGCCTACGACTGCACCACTGACAACCTCACCAAGGCAGTGTACCAGTACCAGCTGGTCAGGGGAGGGGACATCACCCTCAACCTCGACTACGTCACCTCCGGCGTCGGCTGCACGGCCCGCGGCATCTTCGATGCCTACCGTGCATACCCCGCCGGCTATACCCGTACCGTAACCATACGTCCCATATTATGAAATACAGACATCTCATCGTAGCCCTTTGCGTCGTCGTGGCCGGATGTTCCGGCCATGGCGCCAAGATCGCTACCGGACAGGGCGAACTGACCCTTATCCCGCTGAGTGACAATGCTATCCGCGTGCAGGTCAAAGGCGACCTGCAGACCCCTCAGCTCCAGGAACTCGTTTATACTGAAAAGGTCCGTGCCCCGAAGTTCAAGACAAGCAAGACCGAGGGCGGCACGCTCTATTCCCTGAAAGGCATCTCCGTGGAGTACAGCCCCGCGCAGGACGTGCTGACCTTCTACGGCGCTGACGGGAAGGTCATACTCAAGGAGACTTCGCACAGCATCAAGGAGTCGTCCGTCTCCGGCGTGCCCTGCTATGACGTCACGCAGGCGTTCACCTCGCCCGCGGACGAGCATCTGTACGGCACCGGCCAGTTCCAGGACGGATATCTCGATATCCGCAGCCTCTCGAGGCGTCTGACCCAGGTCAACACCCAGATTGCGATCCCTATGGTCCTGTCAAGCAAGGGATACGCCCTGTTGTGGAACAATTACGGTCTGACGGAGTTCAACCCCTTGCCCAACTGCGTGGAGATGAAGCAGATACAGACCGAGGCTGATGGAAGGATGTTCAATGTCACCGGTACCCTCGGCAACAGGCGGGAGATGCGTTTCAACACCCAGTTCGAGGAGACCCTCCAGCTGCCGGAGGACGGGATGTATTCAATCCTCCTGGATGTAGGCCAGACCATGTCCAGGAAACAGTACCTTGCCATCGACGGCGAGCCCGTGATCGATTTCACCAACTCCTGGCTGCCGCCGACCGCTTCGGTCATCGTCGAGCTCGCCGCGGGTGAGCACAAGCTCGAGGTCAGCGGGATGCGCGGCGACAAGCCGAAGGTGTATTGGGGCAAGGCCCAGGACGCTACGGTCTTCCATTCGCCCGTCGCTACGGCGCTGGATTTCACGGTTTTCGCCGGAAGTGCCGACGAGTGCATCGCCTCGTACCGCAAGCTCACCGGCGAAGTCCCCAAGATGCCCGAATGGATGTTCGGATACATCCATTGCCGCGAGCGCTACAGCTCGTCGGACGAGATCCTCGAGAATGCCGCTGGCTTCAAGGAGAGGGGCATTCCCCTCGACGTGATCGTCCAGGACTGGCAGTGGTGGGGCAAATACGGCTGGAACGCCCTGCGTTTCGATGAGGACCATTATCCGGATCCCAAGGCCCTGACAGACGCCCTCCACAAGGACAATGTCCATCTCATGCTGTCGGTCTGGTCCAAGGTCGACAGGAAGAGCGAGGTCGGCAAGGCGCTGGAGAGCAACGGCTACTATATCGACGGTACGGACTGGGTTGATTTCTTCAATCCTGATGCGGCCGACTATTATTGCAAGAATTTCCTCGACAGCCTTGGACGCTTCGGCATCGACTCATGGTGGTTCGACGCTACTGAGCCTGAGAACGACGACCTCCTGGGCAGGTCCATCGGCAAGGACGGCCTTCCGGGCGAGTTCTACCGCGACGTGTATCCGCTTATGGTGAATAAGACGATGTACAAGGGCCTTAAGAGCATTTCCAAGGAGGAACCGTCTATCCTGACGCGCTCCGCCTTCTCGGGCATCCAGCGCTACGGCGTCGTGACTTGGTCCGGTGACGTGGGCAACGACTTCGGCACCCTGCAGAGGCAGATTGCCGGAGGCCTTGGACTCATGTCCACCGGCCTCCCTTGGTGGACCTTCGACGCAGGCGGATTCTTCCGTCCGTCGGACCAGTACCAGAGCGAGGAGTACCAGGAGCGGATGCTCCGCTGGATCCAGGTCGGCTGCTTCCTTCCTTTCATGCGCGTGCACGGCTATATGAGCCGCACCGAGCCGTGGAGGTATAGTGAGGCTACCCAGGAGATATTCGTCAAGTACATCAACCTCCGCAAGTCCCTGCAGCCGTATGTCATCGACTGCGCCCGCAAGGTCTCCGAGGAAGGCTATACGATGATGAGGCCGCTTGTATTCGATTTCTGTGACGACGCCGAGGCGCTCCGTCAGGACAGCGAGTACATGTTCGGCCCGAAATACCTCGTGTGCCCCGTGCTCGAGGCCGGCGTCACCAGCTGGAAGGTGTACCTGCCCGCCAATGCCGGCGGTTGGGACGACTTCTGGACCAACGAGCATTTCGAGGGAGGGAAGTATTATGACATCCCCGTCTCCCTCGAGAATATCCCGGTTTTCGTACGCAAATAGTTCGAACAAAATAATCAGACAATGAAAAGACCTGGACTCATCATTTCGCTGGCGGTGTGCGTTGTGCTGCCCGCCATCGTGCTTGTGTGCTGCAGCGGCCCCGGCCGCAAGTCGCTGCCTTGCGACATTTACAAGGCCGGGGGCACGCCCTGCGTCACCGCCCACAGCACCACGCGCCTGCTCTATTCGAAATACCACGGCCCGCTGTACCGTGTGCAGCGTGACTCAGACGGGCAGACCCTCGACATCGGCGCCGACGCGTCGGGCTATGCCGACGCCGCCGCGCAGGACCGGTTCCTGGAGGGAACCCTGGGCCGCATAACTGTCATATTTGACCAGTCCGGGATGGGCAATGACCTCGTCCAGGCGTCACCCGGCACGTTCCTCGGGCCGGACGACGGCGGCTTCAACGCCCTGCCGATCGCCGACATGGCCCCGGTCCTGCTGGACGGTCACAAGGTCTACGGCGCGTACATCATGCCGGGCATGGGCTTCCGTTGCAACAACGCCCGCGGCCTGGCCATCGATGACGAGCCGGAAGGCATGTATTACGTCATCGACGGCATGCATTACGACAGCGGCTGCTGCTTCGACTACGGCAACTCCTCCACCAACGGCCGCGCCGTCGGCACGGGTACCATGGAGACCACCTATTACGGTACCGCAACGGCCTGGGGCAGCGGCAACGGCGAAGGCCCCTGGATCATGTCCGACATGGAGGCAGGCCTCTTCTCCGGCTACAACGCCAAGAAAAATGACGTCCCGTCGATCACCGACTGGGATTTCGTCTCGGTCTTCGTCAACGGCGGAGGCGGCAACAAATGGGACCTCCGAGGAGGTGACGCCCAGAAGGATTCGCTTATCACATTCTACAGCGGAGTCCGCCCCCACACCCCGGAAAGCGACGCCTACTACCCGATGCACAAGAAGGGCGGCATGCTCCTTGGCAACGGCGGTGACAACGGCAACGGCTCGGCCGGCACCTTCTTCGAGGGTGTCATGACCTTCGGCTATCCCACCGACGAGGCCATCAACAAGGTCCAGGAGGGCATCGCCGCCGCCGGATACCGCAGGTATCCTCTCAGCGTCTCGCGCCTCACCTCCTTCGCGCCGGGCTCCGGCTCCGACGTGACTGTCGCATTTACCAATACTACCGGAAAGAAGCTTAACGGCCTGACTATCAGTGCGGAAATGCCTGAGGGATGGACGCTCGACGGCAAGGGCGACGCGACGTCGTCGCTTGGCGCCGGGGCGAATACCTCCAAGGTATTCACCGTCATGGCGCCGGCTGCCCGCTCCGCGGGCTTCATCCGCTTCACCGCCAAATGGAAGGGCGGTGAAGCCTCGCTCGTCGAGCGCGTGCGCAGCGTCGAGCCCGTCAAGATCAACGAAGTCGGCATCCCCTCAGCGGTCGGAAGGACCGCGTTCGTCGAGCTCTACAATTCGGGTTCGGACGCTGCCGACCTCTCCGGCGTCGACGTAGTCATCCGCCGGAGCGGCTGGACGGCCGTCAAGGCCTTCACTTTCCCGAAGGGAACTATCGTAAAGCCCGGCGAGTTCGTCACGCTCGAGCAGGGCGCTTCGGCCGTCACGGCCCCGGCCGCCAAGGGCAGCAGCGAGGTCAACCTCCTGTATGACCTCGCCGCGCTCGACCGCATCGAGATCGACGGCTCGCAGTACAGCATCGCCCAGCGCGATACGCCTGCCGGCGAATTCACCACCGTCTTCACGCCCGTCTCCACCGGCCCCTGGATGGACATCCCGGCCGGTGCGACCAACATCCCCGTCACCTCTGTCGAGGGCTTCGTGGCAGGGGAGAAGATGGGCATCGGCCTCGGCGGCAACTACGAGGTCGTGACCGTGACGGAGGTCGGTACTCCGTCCACCCAGAGCACCCTCATGGAGGCCGCCAAGGCCGGTGACACTCAGCTGGTTATCGAGGTTACGCGTAACCTCGTGCCCGGCTCCAAGGTCACCGTCAACACCGGCGACCGCGTGGAGGTTGTGACTGTAAAGGAACTCGTTAAAGCCTCCGACCCGCCTGCGCCGCGCCGCTTCGGCCAGCCGCAGGTCCCGCACGAGCCCGGCATCATCGAGCTGACGGAGCCTTTGAAGAAGGATCACGCCGTCAGCGTCGATGTTTCCTGCCCGGGCACGGGCGTGACGTTTGAGCCCGCGACGGGCTTCGCCCACGTCAGTGGCGAGGCCGTCCAGCCCCTGGGCGCGCCGTACAAGCTCGATGCGCCGCTTAAGGCCGACGTCGCCGCCTACCAGGCGGTCGGCCTGCCGGCAGGCATCGAGGTCGTGCGCGACATCCTGCGCCTGATCGTCGGCAAGGACGACTCCTCCGTCCGCTTCGGGCTGGGCTATGCCCCGTCCCTCACGGCCGGCTCCGTCGCCCTCGTCGACCCGGCCACGGGCGCAGTCCTGGACGCCATAGTCTACGGCTCGCAGCAGAGCAGCTCCAGTGCCAACGGCACCATCGCCAGCCCTGAGCTCGCCACCTTGGAGGGCGTCCAGGACGGCGGCGGCTGCATCGCCGTGCTGCCGCAGGCTAGGCGGCCCTTCGGGCCCGCCGGCGCCGCCCCGCCCGTCCTCTACCGCAGCCTCGTCCGCTTCCCGGACGGCGCAGACACCGACATGCTCTGCAAGGACTTCCGGCTCACCGGCCTTCCTACCCCCGGCTCCGCCAACTCGGTAGAAGTGGAATAATTATCCTGATTATACGGCGTCTCCGGTCCCAAAAGGGCTGGAGACGCTTTTCGTTTG
>ONNK01000080.1 GCA_900319185.1 uncultured Bacteroidales bacterium
GAAATCCCATAAAAGCCCCGATAGAGGACTTGAAAGACGCCCATGCACCCTTATCCTCGATGAAGAAGTCGGCCAGGAAAGCTCCCAGGAGAGTTCCCACGATGATTCCGATCGGGGGGACGAACAAGCCGACGAAGAGGCCGACGATGGCCCCCCGGGCCGCGACCTTGGACCCTCCTGTCAGGCGGGTGAAATAGGCAGGTATGATATAGTCCAGCACCGTCACAATGACAGTGATGGCCAGCCAGATGACCAGCATCTTGGTCGTCATAGGGTCTCCGGAACCGTTGGTGCCCTTGGCTAAATAGGCCAGGAGCATGCCCACCCAGCTCAGAGGCGGCCCGGGAAGCCCCGGGATGACGCTTCCGGCTATGCCGACTACGCCTGCGGCGACCGCGAGGATGGCGAGGACGCTCATGGCGCTAGGCTTTATCCGCCGCCATGGCAGCCTCGACATCGTCGGGGGCTATGGGCAGGCGGTTGGCGCCCAGCCTGCGGGCGCCGCCTGTGGTGATGAGGACGTCGTCCTCGAGGCGGATGCCGCCGAAGTCATAGTAGGACTCGAGCTTGCCGTAATTGACATAGCCCTTGTCGGTCCCTTCCCTCTTCCACTGCTTGATGAGGTCGGGGATGAAGTAGATGCCGGGCTCGTCCGTGACGACGTTGCCAGGGACGAGGGGCCGCGCCATGCGCAGGCTGCCGAGGCCGAGCTGCGCGGAGCGCTTCTGCCCCGGCCCGTAGCCGACGATGTTCTCGCCGAGGTCCTCCATGTCGTGGACGTCCATGCCCATGTTGTGGCCGAGGCCGTGCGGCATGAACAGACCGGCTATGCCGGCCTCGACCATGCCGTCGATGTCGCCACGCACGAGGCCGAGGTCCGACAGGCCCTGCAGCATCTTCCTGGCGACGCTCAAGTGCACATCGAGGTACGCAGTGCCGGGACGGGTGATATCGAACGCGTGCTCATTGCACTCATACACAATCTGATAGATATCGCGCTGCTTCGGAGTAAACTTCCCGCCCGTAGGATACGTGCGGGTGAAATCCGAAGCATAATGGTCATTGGTCTCAAGGCCAGCATCGATGACCAGGAGCTTTCCTGGCTCGATGAGGTTCTCGTGGGAATGGCAATGGAAGATCTCCCCGTGCTGGGTGAGGATCGTGGCGAAAGACACGCCCCAGCCTTTGGCAAGGGTGAGCGCCTCCATGGCGCCGACGATCTCCTGCTCCTTGACCCCGACCACGACACCCTGGCGGGCAACCGTATGCATCTGCTGTCCTAGAGTACAGGCGCGGTCAAGCTCTTCGACTTCGATGTCTTCCTTGACAAGGCGCATCTCCACGACGGCGCGGACCATCTCCGCGGAAGCCGCGGGGCAGCCGGCCTTGCCCTTGCTGAAGGTCTCGTAAGGGTCGATGCCGAGCAGGGAACCAAGCTTCATGGCGTTGTAGTACCGCGAGGCCGGCAGGAAGTGCACGCGGCGGCCGAGGGCACGGGCGCGGGCGACTGCGTCGTCCAGTGCGCCGTACGGCGCGCTGTTGGCTACGCCGACGCCGGCCGCGACCGAGGCCACAGACGGCATCGGGCCCATCCAGATGATGTCGTCGATGTCGACATCATCAGCGAAGATGGTCTCCTCGCCGCCGTCCAGGTCGATGACTGCCGCATAGCGCGGCTCATCGATGCCGAAATAATACAGCCAGCAGCTGTCCTGGCGGAATTTGTAACAATTGTCCCGGTACTGGGCGGGAGAATCGACGTTGCCGACGAAAATGGCTATACCGTCCGCTCCCTGCGCCTTCATGCTGTCAATGAGCGTCTGACGCCTCCTGACATATACGTCCTTTGCAAACATAACAAAGCAAAGATAGGGAATTCGGACGGTATTTCCGAAAAATGTCAAATTATTCCGAAGGTCAGGTACACGTCGCCGAAGTGTCCTTCGACGTTGTTGTTCTTCTCCAAGTACTTGCGCGTCAGTTGCCCGCGCCAGACTATGTCGTCGCGGGAGTTGAACGGGATCTCGATGTCGAAGCCGTAGCCCTTGGATTTGATCTTCACCTGGGCGGAGCATTTCCACGTGGTCAGGGTGCCTCCATCGTCCTCGGTGATCATGAATGCAAGCGACTCCAGCTGCTCCGTCCACTCGGACACGATGACGGCGTTGAACGGTATCTTCTGCCCTATCTGGCTGCGCTTCACCACTACCAAGAAATCCGTAATAGAAGGCGAATACAGTCTCATCTCCGCCTCGGTCGTGGCATAGAAATCCTCGACACTGCCCGCCTTGACCCAGAATTCACTTGCTCCGGCGAACCAGCTGTCATAATTCCTCGTAGCCTCGAACTCTTTGAGAATCAGAGTCCTCGAGGTATCAAACCCTTCAGCCTTGGTATCCTTGCGGATGACAATGGTGCCGCCCTTGCCCCAGTCGGGGTCCTGGCGGCGGAGCATCTCGATGGTCTGGTATCCGCTGTCGTCGTTGCGGTTCATGACCCATACGGGACGCTCCTTCGCTGTCCTCTCCGTGACCACGACCTCCTTTACCGAACCGTCCGGACGCATCTCGTAACCGATGTTGGCCGTCATGCCGTCGCCCGGGTCGAAAGTGATGACCGGCATGCTCGAGCCGTCCCAATCCTCCGAATATGGCCAGTATATCTGCGCGTCCGACTGCGTCAGGACGGAGATATACTCGGCCGAACTGCCGGGTGCGGGCAGGACGGCGTCGGCCCGCGTGACGTACGCCTGCTCGAGATAATCCTCGAGCAGGCTGCGGAGCGGGCGCTTCCACCGCCCGGAGGCGGCCTTGGTGGCGGCTTCCGCCGCCCCGACCCCCGCCCCCGGGGACTCGAAGAGGTCGGACATCATGTATTCCTCGTCATAGCCGTTCTCCAGCGAAGAGCACACCGCCGAATGGACTTCGTCCAAATGTTCCTGCTCCAAGGGCAGTCGTGAAAAGATATATGCCAGCTCCTCCAGGGACACCGGCGAGGGGTCGTCAGGCTCGTCCACGACCGGAAATTTCTCGCATGAGGACAATGCCGCCGACAGCATCAGGAGCAGCAGTGCCTTGACCGCCGTCCCGCATAAAGACAGGTTTTCCATAGTTCCTTCGTTTCAAAAAACAATCACTGCAAAGGGAACAAAAATTATCCGCTTCCACAAAATGGAAACGGATAAAGATCAAAAACACCTTTACAGGCCCGTTAAAGGCTGTTTTTCGAAAAGATTACGAAGCGATTTCTGTCAAAAACATCCTTCACCGCGACGGTATGACCGAACCCGGCAGAACGGAAAACGCCTTCAGTATCCGTCCCTAGGGACTCGTTAATCTCCACCATGCCCCGGCCATCCTCTGTGAGGAAACGCCGGGACCAGTCGGCAATAGCACGGTAGAATACCAGCGGATCGCCATCGGGCACGAACAGGGCAAGATGCGGCTCGTGCTCCAGCACGTTCCGGTGCATCCGGTCCTTCTCAGACTCCATGATGTACGGAGGATTGCTGAGTATGAGGTCGAATGTCCCGTAGTCGAAGGATTGTTCCGTATCCAGGACATCGGCATGGACGAAAAGGGGCGCCTTGGCTTTCAGTTCCTTGCATTCATGGGCGAAATCCTGCGACCGGGCGACGGCCAGGGCCGGCTCGGAGATATCGGCGGCCACGACCTCCGTGCCAGGGGCGAGGAGGGCGACCGCCCAGGCGATGCAGCCCGAGCCGGTGCAGAGGTCGAGGACGCGCACAGGCGCGGCGTGACGCCCGTACGGGCTTCGCTGCCGCTGCAGGCGCGTCGCCTCCTTGACCGCTTCGCGGACCAGCTGCTCAGTCTCCGGCCTCGGGATCAGCACGTCCGGTGTCACCCGGAAACGGAATCCGCAGAAGTCCGCGAAGCCCAGCACGTACTGTACGGGCTCGCCGCCGGACAGCCTTTCCAGCGCGGTGAGCAGTTCAGGCTCCCGCGACGGGTCTACCACCGTCTCCGGCTCCACTATATGCGTATAGCTTTGTACCCCGAGAAGGGACTCGCAAAGCATCAGTACGATGTTGTGTGCCTCCCTGGACGGGTACAACGACTCAAGGGACCGTGTCCCCTTCTGGATGAAATCGGAGAGCAGCATCGGCTATGAACCCTCGATGATGGAGGAAAGGAAGGATGTCATGTCCATACCGGCAGTGCGTATCATGCGGGGTACGAGGGATGCACTGGTCATTCCGGGTATCGTATTGATCTCCAAGAAATAAAGTCCCTCGTCCGAGAGGATGAAATCGACGCGGACGACACCGGAGCATCCCATGCGCCTATAGATCTTGCATGTGGTATCCTGGACCAGCTCGCGGACGTCGTCCGTGACCGGGGCGGGGCAGATCTCCTGGCTGAAGCCATTGTACTTGGCATCGTAGTCGAAATAGTCGTTCTCGGAGACGATCTCGATGAGCGGGAGGGCACGGACTTCCTTGCCGTCAAAATACGCAGCGCAGGTGAGTTCCCTGCCGCTGATCCCCTGTTCGACCAGCACGCTGGGACCTTCGGAGAAGGCGTACTGGATGGCAGATACGAGATCCTCGGGCTTCGTAACCCTGGAGATACCGAAACTCGAACCTCCTTCTGTCGGCTTGACGAACACCGGGAAACGGAGCTTCGAAACGACCTCGGCGGCGAACGCTTCCAGGTCATCACCCTTGCGCACATACGCGTCTGGGGCACATTTGACGAAGTCAACGTCCCTCAGGTAGTTCTTGCAGGCATACTTGTCGAAAGCGACGGCGCTGACGAAAGCACTGCAGCTGCTGAACGGGATCCCGAGCATCTCGAAATAGCCCTGGAGCAGTCCGTTCTCGCCGGGACGGCCGTGCTGCATGATATAGACATAGTCGAACTTGACCTTCTCGCCAAGGACATTGACGGAGCAGTCGTTCTTGTCCACCTCGGGACGTGCGCCCTCCGGGAAAATGACCCTCATGGCGTTCTTCTTGCGGTAGGCGACAAGCTGCCACCTGCCGAACCTCGCCAGGATCTCGTAGACATCATATACGTGCTCGTCGATGCGGGACGCCGTATACTCCCCGCTCCGGCACGCGACCTCCCACTCGGAAGAATCGCTGCCGTAGAAGACTGCAATGGAACTGTACTTGGACATATGTCAATCGAAATAATACTCTTCTTCCTTCCTCTCAGTACTGGTCTTAGGCTCCTCGACGGTGCCGATGATCTCGGGCAGGAGAGCCATGCCGGCAGGCTCGATGAAGGTGTCGGCCTCATTGATGCCGAGGGTGCCGTCCTTGAGGACCTTCTTCATCCAGATGCCCCAGATAGGCAGGGCAGCATTGGAACCCTGACCCAGGGACGTGGATTGGAAGTGGACCTGACGGTCCTCGCAACCCACCCACACGCCGGCGGTGATGGACGGCGTATAGCCTATGAACCATCCGTCGGAATTGTCGTTGGTAGTACCGGTCTTGCCGCCGATCTGGCCGCGCAGCCCGTAAACGGAGCGCAGGCGGCCGCCGGTACCGCCATTCACGACGTTCTGCATCATCTGGACCATGGTATAGGCGACATTCTCGTTCAGGGCGTCACGCTTGCCGCCGGTGAACTCGCTGATGACGTTGCCGAGGTTGTCCTCGATACGGGTCACAAAGACGGGCTCGCAATACACTCCTCCGGAAGGGAAGGTATTGTAGGCCGCGACCATCTCGCGTATGGACAGGTCCGCGGCGCCCACGCAGATGGACGGGACGGGGTCAAGATGGCCCGTGATGCCCATCGTGCGCATGAGGCTGATCATCTGCTCGGGACCGCGCGAGAAGGTCGGGTCGCCCTCGCAGAGCTTCTTCATGATACCGGCTGCGATGTTGTTGCTGCTTATCTGGAGGCCCTGGCGCATGGTCAGGGCGCGTCCCCTGTACTGCGCCGCGTCGGTGGTCCTAGGCGTCCATTCCCGACCGTCCGCGAAAACGAACGACACGGGATTGTTCATGAACTCCTCGTCCGGGGACATGCCGCTGAGGATACCCGTAGTATAAAGGAAAGGCTTGATGGTCGAACCGACCTGGCGGCGGCCCTGCCCGACGTTGTCGAACTTGAAGTAGCGGTAGTTCGGGCCGCCGACATAGGCCTTGACGTGGCCAGTGGCGGGCTCGATGGCCATGAATCCTGCGCGGAGGATTGACTTGTAGTAGCGTATGGAGTCGTCCGGAGTCATGGTGGTGTCCACCGAGGTGGGCTTGCCGTCCTTGCCCCACGCGAAGATCTTCATCTTCTGGGGCTGGGAGAACTGCTTGAGGATCTCGGACTCGGACACGCCGGCATTTTTCTGCAGGCGGTAGCGGTCGCTCCAACGGCGCGCCTGGGACATAAGACGGTTGCGCGTGGCCTCGTCGACGTCGTTGGCGAAAGGCTTGTTGGTGAGATTGCGGGACTCGCGGTTGAAGCTGTTCTGGAGGGTCTTGCCGAGATGCTCCTCCACGGCTTCCTCGGCGTACTGCTGCATCTTGTAGTTGATGGTGGTATAGATGCGCAGACCGTCGCGGTCGAGGTCATAGGGCTCGCCATTGGCCTTTTTATTCTTCTCCAGCCATCCGTAGAGCTCGTCCTGGATCCATCGCAGCGAATCGGCGGAATACTCCTCGCGGTCTGAATAGTCTGAGCGCTTGGGTTTCTTGGCGGACATCGCGCGGCGGAGCATGTCGCGGAAATACGGGGCATGTCCGGCGTTGTGGTCCTGGACCTGGTAGTTGTCGACGTTGATGGGTATCTGGCTGATGGAGTCACATTCGGCCTTTGTCAGATAGCCGGACCTTTCCATGCGTTCAAGGACGGTGTTGCGGCGCTGAAGGGCCTTGTCGGGATTGAGGCGGGGATTGTAGCGGGTAGGCTTGTTGACCATGCCCACGAGCATGGCGCTCTCCTCCACGGTAAGCTCGGACGGCTGCTTGTCGAAGAAGGTCAGCGCCGCGGCCTTGATGCCGTACGCGCTGCTGCCGAAGAAGATGGAGTTGAGATACATGTCCACGATCTCCTCCTTGGTGTAGTTCCTCTCGAGCTTCACGGCGGTGATCCACTCCTTGAGTTTGGTCCATACCATCACGACCTTGGACCAGCCCGGGATCTTGCTGTTAACCTCGCGGCGGGGATACAGGGTCTTGGCCAGCTGCTGGGTGATGGTACTGCCGCCTCCCTGGCTGGTGTCAGTCATGAGCAGGGTCTTGAAGAACACGCGGCCGAGGCCGATCATGTCGATGCCGGAATGCTTGTAGAAGCGCTTGTCCTCGGTGGACACAGCCGCCTGGACGAGACTGGGGGCCAGTTCGTCATAACTGGCATACGTGCGGTTCTCGATATGGAAGGTGGTCAGGATCTCGCCTCCGTCAGCGATCACCTGCGTGGCAAGCTTGCTGTCAGGGTTCTCCAACTCCTCGAACGAAGGGATCTTGGCGAAGATCCAGACGAGGATCAGGAGGGCCAGGATCAGCGCCACGGGAGCGGTGATGAGTATCCAGAACCACTTGGTTATTTTCTTGCGTGTCGTCTCTTTCATATTATATATTTTTCTCGACTACGTCGAGCGCTTGGAGTCAGTACACAATCCCGACAAAATTACACATTAAAATTTGGAAAATTGCCCAGTTTGTGATTTTCTTTGCAGTCAATTTGTAAATTTGACAGAATAGTGATGGAGAATTTGGTCATCGTGGAGTCCCCGGCGAAAGCCCAGACTTTCCAGAAATATTTGGGAAAGGATTTCACCGTAAAGGCAAGTTTCGGCCACATCCGCGACCTGCAGGATAAGAAGCTCAGTGTCAACGTGGACAAGGGTTTCGAGCCCGAGTACGTGGTCCCCGCAGACAAGCGCAGGGTGGTATCCGAACTGAAGAAAGCCGCCGCGGAGGCGGGTACCGTATGGCTCGCGTCCGATGAGGACCGTGAAGGGGAGGCCATCTCCTGGCACCTTTGCGAGACCCTCGGCCTCGACCCCGCCCGCACCAAGCGCATCGTCTTCCACGAGATCACCAAGGACGCCATCCAGAACGCCGTCAAGAATCCCCGCACCATAGACATGAATCTCGTGAACATGAATCTCGTGAATGCGCAGCAGGCCCGCCGCGTGCTCGACCGCCTCGTCGGCTTCGAGCTCTCGCCGGTACTCTGGCGCAAGATCCAGCCGAAGCTCTCCGCAGGACGCGTCCAGTCCGTCGCGCTGCGCCTCATCGTGGACCGCGAGAAGGAGATCATGGCGTATACGAACGAGCCATACTACCGCGTGGACGCGGTCTTCCATCCGGAAGGCACCCCCGGCTCCGTCAAAGTCAAAGCCACCCTCGGCACCCGTTTCAACAGTCTGGAAGAGGCCAGGAAGTTCCTTGAGGAGAGCATCGGGGCCCGATTCACCGTCGGCTCCCTCGAGAGCAAGGAAACCTCGCGTTTCCCCGCCCCGCCCTTCACAACTTCCACCCTCCAGCAGGAGGCCGCCCGCAAGCTCCACTTCCCAGTGAGCGTGACCATGCGTCTGGCGCAGAGCCTGTACGAGCGCGGACTCATCACCTACATGCGTACCGACTCGACCAACCTCTCATCGCTCGCCCTCGGCACGTCCAAGAAGTTCATCCTTGACAATTTTGGAGAGGAATACGCGCATCCGCGCCAGTTCCGCACACACTCCAAGGGCGCGCAGGAAGCGCACGAGGCCATACGCCCGACCTTCATAGAGAATACCACCATCGAAGGCTCCGCCCAGGAGCAGAAGCTTTACAACCTTATCTGGAAGCGCACCGTGGCCTCTCAGATGGCTGACGCACGCATCCTCAACACCTCCATCAAGGTCGACTCGGACAAGCGCGAGGAGAAGTTCAATATCCAGGCGGCCCAGGTGCTCTTCGACGGCTTCCTCAAGCTCTACATGGAGGGAACCGACGACGAGACGGCCGATGACGAGGAGACCGTGCTTCCTCCCGTGCACGTCGGGGATGTCATGGAGTCCAAGGGCATCACCGCCGAGTGCAAGTTCACCCAGGCCCCGCCGCGCTACTCCGAGGCGACACTGATCAAGAAACTCGAAGAGCTCGGCATAGGCCGGCCTTCCACATACGCCCCGACCATCAGCACGCTCACGACCGGCCGCGGCTACATCGTCAAGGGCGACAAGGAAGGGACCAAGGTCCCTGTCACCAACCTCGCACTCAAGAACGGCGTCATAAGCGAAAGCGCCAAGACCGAAATCGTCGGGGCCGAGAAGGGCAAGCTCCTGCCACAGGAGATAGGCATGATAGTCACGGACTATCTCGTCCAGAACTTCCCGGACATCCTCGACTACGACTTCACCGCAAACGTCGAGAAGGATTTCGACCGCATCGCCGAAGGCGAGCAGGTCTGGAACTCCATGATCGGGTCGTTCTATTCACCGTTCCACCACAAGGTGGAGGAGGTGCTCGGAGACCGCCAGTACAGCAAGGTCAGCCGCGAGATCGGCATCGACCCTTCGGACGGCCAGCCCGTCATCGCGCGCTTCGGCCAGTTCGGCCCGTACGTCCAGAAAGGAGAGGGCGAGAAGCGCCAGTTTGCCAGCCTCGAAAAGGGCCAGCTGATCGAAACGCTCACGCTTGATGAGGCATTGAAACTCTTCCGTCTCCCCAGGACAGTCGGGGAGCTTGACGGACAGGCCATAGTCGCCACCAAGGGGCGCTTCGGCCCGTACATCAAATACGGTGACAAGATGATCTCGCTGCCCAAGGGGGCCGATCCCCTCAAGGTCACTCTC
>ONNK01000074.1:0-1693 GCA_900319185.1 uncultured Bacteroidales bacterium
TGGAGATTGGTGGGCTCGCTGCCCTCACGGCTGCCGGAGACGGTGATATACCGGCCGAACTGGAAGAACTTGGCCTGGAGGTCCGCATCGGGCTCGCCCTTCTTGAGGGCATCGACACGCACGTTTGTGGGTATGTCATTGTTCGCGCCGTCACCTACAGTGAGATGGACCCGGCTCATCAGGCCGGAGAAGTCCTTGAGGTGCGTCTCCTTGAACTGCTTGAAACTCTTGCCCTTGACGGCGGCAAGGATCTCGTCGCAACGCGCCGAAGGATTGCCGCTGATGTCCTTGTAATTGACAAGGTTGGTCGCTATGGTCAGCACGAAAGTCACCGAATTGGCGTCCGTTACGACCAGGCTTGAATCCGTAGCCTCAAGTTTTCCCTTTTCCGGAAGGGCGATGACATCAGTCTGGAAACTCATGCCGTCGCCTTCGACCTTTGCGATCAGGTCGAATACCCTGGTGGGGAGGTAACTCCAGGTTCCGTTCATGGTCAGGCGGTTGTCAGACGAGGAGATACTTCTCTGGAAAGGACTCTTGAGCTTTGCCTCCACATTGACCTTGCCGGGCTTGTCGGCAGAAACCTTCATCACCATCACGTGGTCGGGATAGGACATGAAAACTTCACGGGTCATCTTGACGTCTCCCTCGGTATATTTGACCGTAACAATGCCGGTTTCCATGTCGAGCTCGCGGTAATAGTCTTTGACTTCACCGCCCGGCTTGAAATCAAGGAGCAGGTCGCCGACAGGGGCATAGGTCTGCTGGTTGGCAGGCTTCCCATAGAAATGCTCGTTTACCAGATTCTCCGCCTCCTTGTATTTCTTCGCATACATGAGATCCTTGATCTGGTCGTAGTAATCGTGGGCTTCGGGGTCGTTGTAGTCGTGTGGCCGACCGGACCAGAATGTCGATTCGTTGAGTGCAATGCGCTCATTCTCAGTCCTTCCGAACACGTTGCCGCCCATGTAGCCGTTACCGATGAACAGGCCGTCGAGCCAGACGTCGCCGGCAGGCTGGTCGTACCACAGGACCATCTCCCTGCTTGACTGGGGAGTGGATTCGGAGCATGAAACGAACAAGGGCAAGATCAGGCAGAACAAAAAAAGGATCCTTTTCATATGTCGTTGATTATTTAGATTTCGATGAAGTCATACAAATATAGGTTTTTTTAAGTCACCGAACAATTTGATTCTTTCAAAAAAGAGATGTATTTTTATGAAAACTATTAATCTTGATATGAAAACCAAATTCTTCGCTATCATTGCATTGTCGCTGGCATTTGCCGCGTGCGGCAGTTCGGAAAAAGAGTGTCCTGTCCTTGACATCGAAGGCGGACAAGTCCAGGGCGTTGCAGCCGACCTTGAGGGTGTGTTTGTATACAGGGGGATCCCATATGCCGCGCCTCCGGTAGGAGACCTGCGTTGGAAGGAGCCGCAGCCCGTGAAGCCGTGGGAGGGCGTTCTCAAGGCTGACGAGTTCGGCCATCCGAGCTATCAGGCGGTGCATTATCCCGGCAATTATTTCACGGAGTGGGGATATGGCGAAGAGAAGCAGTGCAGCGAAGACTGCCTGTACCTGAACGTGTGGACCAAGTATCCGGGACAGGTGGACCGCAAGGCTCCCGTGGCAGTCTGGATCCACGGCGGCGGTTACCGCGAAGGCTGGGGTTCAGAGCCTGAGTTCGATGGTC
>ONNK01000074.1:1732-10146 GCA_900319185.1 uncultured Bacteroidales bacterium
GGAGTGGGCCGCCAGGGATGTCATCCTGGTGTCCATCAACTACCGTCTCGGCATCTTCGGATTCATGGCCCATCCGGAGCTTTCGGCAGAAAGCCCTTACGGAGTGTCGGGCAATTACGGCATCCTCGACCAGATCGAATCCCTGAAGTGGGTCAAGAAGAATATCGCCCAGTTCGGAGGTGATCCCGACAACGTGATGATATTCGGCCAGAGCGCCGGCGGCGGTAGCGTCAGGACGCTCTGCGCCTCGCCCCTGGCCAAGCCGTATTTCCACAAGGCTGTCATCATGAGCGCCAACGGCCTCAATGTCGTCAAAGACCAGTCGTTCAGGCTTGCCGCCGGTCCTGCCGTTCCGCCGTCCATGATCAAGATGATGTTCGGCGGCCAGACCCTTCAGGAGGCTGAGGCCGAAGCGAAGGCCGTGATGGACTGGGCCGGCCTGACCGACTTGCAGAAAATGCGTTCCGCCGCTACGGATGCCGCCCATGCGGCCAGTACGCTCTATACCACTGCTACCGGGAATCCCGGTATCACCATTACTCCCATCATCGACGGGCATGTATCTGTCGAGGTGTTTGACGATGCCGCTGCGGACGGCTCGCTGGCCGATGTCCCTTACATGATCGGCTATACTCTCAATGACATGGCGGACATGTCTGCGGGCATAGCAGCATTCTGTAAGCTCCGTCAGGAGAAGGGAGGGAAGGCCTGGGCCTACGAATTCGCCCGTCCTCTTCCTGACGACGGTTCACATCCCGAGGACAGGCTCCAGGGAGCGTTTCATTCATCAGATCTTTGGTTCGTGTTCAAGTCGCTTCAGCATTGCTGGCGTCCCTGGACCCAGGGAGACTGGGACCTCTCCGAGAGGATGATCACGGCCTGGACCAACTTCGCCAAGTACAGTGATCCCAACGGCCCAGACGGTGGCGTGTGGACCCCTTGTACAAAGGAAAACAACAGCTTCATGCTCTTCAAGCTCGACTCTTCAGACGCTGAGGCTTCGGAAATGGGGCAGCCGATCAGGTGATCATTCCCCAAGGTCAGTCAGCAGATTGTAGAGACCGTCCTCTGAGAGGACTCCGCGCTTGAGGTCGGAAGGAATCTCTCCGGCCTCATCAGCTTCGTAGTCCAGGCGCCACTGACCGGAATCCAGATATTCCTTAAGGAGGGCGACGTCTGCCGGGTCGGCCTTGGACATGGCTGCGCTGGTGCGGTCGAACGCCGCCTCCATCGCCTGGACGCGCACTATGCGCTCCGCGCTCTCCTTTGCCGATGCCGGCATGCCGGCGATGATCTGTCCCGCGGCATTCTTGGTGTCCACCTTTTCGATGATGCGCTCGAGGATACCGTTTTCATCAAAGATGAATGTACGGCGGAGCGTACCCATGGTACTCTTGCCGTACATCTTCTTCTCACCCCATGCACCGAAATCCTGCAGCATCTTCGTCGAGGTGTCGGCGAGCAGCCTGAAGGGCAGTCCGAACTTCGCACGGAAGCCTCCGTGGGATTTGGCGCTATCCTTGCTGACGCCTACGACGTTGTATCCTGCGGCAATAAGGGCGGCGTAGCTGTCCCTGAAGCTGCATGCCTCGGCCGTGCATCCGGAAGTGTTGTCCTTGGGATAGAAATAGATGATGGTCCTGCGGCCTTTCCCGATGAAATCATCCGATCCCACCATATTGCCGTCCTGGTCCATGACCTCGAAGGACGGCATCTTGTCTCCGATCTTAAGCATACACTGTCAGAGGACCTTTTCGAGGTAGGAGAGGATGACTTCGGCAGCCTGGTCTTCGGTGAGGTTGTCGACATTGAGGGATAGATCGTAGTTGCGGGAGTCATAGCGGCTCTTGCCGGTGAAGCGCTTGATGTAGTTCTCGCGTGATTCGTCGACCCGCTCGATGATGTCCTCGGCTTCCTTCTCAGAGACATTCTGCTTGGCCATGATGCGCTGGATACGGTTGGGCCTGGATGCTGTGATGAAGATATCGACCTTGTTGGGATGGCCCTCAAGGATGTGGAAGCCGGAGCGTCCTGCGATGATGCACGCTCCCTCTGCGGCGAGACCGCGGAGGATTTCCGATTCGGCCTTGTAGATGTCACCTGTAGTTACCTCTGAGTAGTACTCCTTGCCATATTCGGAGTCGGACTTGATGATGGCGGTTGCGGCAGGCATGGGGGAGACCAGGCGGACGAAATCCGAAAGCCAGCTCTTCTTTTCTCCCTTGATCTGCTCGATTGTCTCGGCGTTCAGGTCGAAACGCTTCATGAGGATCTTGATGAGTTCCTTGTCGAAGTAGTTGATGTCCAACTTCTCGGCCAGTTTGCGGCCGATGGTGCGTCCTCCGGAGCCGACTTCGCGGCTGATGGTGATGACGAATGATTCCTTGAATTTTGTGTTCATCTCTATTGGTTTTTATCGTTTATCTTCAAGTTGTTATATTTTCAATTCCTGCCTGACATACCTTACGCTGGCCTCATATTCCTCATCGGTGTCGAGGTGCTCGATGATCATTGGCATGCCGGGGTCTTCTTCGGTGGCGAGACGTGCGTAAAGGGGGAGGTTGAGGGAACCTTCGCCGCAGGCGCATTCCTCGAGCTGGAAGGTGTACTCTTCCTTGAGGCGGATGTCCTTGAGGTGGCAGCTGACGATGGTGCCCTTGAGCTTGGTGAAACACTCCTCGAGGAATCCTTCATTGAAGAAATACCGTCGCGGGGAGGTTATCATGTTGACGACGTCGAGGTGGGTGCCGAACTCCGGCCGGTCGACGTCTTCGATCAGCCGGACGTACTCGTCCGGCCCCGAGGGTATCATCCACGGCATCGATTCGATGCAGAACTTGGTGCTGGTGGGGCGTACGGCGTCGATGATAGTCCGTATCATCTTCACGGCCATCTGCCAGAGCTCCTGCGAGAAATTGCCCCGGTAGCCGCCGTCCCAGCGGGGGCCGTAAGGGGTGCCGACGACGTTGACGCAGCAGGCGGCACCGATGGCGTCCGCCATGCGGAGCTGGGCGACGGCGTAGTCCGTCCAGCGCCGACGCTCAGCCGGGTCGGCGGCGAGCGTATTGCGCCAGACGCCGACCTCGGCGATACTCAGGCCGGCTTCGTCGGCTGCGGCCTTGTAGGCCATGACCGCCTCCTCGCCGGCCAGATGGTCGACGGGGAACACCACGGCCTCCAGGCCGAGAGCTTTATGCTTCGATGCCCATTCCTGCGGCGATCCGTGCTTCAGCGGTGATGATATGCCAAGTTTCATTTCCTCTTGGTTATGGTTGCGTTGATCTCGTCCATTACTTTGTCAGATAGCTCATATTTGCCAATGACGTATATGGCGAGGAGGAAAAGGAGTGCGGGAATGAGTGTCACGAGCCACAGGATGCCCTGCTCCGCAAGGGGGGTCTGGACCTGGCTGGCTCCGTTGAAGCCTACCCAGGCCAGGACGAGTCCGGGAACGGCTCCTCCGATGGCCATGCCGGCCTTCATGAAGATGCAGATGAGCGCGTTGACTATGCCCGCGACGCGGCGGCCGGTGGCGTATTCGCCGAAGGTCACGACCTCCGGCACGAGTGCCCACATGTAGCCCGTCGCGACAAGTATGCCGGTGCTCTTGACGAACTGGATGACGCACAACAAGGGGAAGCAGGACTTGAGCGCAGGGAAGGTCACGCATAGATACATCAGGATCATTCCGAAGATGGCTATGCCGAGGAACATCCTGAACATTCCGTTTTTGCCGATCTTCTTCTTGATGGCTGGCACAAGGGGCAGGAAGATGAATGCGGGGATGGTCCCCAGCCACATGAACGCCGTCGTCATGAAGGGTGTCGCCCCGATATTGTATGTCATGAAGTACGAGTCGGCGGCATTGCTGATGCTCATCGTCGTGAACGATATGATGAAGAAGAATGACAGGATGCGGAGCGGCCTGTTGCGCACCAGCTCCATCCACAGGTCGCTGACCTTGACGTCGGCCGACTCCTTTTTGTCCATCACTATCCTTTCCCTGCTTTCGAAGAAGCAGAAGATAAGCAATGCAAGGCCCGTGAGGGCGAATATGCTCATCGTGATGAACCAGGCCCGGGCGGACTCCGGCGTATTGTATACCGCCTCCATCCTGCCGGTCGCAGGATTGAGCACCTTCGGTGCGAATATGGCGATGACGAGCGGCAGGGTCTTGATGATCAGGCCGGCGAGATTTGCCAGGAACATGCGCACGCTGGTGAGGACGGTGATCTCGTCGGTGTCTCGCGTGAGGGATGATCCCAGCGCCCCGTAGGGGACGTTTATGAGCGTGAAGCACATGCTCAGACCCACATACGTGATGTAGGCGTAAAGCAGCGAGCCGCTGAAGCCGTTCCAGAAACAAAGCATGGCGAAGGCCGCGAGGGGCAGTCCGCCCAGGACCAGCCACGAGCGGTATTTGCCCCAACGGGGATTCGCCTTGTCGACCAGGGTGCCCACGACCGGGTCCCAGATCACGTCTATGATGCGGACTACAAGGAACATCACCGCAGCGACGCCCGGCTTGAGGCCGAAGACGTTGGTGTAGAAGAACAGGAGCCAGATGCTTACGGTCTGGTATATGAGGTTCTGCGCCAGGTCTCCGGAACTGAAGCCTATGCGTTGCCGCCAGCTGAGCTTGTAGTTGCAGTCGTCCATTATCTGGCCATGCGGTAGATGGCGAGCATGTCCTCAGCAGCCAGGACCTTGAAAGCTCCAACTGTCTCAGTGCCGCCGTTGCTGCACTTGCGGACCATCTCATCGATCTCTACGTCGGTGATCCTGCGTCCGATCAGTTCCTGGATGTTGATGGGCATGCCGATATGGTGGTAGAAGCGCTCCATGGCCTCAATGCCCTTCAGGGCCACGCCCTCCGGGTCGTTGTAGTCGTTGGGAACATCCATGACGTTGACTGCGAAACGGACGAAACGGAGGATGTCCTCCTTCATGACATAGCGCGCCCAACTGGGCCAGATGGCGGCCAGTCCGGCACCATGGGTCACGTCGAACAGGGCACTCAGCTCATGCTCGAGCTTGTGGGTGGCCCAGTCGCCCTCCAATCCGCATCCGGTCAGGTCGTTGTGCGCCAGGCTGCTGCCCCACATGATCTGGGCGCGGTGGCGGTAATCCTCGGGATCCTCGAGGACGGCGAAGACGCTGTCCTTCATGGTGCGGAGAAGACCCTCGGCGATGGCGTCGGTGAGTGACATGTCGGTATCGTGGGAGAAGTAGCGCTCCATCGTATGCATCATGAT
Organism: uncultured Bacteroidales bacterium; assembly: GCA_900319185.1. GTDB lineage: Bacteria > Bacteroidota > Bacteroidia > Bacteroidales > UBA932 > Cryptobacteroides. The sequence continues at coordinate 6,988 of ONNK01000074.1, forward strand.
GTCGGTGACGCCGGCCGCAGTCTGGTACGGAGGAAGGGTGAAGGTACGGCAAGGGTTCATGATGGCGAATTTGACACGGCAGAGATTGTTGGAGTAGCCGTGCTTGATCCAGCCGTCCTCATTGGTGATGACGCTGGAGTCGCTCATCTCGCTTCCGGCGGCGGGGATAGTAAGGACCGCTGCCACCGGCAGGGCGCTCTGCGGATGCTTCTTGTAGGCGTAGAAATCCCATACGTCACCGTCATAAGGGACTCCATATGCGATAGCCTTGGAGGAATCGATGACGCTGCCGCCTCCTATGGCGAGGATGAAGTCGACACCTTTCTCGCGGCAGAGGTCTATGCCTCTGTGAACGAGGGAGAGACGGGGATTGGGGACCACTCCTCCGAGCTTGATGAAGTCCACGCCTTCATCGGCGAGGATACCGCATATCTTGTCCAGCAGGCCCGACTTCTGGGCGCTCTGGCCGCCGAAATGGACGAGGACCTTGTGTCCTCCATAGCGTTTGATGAGTCTTGCGACCTGTTCTTCGGAATTGCGGCCGAATACGACCTCGGTCGGGGCATAATAATTGAAATCTTTCATTTTCAGGTTGATTTACGGATTTTTGACAATTTACGGATTTTCCGCGACAAATCCTCAAAAAAGGTGTAACTTCGCGGCCGCTTTTTTGCAGTGTTTGGGACTTGTCCCAGTTATAGTATCGTATGAGTGCAGAGTTTGGTCCGAAAGTAACGGTCATCGTTCCTGTTTACGCAGTCGAGAAGTATATAGGGCAGTGCGTCCGTTCGCTGTTTTCCCAGACATGGGAGAATTGCGAGTTCATATTCGTTGACGACGGGTCGCAGGACGGATCTGTGGCCTTGCTGGAGGGAATCCTTGCAGGGGAGTTCCCGCAACTGCGACCAAAGGTCAAGATTCTTCATGAGTCCAATTCAGGTCCCCATATTGCGCGTATGACCGGCCTTGCCGTCGCAACGGGCGATTACATCATCCACGTGGACTCGGACGACTGGGTTGAGCCTGACTACATCAAGGATTTGGTGGAGAAGGCCGTTGAGGAGGAGGCGGATGTAGTGTACTGCGACTTCTTCAAAGAGTATCCGAACAAGAACAAGGTCTACTGTGAGGGCGACTTCACCCCGTCAACGGGACCCGTAGCTGCCAAGTGCATGCACAACAACATCATAAAGGGATATATGTGGAACAAACTCGAGCGCCGTTCCTTATATGACCTTCCGTCGATGTTCGTCCCGAAGCACGGCTATCACGAGGATCTCGTCTTCCAGACCCAGACGCTCTGTAAGGCTGACAAGGTGGTTCATTTGAGAAAGCCTCTCTACCATTACCGCCGTCGCAGGAAGGGCGCCATGACAGCAGGATCACTGGTCAGGACGCGCAAGCAGTCCTCAGAGAACATGTTCCTGTTCTATGACTGGCTCCCGAAGGATAGTGTCCCTTTCAACTCTTGTGGCATCGACATCCTGCTTCGAGGCGGATGGTACAGCGCATGTATATTGAATTTCAAATTGTTACGTGCACATCCCGAAGCCGTCAAGGCGCTTCTGGCTGCGGACTATGTCCGGGGTGGCCGCGTGCCCGTATCAAAACAGCGCTTTACCAAGTGGATTTGTCACCTTTTATAGGTAACTTTGTACTATGATTGAATTGTTCACAGGGACGGGCATAGCCCATAGCATCCTACTTTTCGCCATAGTTATCGCCTCCGGTCTTTATCTGGCCCGGTTCAAGGTCAAGGGTATATCCATCGGGTCCACATGGATCCTTTTCCTTGCCATACTGCTAAGTCATTTCGGGTTCAGGGCCGATCCTACCGTACTGGCGTTCATGAAGGACTTCGGCCTGATACTGTTCGTGTTCTCGATAGGCCTGCAGGTCGGTCCTGGATTCTTCCATTCGTTCAAGGTCGGGGGAGTCAAGCTGAACCTGCTGTCACTGTTCGCCATCCTCCTGGCGGTCCTGGTCACTGTCATCATACATTTGGTGACGGGGGAGAGCCTGCAGACGATGGTCGGCGTGATGTCCGGAGCCGTGACCAACACTCCCGGCCTCGGTGCCGCACAACAGTCCCTTTCGGATATGATGTCCGAGGGCGGAGCGTCGGGTGAGGCCGTGGCTGACGCCGTGGCGGGGATGGCCTCGGCCTATGCGGTAGCCTATCCCCTGGGTGTCATCGGAGTCATACTGATGATAGCCGCCTTCAGGTCGCTCTTCAAGGTCGATCTCGCAAAGGAGAAGGCTGAACTTGAGAATGAGGAGAGTGATGTGGATGTCGCGCGCCGCATGCACGTCGAAGTCGAGAATCCTGCAATCATCGGATACAAGCTAGGTGACATCATGAGGGGTGTCGGAGGCAATGTCGTGATCTCAAGGCTTTTACGTGGAGGAGTTATCTCTATCCCCGGCCCGGAGACCGTATTCGAGAAGGGAGACAGACTCCTGATAGTGACTTCCCAGGCCCATGTCGATGCCTTGCGCATCATTTTCGGCGAGGAGGTCCCGATGCATCAGAAGGACTGGATACAGATGGATGAAACGCTCGTGACACGCAGGCTGGACATCACGAAATCATCCCTTACGGGCAAGCGTATCAAGGACCTCCGCCTGAGGTCCGTTTATGGCGTGACCGTCACGAGGGTAGTGCGCTCCGGCGTCGAGCTGGTGGCAAGCCCCAACCTGAGGCTTCAGATGGGTGACAGCATCCAGGTGGTCGGAGTAGCCTCCGAGCTTGACCAGGTCGCCGCGATGGTCGGTAACAAACCCGAAGACCTGTCCCGTCCCAACCTTGTGCCTATTTTCCTCGGGATAGCCGTCGGAGTCATTTTCGGCTCCCTTCCGATCCATTTCCCGGGCATACCCCAGCCGGTGAAGCTCGGAATAGCAGGAGGTCCGCTGATTATCGCCATCCTTCTGGGCTATTTCGGCCCCAAGTGGCATATTACCACCTATACGACACTCAGCGCCAATATGATGGTGCGCCAGATCGGCATCAGTTTCTTCCTGGCCGCGGTAGGCCTCGGAGCCGGGGAGGGCTTCGTCTCATCGATCGTGAACGGAGGCTATTGGTGGGTACTCTATGGATTGCTCGTTACGGTTGTGCCGGTCTTCGTGATGGGGCTTGTCGCGCGACTGGCCTTC
>ONNK01000078.1 GCA_900319185.1 uncultured Bacteroidales bacterium
AAATACGTCGCAGTGATCCTTGACAGGGACGACGAGGTCGGCATCGACATCGAGTCCCTCGACCGCGACTTCTCGGTCGTCGAGAAGAAAGCCCTCTCCGAGGACGAGATCGACGATCTCGAAGAGGACCGCGAGGAAAAGAACGAGCAGCTCGCCATCTACTGGTGCGCGAAGGAAGCCATCTTCAAGAAAATGTCCCAATACAATGTCGACTTCGTCGAGCAGATCGAAGTCGAGCGATTCCGCTCCAAGGGCGAAGGCGAACTCGAAGCCACATTCATCCACAAGGACGGCTATGAAGAGGACCTTGAGCTGGAGTATATCACCTTCGACAGGCACGTCCTGGTATGGGTCAGGGAGTAGTCCTTCCAACCCCCTCCGCCAAATATCGCTAATCTATAAACCTGTTAATCAACAAATTAACAGGTTTATTTCATGATTGTTGATAACTTTTCGGGGGCTTTTGGCCTCTCGCATGACATTATGTGCTATCTTTGTGTCAGCCGGAGCGCATGCTCGGGCTACCAACCAAAAGACCAAAGCAGACACCACGCGATATCAAGATATTCGTGGAATTGAAAAACCGTGTTGTTCAGATAGACGATACGTATTTCACTTTGTCAGGGGCGCAGGCATCAGTCTGCGCCTTTTATCTTATCTCGGCCTGAGCCATGGAACGGGGTTCTGGGGACCCTTGGAGGACCATAGCTGGAAGTGCAGCTGCGTCGAGCCGCCGATAGGCTCGACGGCGCCGAGGACCTGCCCGGTCTTGACCTTGTCGCCGGCCTTGACCAATACGGATCCAAGCTTGCAATAGAAAGTGAAATAATCTCCGTGCTGGACCAGCACGCATTTGTTGTATCCGGGCTGTACTATGACGCTCTTGATCACGCCGTCGAACACGGCCTTGACCTGTGCCCCGTTGGAGAGCGCGATGGATATACCCTCGCTGTCAGGCAGCTTGAGCTGGGTATACACCGGATGATACTGCGCTCCGAACTTCTCGACGACGGGTCCCTCGGCCGGCCAGGGCAACTTGCCCTTGTTGGACGAGAACTCCTTGCCGAGGGTATAGTCTATAGGGGCGGCCGCAGCCTTCGACGAAGATGAAGAGGATTTGTTGTTGCTGGACTTAGCCTTGGCGTTCATGGCCTCGGCGATGATGCGGGCTATCTCCTTGTTCAACGCCTCGACTTCCTTGCGCTTGGAATTGAGCTGGCTCTGATACTTGCTTTTCTCCTTCTTCAGGACCTGGATGGTCTGCTGCGCGGTGGCTTCCTCCTTCCTCAGGCTTTCCAGCTCGGCCATGCGCGTCTTCTGCAGCTCTGCTGCCTCAGCACGCATGCCCGCCAGCTGCTCCTTCTCGCCCTCGAGGACTGCCTGGGCTTCCTTGATCTTGACGCCCTGGCCGTTCATCTCCTTTGAGAGGTTCTTGAGGAATGAGTACCTCCTCAGGCCCTGGGCGAGATTCTCGCTGGCGAGGATGTACATGTACCACACGCGCGCGTCGCGATTCTTATAGGCACCCTTGACGAGCCTGTTGTAATAGAAGGTCATGGTGTCGAGACGGACCTGGAGGCTGTCGATGCGCATCTGCTTGCGGCGCATATCGCCGTCCAGGCACGCAATCTCCTCCTCTCCTTCCTTGATGAGGCCCTTGCGCAGCTCGATCTTCTGCTGGACCAGTGAAAGCGTGTTGAGGGCGTTGGAATTGCGCGTGGCGTTCTCGCGCAACTGTCCGTCGATGATGGCGATCTCCTGCTCCAGGCGGGCCCTGCGGGTGGTCTGGGCGGAAGTATCCTGAGCCGATGCCGTATACATCACCGGCATCAGCAGGAAAAGGAAGGATATCAACAATCCGCGCCTCATCTTCCTATCGCCTTCATGCGCTCCCCGATCCTTTCGACGAGGTCGGGTATCTCGTTCTCCGTATCTTTCTTGACGGCATCGTCCCAATAGACCTTGGCAAGGTCGTATTCGCCAAGGGAATACAGTACCTCGGCGTAATGGTCGAGTATGGTCGCACTGTCCTTCCCTCCGTAAAGCATGGCATGCTTGAAATAGGACTTGGCCTCCTGGGACTTCTTCAGGAGATGGAGGATCCAGCCGTAAGTATCGAGGTAGGTGGCGTTGTCCGGTTCCTGCTCCACTGTGACCTTGCTCATGGCCGCAGCTTTCTTCAGTTTCTTGCCGGTCAGGCAAAGATAGTATGCGTAGTTGTTCAGCACCGGAGCATACTCGGGATCGATCTTCAGGGCCTTTTCGTAGGCAGCGAAGGCTTCCTTCCCGTTGTCGAGCTGATGATATGTGTCACCGATCATGGAAAGCGCACTGACCACCACCTCGGGATTGTCCTTGAAGGCCTCGGCCATCCGCTTGCTTTCGGAGATGACGGACTGGAAGTCTCCGAGGTTGTAGTAGGCCATGACGCGCATGTTGAGGAACGCCGGCTCTTCCGGGAATGCGGCATACGCCTCATCGGAAGCCTTGAGCAGGGTATTCCAGTCCTCGCTGTAGCTGAGCGACTGGATGTACATGGCCCTTGCATTGAAGTCGTCGGGATACAGGTCGCTGTTTGTCTTGAACAACTCCACTCCCCTGTCGCGACGGTCCGAACGGAAGAAATAGGTGCCGGCGGTCAGGAGCATGGAAGAGTCTGCGGGATGCGCCTTTACCCCATTGTCATAAAGGGAATCCAGCCGGGGCTGGAAATTCTGGTAGAAACGGGGGTCGATGAACTGCGTCAGGTTGGACAGGTACTGGCTCTTGGCCTGGACGGGGATGGACGGACTGGAGACGAACTCCTCGAGGGTATTGAAGAAGCCGTCGAACGAACGGTTCATCCTGTACACTTCCGACTTACCTATGAGTGCGGGGGCATAGCTGGAATCCAGTGCAAGGGCCTGGTCATAATAGGCCATGGCAAGCGAATCACTGTCGTCCGCGGCCTTGGCATCACCCATCATGGAAAGGACCTGCGGCGAAGGGAAATCCTCGTTGAACTCCTCCAGCACCGCGAAGGCCTCATCGGCCTTGTCCTGGTGCATGAGGATATCGTAGCGTGCAAGTGCGGTGGTCTCATCGCGTCCCATCACCCGCTCGATCTCATCCAAGGTCCCGAGGACCTTGTCCAGGCGGTTCTGCCTGGCATAAAGGTTCACCAGCGAATAATGGATCTCTGTCTTGCGGGGGAAATCCGCCAGCAGTCCCTCATAAACCTCCACGGCCTGGTCGTCCTGGCCGGTCATCGCATACAGCGTGGCCAGGCGGTCCCTGTACCAGTAGTTGTCCGGTGCCAGGCGGACAGCCTCGCGGATCTCCTTGAGGCTCGAATCGGGGTCCCCGAGACGGGCATGACAGAGGCCCATGTAATAATGTGCGGCATCATCGTCCGGGAATGTCTCCAGGATGGCGGACAAGCGGTCCATCGCTGCCTTAGTAGCTCCGCTGTCATATGCCTGGACGGCATCGATAAGCAGTGACTCGGCGGTATCCCTCAGGCGGGAAGTGCGGTCCTGGGATCGGAGAGACTGTACCGAAAGGACCAGAAAGACAAGTGAATATATGATGACCGCGATTTTTTTCATGATACAAAAATACTACAATTATTGGTTTCGCTGAGGCTGTTTTCTGATATTTTAGCTAATTTCGTACCGGGTTTGAAAAAAATTCAGGTGCGTCATGCAACATTTCGGTGACAAAACGCATCTTATCAGTCGGGTAACAACCCAGAAACCAACTTCGGAAAACGTGTCGAACCTAACCGAACAGCAGATCATCGCGCTTTGCAAGAAAGGCGACAGGACTGCCCAGAAGGTTTTGTTCGACAGGTTGTCCGCTAGGATGTTTCCCGTTTGCCTGCGCTATATGGGCGGCAGGGAAGCAGCCGAGGATGTCCTTCAGGAAGGCTTCATATCATTGTTTTCCAAGTTGGACAGCTATTCGGGGGAGGGTTCCTTCGAGGGTTGGGCCCGGAAGGTCTTTGTCAATACTGCACTCATGACGCTGAGAAAGAGCGACGTCATGCGGCAGAGCGAGGATATAGAAGTCGCCCGGGGAATCTCGAGCGAGGATGCCGGCGCCCTGCAGAGCATATCGTACAAGGAGCTGATGGGTATGATAGCCGAGTTGCCGCCTGGATTCAGGACAGTATTCAACATGTTCCTGGTCGAAGGATACACCCACAAGGAGATCAGCGAAGCGCTGGGCATAACGGAAGCCACTTCCCGCTCGCAGCTCCAACGAGCCAGGGTCATGTTGCAGAACAGGATAAAGAACAGAAAGTAAGATGCAGAACGACAAGTATACAGATTTCGATCTCGAGTTGAAGCGCATGCTTCATGACGCGGAGGAAGAAGTTCCTTCGCGGATTTGGCATGCGGTGAGCGAAGAGCTCGACCGCCGGGATCGCAGGAAGGTCGTCGCCATTCGCTGGCGGCGGGCTGCCATCGGCTTTGCCGCCGCCGCAGCCGTCCTGTCGGGCATCTTCGTATTCCTCGGCCGCGACCATGCCGCCGAGCCCGACCTTACCGCCGAGGCGGTGCAGGAGCAGCCCGTGAGCACGGACATGGTCGTCGAGGAGACCGTCCCCACCATTGAGGAGCAGATAGTATCCGCCGGTACGGCGCTTGCCGACGTACCAGCACATGTCACGAGGAGCACTACATCAGGTACAGTCCCTTCCGAGATAGCCCCCGCAGACTTCTTCGTCCCCGATGAGGATGCGACTGATGAGGATGCAACTGAAGAGGCCAGCATCGAAGTCCTTCCGGTGGCTCCCACAGAGGAGAATGCTGCCGTCCATGTTGAGAATGAACAGGTTGTACTCCCCGAAAGCACCGTGCCCGCGCAAGAGTCGGTCGTCCGTCCTGTTAAGACCGACAACCGCACCGCCATCACCGGCACTGCTGACGACCCGTTCGCGTGGCCGGATGAAACCGAAACCGCAAAGGACAGCCATCTGCCTTCGTTCGTCATAGCCGGCAACGCCATGACCAACGACTTCAGCGGCCAGGACATCCGTCAGTTGCGTGCCCCCGCATCCGGTGTAGTCAAGCAAACGGGCGTGGAAGACAAGGGTTCGTCGACCTTCTCCATTCCTGTCACCTTCGGGCTCGGACTCCGCTTCGACCTTTCGGACCGCTGGTCCATAGGCACCGGCATCAACTGGTCAAAGCTTACCAGGACGTTCAACGGAGTCTATCGCGGACCGAACAAAAGCGGTGTCGATGTCAATATCAACACCGAGATAGTCAACGACATCCACTACATCGGCATACCGCTCAACATGTATTTCAACATCTTCGACAGCAGGAACCTCCGCTTCTATGCATGGGGAGGAGGCAGCGCGGAGAAGGGTCTAGTGAGCCGTTTCCGCATCCAGAGCGATGCCGGAGACATATTCTACAAGGAGAGCGTTAACGGCCTCCAGTGGTCGGCGGCCGCAGGTCTCGGCCTGGAGTTCCTCTTTGGCGAGCATCTCGGACTGTATCTCGACCCCAGCGCCCGCTACTACTTCGACTGCGGACAGCCTGTCAGCATCCGGACCAACCGTCCTTTCATGATGAACTACGAGGTCGGTCTCAGATTCAACCTTTAGGATGAAGCACAACATCGTCATTCCAGACCTTCCTTCCCTCGATTCCGCGGCGAAGGAGTTCCTCGAGTACACGGAAGGGCACAGTCTCATAGCATTCTATGCCCCAATGGGAGCAGGCAAGACCACCTTCACTACGGCACTGTGCAGGGCGCTCGGCGTCGAGGCCGACGCCATCAGCAGCCCCACATTCTCGATAGTGAACGAGTACCGGACCAATGATGGCGAATCGATATTCCACTTCGACTTCTACCGTATCAGCAAGACTGCCGAAGCGCTCGACATAGGGTTCTACGACTATGTCGACAGCGGGTGCCTATGCCTGATGGAATGGCCCGAGAATATCGAGGAGATACTCCCGGAAGAGACCTTGAAGGTCTTCATCACCGTCGGACCCGACGGGTCAAGAACCGTCTCCTGGGAGGATTAGATCCCTCTCCACCAACACTTCCACGGCGGTGATGAATCCGTTTATCTCCGACCGGAAGACAATCTCCCCATCCTTCCACAGGTATGGACCTTCACCTGATTCCGAAGGATTGACCCCCATGTAGAGATGCTGTCCGGACAAGAAAGCATTCCTGAATGAGAAAAGCATCGCAGGGGGAAGATAGTATGCCGAACCAGCACCCGGAGTGAACACTGTGATTTGTTGTCCGTCCCTGTATATGTTCACACTCGCATCCCAGGTGCCGTCCCTATATGTCCAGCGACGTATGGTTGACTGCCCCAAGGGCTTGGCCTGCATCACACCATTGCGGATACGTATGTCATACGCGCCCGAAGTCCCCACGCTCTCCACAGGGGTCTTCTCTCCATCCTCAACGATATACCATACCTTCCCTCCGCCGACAGGCAGGTACTCCCAATAACTGAAATACAGATGTCCCCCGTCGCGGTACAACGCCCCCGAAGGGTATTCGGAATTGTCCGACATATGGACGGCGATGCTGCCTTTGACATCCGACATCATCTCGATGCCGTTGCACCGAAGTGAAAAGCCGTTTCCGGAACGGTTCTGGCCAAGGGTATAGACATCATCGTCTTCGACCAACAGGCCGCACAGCAGTTCACGGCCAGGATAGGAGAAGAGTTCTTCCCCGTCCTTTCCTATGACAGTCTCCCCTTCGGTGCAATACTCCGTATACAAGTGTCCTCCAACCAGGTGATGCAGGTCCGGATCAAGTCTGGCACGGCATCCCGGTCCAGCCGGGACTGACAGTATCATCCCGCCGTCACGATAAAGTTGCAGGCTGCCCTGGACGTTGCCCAGCGAGGTATCCCGACGCCAGTCGTAGTCCTCCGGGAACGAAACAGCCGTCACGAAAACGGACGTATCGTACTTGGCATGTGACGGTGCTCCACCACCCCCATCCCGACGCACCTCGCGGTAACGGTCCGGGAATGCCTCGAGATGGGATTTGCCGGTTTTACCTTCTTTCGTCATGCAGGATACGGACAGCGCCATCAAGGCGATTGCCGCGAAAAGTATCTTGAAGCTCTTCATAATCAAAAGTTTTCATTGTCCAAGGTTCTGACGGTCGAGGAAACGGTACCCCGCTGCCTCTATGATGTGACCGGCACGTATGTCCTCCGACCCGTCCAGGTCGGCGATGGTCCGGGCCACGCGTATGATGCGGTAGAAGGCCCTCATGGAGAGACTCATCCGCTCCATGACCTTCTCCATGGCCTCCCGTCCGGTATCTGACAGGGGGCAGTACTTTTCAATCTGCTTGTTATTCATTTCGGCGTTGGTAAAAACGTCGTCCCCGGCGAAGCGCATCTTCTGCATGATGCGTGCTTTAAGCACCCGTTCGGCCACAGCGGCGCTCGGCTCTCCCTTCCTGAGTGAGAGCATGCGCTGCGGGTCCACCGGATGGAGCCAGAGGTGTATGTCGATCCTGTCCAGGATGGGACCGGAGAGCTTGGACAGGTAGGAGATGCGCTGCGAAGGTGAGCAGGTGCACTTGTCGCCTTCGCCATAATACCCGCAGGGACAGGGATTTGACGCGGCTACGAGCATGAAGGACGCGGGGTAGTCGACTTTGGCCTTGAGCCGGGACACCGTCACCTTGCGGTCTTCCAACGGGCCGCGGAGGGCTTCGATGACCGACTTCGGCATCTGGTTGAACTCGTCGAGGAAGAGTACTCCACCGTGCGCCAGGGTGATCTCCCCGGGGATGATGTTGTCGCCTGCACCACCTCCGACTATGGCCGGAAGCGATGCGCTGTAGTGCGGCATACGGAAAGGGCGCGAGCGTATCAGTCCCAACGCCTTCTCCCCCATACCGGCGACGGAGTATATCTTGCTGGTCACTACCGATTCCTCATGCGTCATGGGCGGAAGGATGCCGGAGAGTGCCTTTGCGAGGGAGCTTTTCCCGCTGCCGGGGGGACCGAGCATGATGAGGTTGTGTCCCCCGGCAGCGGCGATTTCGGCCCCGCGCTTGGCCCCTTCCTGACCGATGATGTCCGCAAAATCCATCACACTGCCTGCAGGCAGGACGCGATGACGCGCCCGCTGCATCTTGCGCCATGTGCGGGTGTTCCTCACGAGCAGTTCGCTGCAGTCTTCCTCTCCTAAGAGTATGCGGACACAGTCGGCCAGAGTCTCGACACCATAAACGGAAATGTCGGTAAACT
>ONNK01000049.1 GCA_900319185.1 uncultured Bacteroidales bacterium
CGACGAAGGGGTGGATGTCGCACTGTCCTATGCCAGATGGGGTGCGGGCGAAGCGAACGAGGTGGATTTCGGAGGGGCTTACAGTCTTTCGGACCGTTTCTCCCTCTCCCTGGGTTTCAGCTACGCCCCCTCAGGAGAATTCTCCTCTGCAGACATGATCGCCGGAATAGGAGCCGGATTCAGGATCACGGAATCCTTTACCCTCGGAGCGAATGTCAAATATGCCTCCAGCAAGTTGTCCGATGCATATTCTTTAGGAGCGGTGGCCGGCGATTTCTTTGTCACATATCAGTCCTTCGGACTGGTTGCGACGGCCGGCGTCTCCACGCTCGGCACTCCAGTGGAGTCTCAGGCCACAGGCAAGTACAGCCTGCCGTCCTCCGCAGCCTTCGGCCTCGGATACGGCGCATTTGCGGGGAATACGCTGGAGCTGCGAGCCCAGCTCACAGCCGACTGCTACTTCAGCGGAGCCCTGGCCGCAGGAGCAGGCGCTGAAGCCATCATCAAGGATATGGTATCGGTCAGGCTCGGATACGACTACGGAGGAGAAAGCGTCATACCGTCGCATGCAACCGCAGGCATTGGATTCCGCTTCTCCGGATTCCGGTTTGACGCCACGGTCCTTGCCGGAGGGGATGCCGGCACTTCCATGCTTTTCGGAGCCGCCTATAGCTTCTGACATAAGGCTGCCATTCATCTGAAACCCCATATTCCGGAGGGAAACGAGGGATTTCTTCGGATTTCATTTTAAAGAAGGATATGCCAAAATTTTGATAATAAAGGAGAATGTCCTATCTTTGACTTTCTAATCAGCGCGAATAGTTCTTTTTTATTTTGTATAACATCATAATTGAACTCCTAATGAAAAGATTGTTCCTTTTCCTGGCCACCATCGTGGCCTTGACAAGTACCGCTTTCGCACAGGCCCCTTCCACCATCCGTGGTAAGGTCACCTTCGACGAGGACGGACAGCCGCTTCCCGGAGTGTCCGTGTTCGTGCAGGGCACCCAGGTTGGAGCCGTGACCGATCTCGACGGTAACTACGTCATCACCAACGTCCCCTCCAGTGCGAGGGTCCTCGTTTTCTCCTTCATCGGTATGGAGACCCAGGAACTCCCCGTCGCCGCTACGGTCAACGCGGTCATGTCCTCTGACAGCGAAGCGCTGCAGGAGGCCGTCGTGACCATCGCATACGGCGCGGCCAAGAGGTCGACCCTCACGGGCGCCATCTCGCAGGTGAGTTCCGAGAAGATTGCCAACCGACCCGTATCCAGCGTTACAAGCGCCCTCGAAGGCACCGTCACCGGCGTGCAGGTCAACAGCACCTTCGGTAACCCCGGTTCCGACCCTTCCATCATGATCCGCGGTAACGGTACCATCAACGGTAGCTCCTCTCCCCTCTACGTGATCGACGGAGTTCCCTACGGCGGTAACCTCTCCGACCTCAACCCTACCGACATCGAGTCCATGACCGTCCTCAAGGATGCCGCCTCCGCCGCCCTGTACGGCAACCGCGCATCCAACGGTGTCATCCTCATCACCACCAAGAAGGGCAACCAGGGCCGCATGTCTGTCCAGTTCAGCGCCACCGCCGGTACCTACAACCGTGGTATCCCCGAGTACGACCTCGCCGACGCACGTGAGTTCATGGACATCCAGTGGCTCGCCCTCAAGAACGACCGCCAGTACTACTATGGCGACTCCCCTGAGGCTGCTGCAGCTTACGCCGATGCCAACCTCATCTCCGAGCGCCTCAAGCTCAACATCTTCGACAAGCCCGACACCGAACTCTTCAAGGACGGCAAACTCGTCTCCAATGCCAACATCCTCAAGGGCTACAAGGATGACCTCGACTGGTTCGACCAGACCATCAACCCTGGCACCCGTATGGAGTATAACCTCTCCGCCAGCGGCGCCACCGACAAGAGCGACTACTACTTCTCCGTCGGTTACCTCGATGAGAACGGCTACCTGAAGACCTCGGGCTTCAACCGTCTCTCCGGCCGCGCCTCCGTCAACGTCAAGCCGACCACCTACATGAAGCTCGGCCTCAACCTCAATGCGACCCACCAAAGCTACCTGAACACCTCGACAAGCTCAAGCGCTTACGTCAACCCGTTCATGTACTGCCGCAACATCGCCCCGATCTATCCTGTCCACCTGCATGACGTCAACACCGGCGAATACATCCTGGACGCTAACGGGAACAAGCAGTATGACCCTGGATATTATTATGACGCCGACGGCATCCAGATCGACACACGCAACCAGTATGTCGACCGCCACGTCATCTGGGAGAACGAACTCAACAAGGACGAGAGCATCCGCAACACGATGAACGCCATCGCCACCGCGGAGTTCTACTTCCTCAGGGACTTCACCCTCACCTTCAACGGAAACCTCAATGTCCGCAATGACATCGAGCAGGAATATAATTCCGGCGTCATCGGTGACGGTAAGGGCAACAACGGCCGCGGCAAGCGCGCCGAGTATGTCTACAAGAACTACACGTTCCAGCAGCAGCTCCGCTGGACCCACCAGTTCGGCGACCACAACGTCAATGCCCTCATCGGACATGAGAACTACTCCAACCACTACGACTACCTCTACGGCTACAAGACCTCCGAGGTGTTCCCGAACATCAACAACCTGAACAATTTCACCTCCATCACGGACCTGTTCAACTACGCCAACAACTATCGCACGGAAAGCTACCTGTCACGCGTCCGTTACAACTACCAGGACAAGTACAACTTCGAGGCTTCCTTCCGTCGTGACGGTTCTTCCCGTTTCCACAGGGACGCCCGCTGGGGTAACTTCTGGTCCGTCGGTGCCAACTGGATGATCTCCAAGGAGGCTTTCATGCAGCCCATAACCTGGGTCAACAGCCTCAAGCTCCGCGCCGACTTCGGCGAGGTGGGTAACGACTCCGGTTCCGGACTCTACGGCTACCAGGCCCTCTACACCTCCGACCAGAACGCCAACAAGGGTGCCTACTACCTTTCCCAGCTGCCCAACACCGACCTCAAGTGGGAGACCGGACAGTCATGGGGTATCGGTATTGAGTCACGTCTCTTCAACAGGATGACCCTCAACATCGATTACTTCGACCGCCGCAACAAGGACCTGCTCTTCGGTGTTGTTCTCCCTATCTCCGCCGGTCCTACCAGTTCCGGCAGCACCAACCCGTCAGTCACCCAGAATATCGGCACCATGAGCAACCGCGGCGTCGAAATCGAGACCAACATCGACATCATCCGCAACCGCAACTGGAAGGTCAACTTCTTCGCAAACGCCACCTTCCTCAAGAGCAAGATCCTCTCCCTGCCTGAGCAGAACCGCAAGGAGGGTATCATCGACGGAACCAAGCGTTACGTCGAGGGCGGTGACCGCTATGCATACTGGCTCTACCAGTTCGCAGGTGTCGACCAGATGACCGGTCTCTCCGTATACGAGCTTGACGACGAGCGCTACTATGTCACTGACAACGGCGCAGCCGACGGCAACATCATCTACGGTACCGCCGAGGACGAAGAAGGCAACGCCCACTCCCTGATGGATCCCAATAACTACACCGTCATCAATGGCGTCCCCTATGTCTGGAACGCAGGCTCCTACGGCAAGAAGAACTGGTCCGGCACCGCGACCCCTAAGGTAAACGGCAGCTTCGGACTTGATGTAAGCTTCAAGGGACTCACCCTCTCTTCCCTCTTCACCTACGCTCTCGGAGCAAAGGTCTACGACGGCATCTATGCCGGCAAGATGGGCGCAAGCGCCAATCCCGGCAGCGTCCACGAGGACAATCTCAAGGGATGGACCGGGGTTCCGGCCGGCATGACCGAGACCAGCCCCAACCGTATCGATCCCAACGGTGTCCCGATGATCTACACATTCAGCACATACGGCGGTTCGTCCGGACCTACCATCTCCAATGATGCTGGCACCTCGACCCGTTGGCTGACCTCCGGCAACTACCTTGTAGTGAAGAACATCGCCCTCTCTTATGAGCTTCCCAAGCGCTGGCTCACCCCGCTCCAGATCCAGAGCCTCTCCCTTACCGCCGCCTGCGAGAACCTCTTTACCAAGGCTGCCCGCAAGGGTCTTAACCCTCAGTACAGCTTCGGCGGCGTGACGAGCACCAACACCTTCGTCACCGCACGCGTCTTCACCGCAGGTATCAACATCAGATTCTAACTTAATAAGAGATGAAAGCCATGAAACATATCATCAGATTTTCCCTTATCGTCGCGGCCCTCACTCTTGCTGCTGCCTGCTCCGAGGATTACATGGAGACCGCTCCGGAGAGTTCTACCTCGCCGGCCACCATTTTCTCCTCGACCACTAATGTCCCTCTCGCCATCAACGGCCTCAGCAAGATGATGACGTGCCAGTACCTGAGTACCCAGGGCCTGAACGGAGAAGGCTCCATCAAGACATGGTACGGCAACTTCGGCAACGACCTCCAGCGCAGCAACCAGACCGGTTGGGCCGCCCTCTGGAACCACACGATGAACGAGAGCGTCAACTCTACGTACCTCATCTATCCCTGGTACTACTACTACAAGCTCATCGGCAACGCCAACCTCGTCATCGAGAATGTCGAGAACGCCGAAGGCTCTGAGGCCGAGCGCCAGTACTACAAGGCACAGGCCCTCGTGTTCCGCGCACACGCCTTCACGATGCTCATGCAGCTCTACGCTTACCGCTGGCAGGACAGCAACAACGGCGCAGGCAAGGGTATCGCCCTCCGTCTCAGTTCCAAGACCGATGACGAAGGCACCTACGACCTCCCGCTTTCCACCCAGGCCGAGTGCTATGCACAGATATACGCAGACTGCGACGAGGCCATCAGTCTCTTCAAGTCCTGCGGTATCGACCGCGGTTCTGACGAGTTCTACAAGCCGAACATCAACGTCGCTTATGCAGTCAAGACCCGCGCAGCCCTCGTCCGTGAGGACTGGGCAACCGTCGTTGCCTGCGCTCCCGAGGCCCGCAAGGGTCATCCGCTCATGAGCAAGGACGAGTACATGGACGGCGGTTTCAGCGATGAGAACAAAGAGTGGATCTGGGGTGTCTATGAGGCTGAGGACCAGACCCTCTACTACTACTCATTCTTCGCATACCAGGCCAGCGACGCTTCATCTTCGATGCAGCGCACTTATCCGCTCGCCATCAGCAAGGAGCTCTACGACCAGATCCCCGAGACCGACGTCCGCCGCAAGATGTGGCTTGAGCCGACCCCGGAAGAATGGGCCGAATGCAACACCGCCAACAAGGCCGCAACCGCTTTTGCCAACCGTGCTAAAGCCGAGTACGGCAGCAAGCTGTACTCCACGAGCCAGATCTACGCTTACATGCAGTTCAAGTTCCAGTGCACGTTCACTCCTGGCGGCGGTAGCTTCAATATCTACCGCAGCGCTGAGATGTACCTGGCCGAGGCTGAGGCACTCTGCCACCTGGGTGGCCAGGATGCCAAGGTACAGGCCCTCCTGAACGAGCTGAACAAGAACCTTGATCCCTCCTACGACTGCACCAAGACCGGTGCTGACCTGCTGACGGAAGTCAAGCTCTACCGCCGCATCGACCTCTGGGGCGAAGGTTTCGACTGGTTCGACTACAAGCGCTGGAACGAGCCTATCGTCCGCAAGACCAAGGCCCAGGGCGGAAGCTTCCAGTCGGCGTTCGCCGTGACGATCAACGTCGGCGATGGCAACAAGTGGACCTGGAAAATCCCCAAGAGGGAGACCGACTACAACAAGCTGATCTCTCTTGAGTAACGTCCAGTTTATAAATCGGATTTGAACTTCCGGAGGAAATCGCAAGATTTTCTCCGGATTTCATTTTTGTTTTAAATCCCACGTTTTACTTACGATTTTAAAGCACGGTTCCGCCAAATTTGGACTAAATCAAAAATACTGTCTTATTATCAAGCCATTCAATCACTATCAAGTCAAAACAAAATATTTTTAAAAACTTTGTATTGCCCATTTTTTATCGTATTTTCGCATGAAAATACACACACGCGTACATACGCGTGACCTATTTTTATGTTTGGATTACGATTCAATCAGTTCAATATTATTGTTTAATCAAAATTCAACTTATGAAGAAAATCGCCATTTTTCTTTCGTTGATGCTCACACTGGCGACATCCGCCTTCGCGCAGAATGTCACGGTCACCGGCTCCATCAAGGACGCCACGACCGATGAACCGCTGCCCGGAGCATCAGTCTTGTTGAAGGGAACCCGGACGGGTACCGTTGCCGACATCGACGGCAATTATTCCATCACCGTGCCGAGCGGCGGAACACTCGTCTTCTCCTCCATCGGATTCCTGTCCGAAGAGGTTGTCGTGAACGGAAGCGGCAACAGGGTGATTCCCATCGCACTTCAGCCTGACACAGAGGTACTTTCCGACGTCCTCGTCGTTGCTTACGGTACGGCGAAGAAAGAGTCCTTCACCGGTTCGGCCCAGACTATCAAGTCCGAGCAGATCGAGAAGAGAACCGTCGCCAACGTCACCAAGGCCCTCGATGGTCTTGCCGCCGGTATCATGACCACTTCCGGATCCGGACAGCCCGGTGCCGGTGCCTCCGTCATCATCCGTGGTTACGGCTCCATCAACGCTTCCACGAGCCCTCTCTATGTCGTGGACGGTGTGCCTTACGACGGTAGCATCAGCGCTCTGAACCCCAATGACATCGAGTCCATGACCGTCATCAAGGACGCCTCGGCCGGTGCGCTCTACGGCGCCCGTGGTGCCAACGGTGTCGTCATCGTGACCACCAAGCGTGGTGGCGAGGGACGTGCCAAGGTCTCCCTCAAGGCCAATGTCGGTGTCTCCTCACGCGCTATCCCGCGTTACGAGACCCTCAACGCCTATGAGTGGACGGAGGATGTCTACTACATGTACAAGAACGACTATCTCGCTGAGGGATATGGCCAGCTCGCAGCAGGCCAGATGGCCGCTGCCGCCATGTCATCCGGCGCCGACGCCATTTTCGGCATCAACGAGGAGTACAATCCTTTTTCCAAACCTGTGACTGAACTCTTCGACCACAACACTGGAAAGATCGTGGACGGCGTCACCACCAAGTGGGATGACGACTGGCTCGACCTGAGTACCAACCCCAAACCGATCCGCCAGGAGTACCAGATGACTGTTACGGGCGGCAACAAGGCCAACCAGTACATGTTCTCCATGGGCTACCTCAACGAGGAAGGTCTTGTCAAGATGACCAGCTTCGAGCGTATGTCCGGACGTGCCAATGTCCAGAGCCAGGTCAACGACTGGTTCAAGACCGGCCTGAACGTCAACTTCGCACATAACACCACCAACTCCACTACCCTTGGATCCAGCCAGTCTTCCAGTTCAGCTTACAGCAACGTATTCTACAGCTGCCAGTTGATGGCTCCCGTCTATCCGCTTTACGCACGTGATGCCAACGGCGGTTACATACTCGACGCCAACGGAGAGAAGACTTACGACTGGGGTGAGAACCGTCCCGCAGGTGCATCCGCAGGATGGAACCCTCTGGCCAACCTCATCGACGACAAGTATACTGGAGCATCCGACAACGTCAGTGCCCGTACCTCCGTCGAGCTCGGCGGTCTCAACCACGGCGCTCTCGCCGGCCTCAAGTTCAGCACCAACCTTGGTTTCGACATGGTGTTCAACAAGTCCAAGACCTACTACAATCCTTTCTTCGGCAACGCCGTCAGCATGAGCGGTCTGGCCGAGATCGTGGACGGCCGTACGTTCAGCTACACCTTCAACCAGCTGCTTACCTATGACCGCACCTTCGGCCGTCACCATTTCGACCTCCTTGCCGGTCACGAGTCCTATGCCTATGAGTATCAGTACCTGATGGGCTACAAGAGCGGCTATCCGTTCGGCGGTCTGTACGAATTGGCTCCGGCTACCACTCTCCAGGATGTCAACTCCTACACCAACACCTATCGCGTTGAGTCCTGGCTGTCCCGAATCAATTACGATTTCGCCGACAAGTACTACCTCTCCGCTTCGTATCGCCGTGACGGTTCCTCACGCTTCCATGCAGACTCCCGCTGGGGAGATTTCTGGTCCGTGGGTGCCAGCTGGCGTATCTCGCAGGAGAACTTCATGAAGGGTATTTCCTGGATCAACAACCTTACCCTCAAGGCCTCTTACGGTGTGCAGGGTAACGACAACCTCGGAAGCTTCTATGCCTGGCAGGCCTTCTACAACCTGGGCTACCCGAACGGCAGCAACCCCGGAGCAGTCGTGACTTCGCTTGAGAGCAAGGACCTCCGCTGGGAGAAGAACGAGAACCTCAACGTGGGTATCGAAGCCCGCCTGTTCAACCGTCTCTCCGCATCCGTCGAGTACTACAGGCGCTATACCAAGGACATGCTCATGGAGTATCCCATGGCTGTCTCCCTCGGCTTCAGCGGCTACGACAAGAACATCGGCAACATGCAGAACAGCGGTTTTGAGTTCACCCTGAGCGGTGACATCATCCGCACCCAGAACGCCCACTGGACCATGACCTGGATGGGATCCACCGTCCACAACAAGGTCCTCCACCTTGCCGACAAGCCCGAGATCCTCAACGGCAACTACATCATCAAGGAGGGCGAGCCTCTCAACTCCTTCTATCTCCCTGAGTCCGCAGGCGTCGACCCCGCAACGGGAGCAAAGCTCTACTGGGTCTGGGACACCGATGATGACGGTAACCCCGGCGAGAAGTACATCACTGACAGCTACCAGAAGGCCTCCAACTGCAAGCGCGTCGTCGGCAGCCGTATGCCTAAGCTCTACGGCTCCTGGTCCAATGACGCCCATATCGGCAACTTCGACTTCTCCATCATGACAACCTATTCCATCGGTGGTCTGGTCAACGACGGTGTCTATCGCGGCCTGCTCTACAACTCTTATATCGGCCAGGCCGGCCATATCGACCGCCTCAATGCTTGGAAGAAGCCCGGTGACATCACCTCCATCCCCAAGATCGAAGCCCACGGATCTGCCAGGATAGCCCTTACCGACGATGAGCTCTTCGATGCATCCTACTTCGCCATCAAGAACATCAGCGTAGGTTACACTATCCCCGCCAAGGTCCTCCAGGCCGCAAAGATCGACTCCATCCGCTTCTCCCTGTCGGCAGACAACATCAAGCTGTTCTCCGCCCTCAAGGGACTCGACCCTCAGTACAACTTCACCGGCGGCACGGGATACAGCTACACTCCTACCCGCACGGTTTCCCTTGGTGTTGATATCAACTTCTAATCGGACACTATTATGAAAAAGATATTTGCAATTCTTTCAGTTCTGGCATTGTTCGCCTTTACCGGTTGCAAGGAGGACTTCCTCGAGACCAATCCTACCGACCGTGTTTCCGGCCCTACCATCTTCTCCGATGCCGAGAATGCGATGTCTGCCGTGAACGGACTCATCCGTTTGCTCTACGTCGGTGGCTGGGGCTCCAGCTGGGGCGCTGAGAACGGCGGTCTGCCCGCTTACATCCTCGTCCAGGACATCAAGGCCGAGGACCACGTAATGGACGGACAGGGATCCGGCTGGTTCTATTACGACTATGCTTACGACACCTTCGGTGACTGGTCCGCCAATGCCGGCCACCAGTACCAGATGTGGAACTTCTTCTACACCCTCATCTCCAACGCCAACTACATCCTGGCAAACCAGGAGATGGAAGGTGATTCAAACTATGTCAACTATGTCCTCGGACAGGCATACGCCATCCGTTCCTTCTGCTACATGTGGCTGATCCAGACATATCAGCAGAACGGAGCCCTCTACGGTACCACACTGCCCGGAGTTCCCCTCTACACTGAGCCTACCGTGGCCGGTTCTGAAGGCAAGCCTCGCGGCACCGTCCAGGATGTGTACAATCAGGCCAACGCCGACATCGACGCTGCCATCGAGTGTCTGAAGAACACCTCGCTCCCTCAGCAGCACAAGAGTCATATCAGCCTGGCAGTGGCTTATGGCCTCAAGGCCCGCCACGCCCTTGTCCAGCACGATTACAATACTGCTCTTTCAGCAGCAGAGGCCGCACTCAGCGGCCAGAAACTGGGAGGATGGGACGATGTCAAGGTCGTCAACGACGTCAACAAGCAGAACGTCCTGTGGGGCCTTGCCATCCAGACCGACCAGGCCATGGGTAACTACGACATCTACAACCACATGGATGCAGACTGCAAGTCCACCTATTCCAAGGCTCGTCACCTGATCTCCAACTGGCTCTACGACGAGATTCCTGACACCGACGTCCGCAAAGCATGGTGGACCGCTCCGCTGCCCGACTCCGAGTGGGGTACCCCCGGTACCGCCAACGGTTCCCAGCGCTCATGGTGCCAGAAGAAGCTCGTCTACATCGATGCGGGTGCCTCCACCGGAGACCACATCCTGATGCGTACCGAGGAGCTTTACCTCATCGCTGCAGAAGCTTGCTGCGAGAAGGGAGATTACGCCAATGCACGCAAGTACGTCTCGGCCGTCGGCTCGCTGCGCGACTCCAACTACGCCGCCCGTCTTGAGTCCATGAGTGACGACAAGACCCTCAACTCCAACACTGTTGGTACTATCAGGACCCTGATGGACGAGATCTTCTTCCAGCGCAGAGTCGAACTCTGGAGCGAGAATCCCCGCCTGTTCGACATCCAGCGCCGCGGCCTCTCTTTCGACCGTTCATGGAGCGGAAACAATCACACCAGCACCTGCACTGCCTACACCACAAAGCCCGGCTCTGCCAACTTTATCCTGTGGATCCCTCAGGCAGAATTTGACGGCAACGAGAACATGGATGCCGACAGGGACCAGAATCCTCAGCAGGGCAGAGGTCTTTAATCTTTAATAAGATACGATATGAAAAAGATCATATACATCACGCTCGCCATCATGGCGCTCATGCTGACCACTGCTTGCCAGCATGAAGGTACGATCTACGATATGCCGGCGAACAGCGCCCTTGTATCCTTCCCGTCCGACGCCGCTATCTTCGAGATGGTTGCTTCCGATGGCAACAAGATCACCGTGGACCTCTGGCGCGGCAATACCAAGGGTGCTGCAAGCATCCCGGTTGAAATCGACGACCAGACCGGCGGCGTTTTCACGCCGTCCAAGACGACGTTCGACTTCGCTGACGGTCAGGGTGTAGCCAGCATTGATTTCACCTATCCTGACATCAATGCTTTCGGCGGTGAAACCTACAAGATCGTCCTTTCTATTCCCGACGAGGACCAGTTGTCCCCTTCCGCGATCGACGAGATGACGATCACCGCAAGTCGCAAGCTTACTCCGAAGTACGTAGGTACGGGTATTTGGTACTCTGACTGGTATGAGGACGAGTGGGAACAGGACCTCTATACTACCGAAGAGGCTCCCGACTACTTCATTCTGCCCGACTGCTGGGTGAAAGGAACGGACTTCACCTTCACAGTGCAGAACCACCAGCCTGTCTGGCCAAGCTCTTTCTTCTCCGGCTATGTACACAGCACCTATGGCAGTGTGTATATCTTTACCGATGGTGCGGTCGTCGAAGATGGCGTCATGTACATTCCTGTCTCTGGCTATCGCGTCAGCGCCGGTTCCTTCGGAAGTGGTGAGGAGCATTTCGTCCTTCCTGAAGGCTTCAGCTTCTAGACTGTATTAATAATAACGTTCAAAGAACCGGGAGATGAATAATCTTCCGGTTTTTTGTTTTGTATGTTTTAATTCATTACCTTTATCAGCCATTTTGAATAACAACTAAAAGCAAACAACCATGTCAGAGATGAATTACAGGATCGAAAGCGACCTGCTCGGCGAACTCAAGGTGCCCGTGGACGCGTATTACGGAGTACAGACGCAGCGCGCCCTCAACAACTACAAGATCTCCAACACCCGCATGTGCGACTATCCGGAGTACGTGATCTCCATAGCGTACGTCAAGATGGCTGCTGCCGCAGCCAACGCCGAACTCGGCGTGCTGGACAAGACCATTGCCAATGCCATCATAGCAGCCTGTTGTGAAATCGTCGACGGCAA
>ONNK01000160.1 GCA_900319185.1 uncultured Bacteroidales bacterium
ATCAGGAGCGTGATCAGACCTATGATGATGATACCTCCGAGACCGATGCCACCGGCTTTTGCGATAGTACCGCCTCTGCGGTCATCGACGTTCGTGCTTTCTCTTCTGCCGTCGAGTTTCATGTGTAGATGCTTTTAAGGTTTAGAAAAGGAGTGCTGCACCAATGGTGATACGGCTACGGTTAAGGTTGAGTGAGTTACCACTTCCACCATTCTTTAGACCGATATGCTCAAGCAAACCGTTAGCACTCTCACCAAACTGGTCGAGTACGCCAAAATCATAGCTGGCATTGACGCGGAACATGTCATTAATTTCAACACCAATAGTGCCACCAACCATGATGTCAAAACGTCCCAAAAACTCATGATCATAGTTGTCAATAGCGACTCCTAGGGGTTTAATCTGCGAGGAGAGTCCGCATACGAAAGTAGGACCGGCGTTAACAAAGCCTTTGAGACCGTTACCTAAAGTAGCCGAGAAACCAGGTTTGACGGGAATGTTGATTGCGTGCTCAACAATATCAACTAAACTAAGGAGTTGTCCGGTCAAATAGGAATAATACACTCCTGTATTGATGCCGAAACCAACACCTTCATTTATGTCATATCCAATTCCTGCATAAAAGCCATTCATAGACCCTAAGTTTCTGTTAGTGTCGCCGAGTTTGGCCTTGTTGGTTTCATTGATGTAGCCGGCTCCAATGGAGACCTGGGCGAATGCGGTGGTGCCGATGAGCATCATCGATGCCGCAACGGCGATGGAGATCAATTTTTTCATATTCATTTCCATTGTTGTTAAACGTTACAAATATATGAAAAAATGGTTATATTTGAATACTTCACCGATTAATTGCAATACTATGAATCCTCGCACACGCATCATTCCCCTTGCCATGGCAGTACTCGCTGCGTTGACTCTCATCTCCTGTTCCAAAGTCCCTTCCACCAAGAAAGAGATCATGGACCGTTTCGTGGCCGGTACCCTGCCGGCGAAGTATGCCCCGGCTGCGTTCTTCGTCCATTTCGCCAATGACCAGAAGGTCGGCGAAGCTGCCGTGCAGGCCCATCTCGACTATTTCCATGAGGTCAATCCCGATATCCTCAAGGTCCAGTTCGAGCAGTTCGCGCCCCGCATCAGGGAGCTGGAGGTCCGCGACGACTGGATGCCGGAGGACTATTATCGTCCTACCGTAGAGATCATCAAGAGGCTGCAGGAAGAAGCGGGTGCCGATACTTATGTGCTCCCGACGGTGTACAGTACCTTCCAGGTCACGACCCAGTCGCTGGGCCGACGTATCCCTCAAGCGGCCGTGGAGCAGCCGGAGGCGCTCAAAAGCGTGCTGGAGTGCTATACCAAGGCCCTTATCTGGTTCGTCAAGGAATGCAAGGCTTTGGGTATCGAAGGCTTCTATATGCCCACGCAGGGCGGTGAGACCAAGTTCTACGAGATCCCTGGCTTCTTCGAGACCTTCATCCGCCCTTATGACCTGGCGGTGATGAACGAGTGCTGCAAGGATACCAGGATGAACATCCTCCATATCTGCGACTGGGAGGGGACTTACGACGATCTGGCCAAGTTCGCGGACTATCCCGGGCAGATCGTCAATACTCCTATGACCGTCGACGGCAAGCCTTTCAGCCTTGCGGACGGCGTCAAGCTTTTCGGGCGTCCCGTACTCGGCGGTTTCAACCGCCAGACAGAGATCCTTTCCGCTCCGGCTGAGACCATCGCGGAGATGACCCGCAAGATACTCGATGAGGGCCCTGCCGGGAAAATCATGATCGGTGCTGACTGTACCGTCTCCTCAGCTCCTCACGAGAATCTCCAGGCGGCCGTTTCGACCGCCCATGGAACCAAATAAGGTTTTTTGAAAACAAGCTTTATGATCCGGTGTACTCCGAAGGGGGTACACCGAATTGTTTCTTGAACGAGGTGGAGAAGTGGGACAGGGTGTTGAACCCGGTCATGTAGGCTATCTCTGACATGTTGTATTTCCCTTCCTTCAGCAGGTTGGCCGCGTAGTTGAGCTTGTAGCGCTTGAAGAACGAACTGGGGTTTTCTCCCGTGAGGCCCTTGACCTTGTAGTAGAACTTGGTGCGGGACATCCGCATCAGTTCACTGATACGAGTGATGTCCAGTTCGGTGTCGGCTATTTCCTTCTCCATCAGTTCGTAGAGATCCTTCAGGAAGGCCTTGTCCCTGGGACTGAGCTCATCCGGGGCGATCTCCTCCGCCGATGTGGCTTCGCCCAGCCGGCGGTGCAGCTTCTCGCGGTTCTCCATCAAGGACTTGACCAAGGCGAGAAGATATGCCGGCTGGAAGGGTTTTGTGACATAGGCATCTGCGCCGACGCCAAGGCCCTCGACCTGGTTCTCAACTGCGACTTTGGCCGTGACCAGCACGACGGGGATATGGCTTAGCTCAAGCTCTCCCTTTACGGCCTTGCAGAGCTCGTAACCACTCATGCCGGGCATTACAACGTCGCTTATGATGAGGCTCGGAGCCTCTTCGGTCATGCCTTTCAGGGCCGATGCACCGTCGAAGTATACACTCACGTTGTAGTACGGTGACAGGAGCACTTTCACATAGTTAGCGATGTCGATGTCGTCGTCGACGACGGCAATGCGCTTGCGGTCCGTATCTTCGGAGGAATCAGTTGGTTGCGCCTCCTGTGATGCCTGCGGGACGACCATCTGCGGCTTTGCCTCGGTGCGTTCGTCTTCCGAATACGAAGCTGCGCCGGCAGGCAGGATGAAGCTGAAACGCGCACCTCCTTCCGGACGGTTCGAGGCCTTGATATAGCCGTGGTGCAGGCCCGTCAGGGCGCGGGAATAGAACAGGCCGATTCCGGACCCCTGGGTAGCTCCCTGGTTGCCGGCCTGATAGAAGCGTTCGAATATCTTTTCCTCCTGTCCTTCGGGAATGCCGCACCCGCTGTCGGTGACGCTTATGCAGGCGTATTGCTGGTCGTTGTCCTTGTCCGTCATCGGGAATTCCTCAGCAGCTGCATCGCGGGAAAGCACGTCGAAGGAAAGGGACACCTTTCCGCCCGAGGGCGTAAATTTCAGGGCGTTGGCAAGGAGGTTCATCACTACCTTGTTGACCTTGTCTACGTCTGCCCACATCACGAACGGCTCTTCCAGACCGTAGGTTCCAAGTTCAATGCCCTTGGACCCGGCATTGAAACGGAACATATCCACAGCTGCGCGCAGGGGAGCGACGATGTCCGTCTTGGCCACTTTCATCTGGAGTTTGCTGTTGCCTATGCGGTTGAAATCGAGAAGCTGGTTCACCAGGCTCAGCATCCATTCGGTATTCCTCCGGATGATGCCGACGAGCTGGCGGTCCTGGCCCTTGATGTCTGGCGACTCCGCCAACTGCTGTGCAGGCCCGGATATCATGGTAAGCGGAGTCCTGAACTCATGCGCGACATTGGAGAAATAATTCATCTGGATCTTG
>ONNK01000086.1:0-7410 GCA_900319185.1 uncultured Bacteroidales bacterium
GCTGTTCGGCGCGACGGTATACTCGAGGACTTCCGCCTTGGTTCCGCTCATGTACTTGATGGTACGTGCCTTGCCGCTCAGGGTGAACTTGAGCATACGGGCAGCCGTGAGCAGCTTCTTGTTGATGACGGTATCGACGCCGAGCTCCTCGGCGAGACGGAGGTATTCGACGTTCTCGACCTGGGCTATCACCCGTTCGACGCCGAATTTCTTGGCGGCGACGCAGGCCAGGACATTGGTCTCATCGCTGCCGCAGACAGCCGCGAAGGCGTCGTATGAACGTATGCCCTCCTCAGCGAGGAAGTCGGAATTGCGCCCGTCGCCATGCACGACGGAGACGTTGGAAGGCAGCATCTCGATGAGCTCGAGGCAGCGGTCCTTGTCCTTTTCTATGATCTTGATCTCGCTGACCTGCTTTGCGATGTTCTTGGCAAGCTGTTCGGCCACCTCGCTTCCGCCGAGCACCATTATGCGGTCCACCTCTACGTTGCTCTTGCCGAAGTACTTCATCAGCAGGGGCATACCCTCGCGCTTGGCAATCGTGAACACGAGGTCGTGGTAGCGGAAATGCGTGTCGACCTTGGGGATAATGGTGTCCTCGCCGCGAGATATGGCAATGATGCGGAACTGCAGTCCGTCGGCCGAGGTCTGGGCTACGAATTCGCCGAGCTTCATGTCGATCATCGGAGAGGTTTCCTCGACCTTGAATACGGCCATCTGGAGCTTTCCGTGCGCGAAATCCATGGAGTCGGTGGATGCGGAATGCTTGAGCTGGTCCGCGATCTCCTCCGCCGCAATCTTCTCGGGGAAGAACATCAGGTCGAGGCCCATCTCCTTGAACAGCAGTTTGTTCTCAGGGGAGAGGAACTCCTCGTCTTCCAGTCGTGCCGTGACTTTCTTGGCCCCTATTTTCTTGGCTAGCAGGGCGCTGACAACGTTGACGTCCTGCGGGACAAAAGGATTGACCGCGATGAAAAGGTCGCATCCGGGGACTCCTGCATCCCTCATCACCTTGATGGAAGAGGGCATGCCCTGGACTGCGACGACATCTGCGATGGCCGTCAGCTGGGACAGGCGCTTGGCATCGCTGTCGATGACCGTGATCTCGTTGGCCTCGCGGCTGAGCATCTTGGCCAGGTGCGATCCCACCTGTCCGGCTCCTTCAATGACTATTCTCATAACACCATCTTTGATTCAATATAGTCGAAAACTCTTTTTCCCTTCAACAGCGATGCCAGGATAATGCTTCCGCCGTAGCGGCCGGCAATGCCTGAAGTCTTTTGCTGGCTTTCCAAGGCTTCTACATCC
This sequence comes from uncultured Bacteroidales bacterium, assembly GCA_900319185.1. Lineage (GTDB taxonomy): Bacteria > Bacteroidota > Bacteroidia > Bacteroidales > UBA932 > Cryptobacteroides. The sequence continues at coordinate 1,309 of ONNK01000086.1, forward strand.
GGCCTTGAGACCAGACTCCGCGCTTCGCGGTGCGCCTCCAGGACTGCCTTGAAATAGTCCTTGCGCCCGCTCAGCAGGTACACGGCAGCAGAGCAGCCGTCCAGGCATTTCCTCCAGAAAATGACCCTGTTGGCATGTCTGAGGGCTTTCCGTGGACGTTCTCCCTGAGCGGCGAATGTCCTTGCAAGATTGTTTTCCAGTAATAGGAGGCCGTTGCGGAAATTGAGCTTCAGCTTCCACGGTGAAGTCTGGGGCAGGGTGCCTCCGCCGAGGTGGTAGACCACTGACTGCGGAATGCAGCATATCCTGTAGCCTTCAAGCTGGAGCCTCCAGCAATAGTCGATCTCCTCCATGTGCGCGAAGAAACGGTCGTCCAGCCCGCCGAGCCTGCGCCAGAGGACGCTGCGCGTCATCAGGCAGGCTCCGGTGGCCCAGAACACGTCAGCGGGCGCATCATACTGGCCATGGTCCTCCTCCGTGCGGGAAAGGATCCTTCCCCTGCAAAATGGATAGCCCCAGCGGTCTATGCGACCTCCGGCGGCGCCGGCGTACTCGAAGCGCTCCCGCTCGTACCACGAGTGCAGCTTCGGGGCACATGCGCCGCAGTCCGGATGGGCTTCCATCCAGTCCGTCAACGGCGCCAGCCAGCCGGGTGTAACCTCGATGTCGGAGTTGATCAGCACGAAATACTCGGCCTCGACCTGAGCCAAAGCGCGGTTGTAGCCGCCCGTGAATCCGTAGTTGCCGTCCAGTTCTATCCTCCTCACCTCCGGGAACTTCTCCCGCATCATTTCCATCGATTCGTCGGTGGAGGCGCTGTCGGCGACTATCACTTCAGCGTCTTCATTGCTGACACTGTCTACCAGCCCGGGGAGGAATCTCTCCAGGTAATCCTTTGTGTTCCAGTTAAGTATGACGACAGCCGTTCTCATCTATCCTTCTTTATGGCAGCAGCCTTCTCCATGCCCTCCGTGGCAGCAACCCTCACCGCCTTCGTGATTGCCCCCACCGTGGCAGCAGCCTTCGCCTTCTCCGTGATGCCCGTGACATCCTCCGCCATGGCAATGGCAGCCTTCCTTGGGCAGGAATTCGCCGTGGAGGCCTTCGGTCAGCTCCTTCTCTGTAGCGTCGCGTACGGAGATGACTTTTCCAGTGAAGTGCAGTGTCTTGCCTGCCATGGGAGCGTTGAAGTCCATGGTCACCTTGTCATCCTTGACTTCCACGATCATGCCGTGGCAGACCTCGCCGGCTGAGTTGAGCATAGGGATGAACTTTCCGGCCTCGAGGAGGTCTTCGCGCAGCTTGCCGTTGACTTCGAACGAACTCTTGGGTATGTCGAAAACCTTGGACAGGTCATAGTCGCCGTATGCTTCCTCAGGCGGGATGATGCAGCTGAACGCCTCTCCTTCCTCCTTGCCCTCCAGCTCGGCTTCAAGCTTGGGTATGATCATCCTCATGCCCTGGATGTAGTCCAGGGGCTTTTCGCTGGTGGCGCTGTCGACTACTTCGCCTTCCACTTCTACTTCGTAGCTTATCGCCACGACTTTCATCGCTTCAATCTTCATGCTGTCTATTCTCCTGAGAAATCAACGTTTTCAAATGCTAAGGTAGGAATAAGTTTTGATTTGCAAGGCCTTGCGTCGTCTCCGGCGGCCAGAAGGCCGTTCCAGAGGGCGATGAGGTTGCCTGTCATGAGCATCTCCCTGACCGGGCGGGTTATCTTTCCACCCTTGAAGGCGAAGCCCTCGATGCCGAAGGAGTAGTCTCCGGTCGCGGAGTTGGAATTGCCTCCATTGAAGCCGGTCACGAGTATGCCTTCGCCGCACATGGAAATGATGGATGCGCGGTCCAGGCCCTTACGTGGCCAAGGCATGACCATCGGGCGTATGGCGTCCTCGACCGTAGGGTCCATCTGCATCTTTGCGGCCATGTAAGTATTGATGAAATACTCCTTGACTACGCCGTTCTCTATGATGGCGCGCTCGCGCGTGGCGACTCCCTCGGAGTCGAAAAGGCGCGAGCCGCTCTCGCCGGGACGGCGGCAGGCATCCATTATGGTCATCCCTTCGTTGAATACTTTCTTTCCGAGCGTATCCAACAGGAAACTGTTGTTCTGCTGCAGGGCATATCCTCCGAGCGCGCTCAGCAGGGGAGTGACCAGCCTGGAGGCGCATTCGCTGTCGATGACGCAGCGATACTTGCCGCTCGGAAGGGTCTGGGGGCCGATCTGCGCCACTGCGCGCTCGAGCGCTACGGCGCAGATGCGCTCCGCGCCGAGCTCGGCCAGCCTTGGCGTGGAGTTCCACCAGTAGCCACTGAATTTGTTGCCTTCGGTATCCTTGACAGTCATTTCCACACCGTACTCGAATGAAGATTCGGTATGGCGGCAGCACAGTCCCTGCGTGTCCATCACCAGGGTGTCGAAAACGCTGTCGGAGTACTCCGCTTCCTCAGAGACGAGTACCCAGGCTGAAGTCGCTTCCGTAGTCTTGAAGATCGATGCTCCGAGGGCTATGTCGAGACGCTTTCCGGCGTCCATATCCAGACTCGCTGCATCGAATAATCCGAGCTCGGTACCTTTCCCGGCATCCTTTGCGGTGCGCCCGGGTGCCGGAAGGTCCCTGCAAGGGTCCTCAGCCAGCAGGCGCGCTGTGCCCAAAGCCTTGTCTATGAAATCTTCCAAGGCGTTGTCTTCCAGTTTGTTGATAGAGAAACTGCCGTATTTGCCGTCCACGAAAAGCGCTATGCTGATGGACCTGTCGAGGCAGTGCGTCACCTTGTCGACCTCGCCGTTGAGTGTGCCGATGAGATCCATGCAGCTCTTGTTGAGAGTCACGCGGGCTTTCTGCGCTCCCTTTGCGAGAGCCCTTTCCAGACACTTTCCGGCCAGGGCGATCTCTTGATCGGTAAGTCTGTAGTCCATCATTCTCCTCCCACTGTCAGGTTGTTTACAAGCACGGTAGGGATGCCGCAGGAAACGGGAACGCTCTGCTCCTTGCCGCATGTCCAGGTGCCGTTGTCTATCTTGAGGTCATCGGCCACGGCTTCGATGTCGGCAAGCGCCTGCGGGCCGTTCCCGATGATGTTCACGTCCTTCACCGGCATGGTCAGGCGGCCGTCCTCGATGAGGAACCCGCTCTTGACATAGAAAGTGAAGTCGCCTTCGCCTATCTTGACCTGTCCGTTGGCGAACTGGTCGACGAATATGCCCTTTTTGACCGAAGCGATGATAGCCTCTGCCGTACCCTCGCCACTCTCCATGTAGGTGGCGCGCATGCGGGGGATAGGATTGTAGCGGAACGATTCGCGCCTGCCGTTGCCGGTCGGGGCCACTCCGTAATACTTCGCGCTGATGCGGTCGTGCAGGTATGACGTCAATACGCCGTCTTCAACCATTACGGTATACTGGCCCGGCACCCCATCGTCGTCGAAATTGACGGCCCCGCGGTTGCCGCGGATGGTGCCGTCGTCGACGATGGTTATGCCCTTGCGGCAGATCCTGCTGCCCATCTTGTCAGAGAATATCGACTGCCCCTTGCGGTTGAAATCGGCTTCGAAAGCATGGCCCATGGCTTCGTGCAGGAGGATGCCGGAGGCGCCGGCACCCATCACCACTGGCATCTTGCCGCCCTTGGGGCGACGTGCCGCGAAGCGCTCGTCGATGCCCTCGACGGCCTGGCAGGCAAGCTCTTCCAGCAAAGCGTCAGTAAGCAGTTCCGCTCCCATGCGGAAGCTGCGCGAGACGGACTTGGTCTCGATGCTTCCGTTTTGGGTGAATACCACCGAAGCGACGAGACTGCCCATGGGACGAGTGTCGTATTTCATCTCCTCGAAGGAGTTGAACATCAGGATGTCGCTCACTTGTGAGGAAAGCATGGCTATAACCTTGACCACGCGCGGATCCTTGGCCCTGATAAGGGCCTCAAGCTTCTGGAGCATGGGCAGATGCGCAGACACATCCGCTGTACGCCAATCCTCGCGCATAGGGTAGCGGTCCGCGGCGGGATTGGGCCGGCCGAAGTGCCGGTGGTCGCTGGTGCGGCGGTCGCCGCTGACAGCGCAGCCGGCTGTGATGGCCGCCGCCGCGCGGGCCGCGGCCCGCATGGAAGCCGGATCCGTACTCTCCGAGTACGCATATCCGGTCTTCTCGCCGCACAGCACGCGGATCCCGACTCCGTAGTCGATGTGGAAGCCTCCCGAAGAGACTTCTCCGTCCCGGAGAAGGATGTCCCGGTATGAGGTGTTCTCGAAGAATAGGTCACAGTAGTCCCCGCCGCCCTTCAGCCCTTCGGCTGTGAGCGCGGCAAGGTCCTCTTCCTTGACCCGGAAAGTGTCGAGATAGTATCGTTTATCGTTGATCATCGTCCTTGTCTTGTCCTTCTTCGACCAGCTCAGGATGGGCCAGGGCCCATGTGATGGCGTATTTCTCACTGTCCTTGATGTGGACCATGTCCTTGCTCCCTTCCGCGATGACCGTGAATGGCGTCTTGGAGTTGTCCGCAAGTATCCACCGGTCACACTCAGGGATATACTCGTCGAAGAAATACTTGAGCCCCATCAGGTATCTGCGGCGTATGATTGGCTCGGGGGTATTGTGCCCTCCCGAAAGCACCCTGTCATGAACGCGCGCGATAGCGAGTTCCGGCGAGTTGAGCCAAAGGTAGATGAGCGTAACGGTGTAGCCGTTGGATTTGGCCTCCAGCAGCATCCTCAGCAGCGAACGCGTAGCCAGGGTGCTCTCTATACAGAAATCTTCTTTCCTGTCGAAGAGGTACTTGATCCTCATCAGCATGAAACGGCCCGCGGAGACGGAAGCCGAGTCGGGGTCGAAGGGTGCGATGCTCTTGGCGAACTCGTCGGAGTTCACGTACTGCGTACACTCGAGCATCTCCGGAAGGACCGAATACGAAGCAGTGGTCTTGCCGGAGCCGTTGCACCCCGCTATAATGAAGAGCCTAGGCATCCTTCTCCTTGTCGATGTCGTAGCCGAACAGGGCGAAGTCGCCGAGGCAGGGATCGTCGGGGAATATCTCCCTGAACGAGTCCGTGATCTCCATGGCTGTCCTGAGGTCTTTCTGTTTACGCCGGGTCAGGCCGCATGCAACCGCCCTGGAGTATACGTGCACATCCAGGGGGATGATCAGGTCGGTCTTCTTGGTTTTCTTCCAGAGGCCCAGGTCGACCTTGCCGTCGTCACGGACCATCCAGCGCCGCATCATGTTGATCTTTTTGTTGGGAGCCTTGGGGTCGGACTTCTGGCGGAAGATGGTGGTGCGGAGTTCATCCTGTGTCAGAGGCTCCAGCGAACCGTGCCAGAAGTACCACTCCTTCAGCCGTTTGCATATCCTGGCGACATCGCTCCACTTGGTCGTGCGGTGGATGCTGGCATCCTCGTCGCGCCAGTCACCGGTCTTGACGTAGTCGAAGGGGCGCCACTGCATCTCCTCGAAGAGGCGGTTGCAGTCGCGCACGATCATCTCGCGCCTGCCCCAGGCGAAATGCGCGGCGAAAAGCGCCGCTATCTCGACGTCCTGGAGCACGGCCCGGCCCTCCGCCATGTCCTGCGCGAATTTGCGCGGGAACATGACGGGGTCCTCCTGGAAGTATACCGGATCGTTGTATTTCTCAGCCCATTCGATGAGCTGGTTCTTGACGGATTGTTTCATCGTTTATTTTACGGGGATGTTCTCCAGGACAGCCTTGAGGAAGTCCCATGCCTTCTGGACCGAAGGGATGTTGGCCCGCTCGTCGGGGGAGTGGGGGCTCAGCAGGGTGGGACCGCAGGAGACCATGTCCCAGTCGGGATATATGCCTCCGAGGATGCCGCACTCGAGTCCGGCATGTATGGCCATTACCAAGGGCTCCTTGCCATAGAGGTCCTTGTAGACCTTCTTCATGGTATGGAGGATGGGCGAAGCGTTGTTCGGAGCCCAGCCGGAGTAGCCACCCTCGAACTTGACCTTGGCTCCGGCGAGCTCGAATACGGACTCGAGCTTGGTGGCAAGGAACTCCTTGCCGGAGTCCACGGAACTGCGCATAAGCGTGATCACTGAGAACTGTCCCTTCTCGATCTTGACCATTGCGAGGTTGTTGGAGGTCTCG
>ONNK01000086.1:7420-9779 GCA_900319185.1 uncultured Bacteroidales bacterium
GCGCTTCGAAGACAAGCTCATCGAATGGGACGGCACGTACGAAGCGGAGAGCATCTGCCTCCGGCACATACTTGCAGTCGTCGCCGTGGTCGCAGCATTCGCCGTCCTTGCACTCGTAAGGCTTGAAGACGAACTCCATGCCCGGGTCGGTGACGGCATGCTCCTTCTTGACCTCGGCGGCCACCTTGTCGATGACGGCCTGCGCCTTGGCGATGCCGTCCTCGGGGACATAGAGCGTTGCGAAAGCCTCACGCGGAATGGCGTTGCGCAGGGTGCCTCCCTCGAGGTCGATGAGCTTCACGCCGCAGTCGCGCAGGAGCGGCAGCAGCACGCGGGCAGCCACCTTGTTGGCGTTGGCGCGGCACAGGACGATGTCCATGCCGGAATGTCCGCCCTGGCAGCCCTTGACGGCGAATTCGTAGCAGGCGTAGCCCTTCTCGGGCCAGGGCTGGGGCTCATATGTGGCGGTGGCGATGGCATCGAGGCCGCCGGCGCAGCCGACATAGAGTTCGCCCTCGGTCTCGGAGTCGAGATTGATGAGTATGTCGCCCTTGAGGACGCCCGGTTCAAGGGCGCGGGCACCGGTCATGCCGGTCTCCTCGTCATAGGTGACGAGGACCTCTACCGGGCCGTGCTTGACTGACGGGTCCTCGAGTACGGAGAGGCCCATGGCCACGCCGAGGCCGTTGTCGGCGCCGAGCGTGGTGCCTCTGGCACGGAGCCATTCGCCGTCCACCCAGGTCTCGATGGGGTCCTTCACGAAATCATGTACGGTATCGTTGTTCTTCTGCGGGACCATGTCCATGTGTCCCTGGAGTATGACGCCCTTGCGGTCCTCGAATCCCGGAGTGGCGGGGACGCGGATGATGACGTTGCCGGTCTTGTCGGCAAATGTCTCGAATCCTTTGGACTTGCCCCAGTCCAGGAGGTATTTGCGGATCTTTTCTTCGTGCTTCGAAGGGCGCGGGATGCGTGTGATCTGATAGAAGTTGTTCCACACGACTTTCGGTTCCAAATCTCTGATAGTCATTTTATTAGTGTTTTATGTCGGTTATTTGTAGCTATAAAGGTTCTTCCATCTCTTGTGGCTCCACAGGTAGTTCCAGGGCTGAGTCTCGATGTCCTCCTGGAGCATGGCGTAGTAGCGCTCCATTATCTCTCCGGTCGTGAGCCCGGAAGCGTTGCGGGCTATGGTCCGGAACTTCATCCGGTAATGCCCCCTGGAGACGTTCTCGAATCCTACGTATACTACGGCCAGTCCGAACTTGCAGGCTATCGAGGCGCCGCCGGTCATGGTCATGGTGCGCTGGTGCATGAAGTCCTTCACCTCGTATCCCAGCGTGTTCCGGTACGGATACTGGTCGGTGTTGAAGAGGAATACGCGTCTCTCCGGATGCTCCAGGGTGTATCGCAGTACGTTGCGCGACTCGACGTATCCCTCGAAACCTTCCATTGGCCAGAAGCGGTTGCGGGCCATCACGTCCTCCCAGACGTCGCTGCTCAGCCGCTTGTACGGCGCGATGACTTCATCTTCGCGGTAGGGAAGTGCACCCTGCTGGGCATACTGGAACCATCCTCCGAAGATCTCCCAGTTGCCGCAGTGCGAGATCAGGTACATCACTCCTCCCGTCCCTTCCAGTTCCTTGCGGTGCTCCTCCAGGCCGACAAATTCGCAGAGGCGCTGCCGGCGGAGACGCTCCTTGGAGCGCGTGCCTCCGAACCATATGGCCTCGGCGATGATCTCACCGAAATGCCTGTAGAAGCCTTTCAGTATTTGTTTCCGCTCCTCCGGACTCCTGTCCGGGAAGGAATGCAGGAGGTTGGTCTCCACGACTTTCCTCCTGTAGCGCACGACGCTGCGCATCAGCCACGCCAGGATGGCGCACAGCGCATAATGGACCTTGAGCGGCAAAAGGGCCAGAAGCCGAATGCACCCCGTGACGATATGTGCGCTTAATTTCTTCATCACTGTCGCGTCCATTTTGACAAATATACCAAAAATAATTATCTTTGTCTAACTGCACATAATGATAATATCATTTAAAACTGTCTTATATGTTTAAGAACCAGCCTAAAGGTCTTTACGCCCTGGCACTTGCCAATACCGGTGAGCGCTTCGGCTACTACACCATGCTAGCCATCTTCCTCCTGTTCCTGCAGGCGAAGTTCGGCTTCACCGCCGCAGCGGCGGGTCAGTTCTATGCCATTTTCCTGGCAGCGGTCTATTTCATGCCGGTCCTCGGCGGATGGCTCGCCGACAAGATCGGCTTCGGCAAGTGCGTCGTCACCGGCGTGTCGGTGATGTTCCTCGGCTATCTCTGCCTTGCCATCCCGACCGATGCCTTCGCCAACCGCGGCT
>ONNK01000082.1 GCA_900319185.1 uncultured Bacteroidales bacterium
CCTTGGCCGCGACGGCCTTGATGAGGCCCTCCTCAAGCTCGTTGTTGATTAGCGTGCCCTCGGCATCGGGCTGCATGGTATTGAGGATACGGACAGGGATATTTGCGTTCTTGGCCGGCAGGATGCAGGTCGGGTGAAGGACCTTGGCTCCGAAATACGCCAGCTCGGAAGCTTCCTCGAAATGGATGTGATGCACGGCGGTGGTGTGGTCGACCACACGCGGATCGTTGTTGTGCATGCCGTCGATGTCGGTCCATATCTGGATCTCCTCCGCCCCGATGGCGGCTCCGATCAGCGATGCGGTATAGTCCGAACCTCCGCGCTGGAGATTGTCGACATCGCCAGCGGAATTGCGGCAGATGAAGCCCTGGGTGATGTACAGGTAGGCCTGCTTCTGCTCCAGTATATCACCGAGATGGTCGGCGATGTAAGGGATGTCAGGCTCGCCCGCGGGGTCCAGGCGCATGAAATTGAGGGCGGGCAGGAGTACGACGTCCTTGCCCTGCTCCTGCAGGTAGAAGGTGAACATGTTGGTGGACATGATCTCTCCCTGGGCCAGGACTTCCTTCTCCTCGACAAGGCCGAAATGCTTGCCGGCGAAGGAACGGAGGAAAGCGAAGACACCAGATAGCACCTCGCGGGCCTTGTCGGCATACTCCTTCGACCCGTAGAGATCGGCTACATGCTTGGTATATTTCATCTCAAGGGCGCCGATGGTATCGGCTGCACCCTCTGCATTTCCGTTGGTGTAATAGTTGGCGATCTCGACCAGGGAATTGGTCGTTCCGGACATGGCGGACAGGACGACGATCTTGCGCTCTCCGTCGTCGATCAGGCCGGCGACACCCTTCATCCTGTGTGCGGAGCCCACGGAGGAGCCTCCGAATTTCAAAACTTTCATCTTATCTCGGGAAATTAAATCAAATCCTTGAACAAATCATCCATGCCAAGCATTCCGGAATGGGTGGCGGCATACTCCGCGGCCAGCACGGCGCCGAGGGCAAAGCCCTTGCGCGACTTGGCCTCGTGGGTGATGACGATACGGTCGGCATCGCTCTCGTAACGGACCGTGTGGATGCCCGGGACCTCGTCATGGCGGTAGCTGAAGATCTGAAGTGCAGGACCTGCCACGGGGGCTTTCATGCTCTCCACCTCACCGAGGGGAGCAAGCTCGTTGGTCCAGGAGTCCTTCCTGGAGAGCTTCGAGAGTATACCTTCGGCAAGGGTGACTGCCGTTCCGCTCGGAGAATCGAGCTTGTGGCAGTGATGCACCTCGTCCATGGCGACGTCATATCCGTCGAACTTGTCCATGATGCCTGCGAGGTAACGGTTGACTGTGGAGAAAATATACACTCCGATGCTGAAGTTACTGCTCCAGAAGAGGGTGTGGCCTTCCGCACAAAGGGCTTCCATCTCAGCGCGATGGTCTGCAAACCATCCAGTGGTGCCGCTGACTACCTTGAGTCCGGCATCAAAGGCTTTCCTGACATTGGAATAAGCTGAGGAAGGCATCGAGAACTCGATAGCAACATCCGCACTGCGGAATGCATCCGAATCGAAAGCCTCGGGATTGTCCACGTCGACGGTACATACGATCTCGTGACCGCGGGACACGGCGATATCCTCAATCATATGGCCCATGCGGCCATATCCTATGAGAGCAATCTTCATTACTAACCTTGGTTTTACACTACTTTTACAATTTTAATAATAAAAAATTTTATTAACAAGTTTTTTCGTATAAAAAACCATTTAGCACCGAGATTGCTGCATAACATTTCACTCGAGGTAGAGGTCGGACGCGTAGTCAAAAAGGTCCGGACAGTCTGCAAGGAGAGGATGATGTCTGTCCTTTTCAGAGAGTATGACGTCCTCAGATGCCACCCGCCAGTCGATGGCCAATGCGGGGTCGTTCCATGCAATGGCGGACTCCGCTTGGGGTGCATAATAATTGTCGCATTTGTATTGGAATACGGCATGGTCCGAAAGGACGCTGAAACCATGGGCGAAACCACGCGGGATGAAAAGCTGCCTATGGCTGTCGGCGGTCAGTTCGACCGCGACGTGGAGCCCGAAAGTCGGGCTGCCTCGACGGATATCCACCGCCACGTCCAGGACGGTACCCTCGACGACACGGACGAGCTTGCTCTGGCTAAAAGCCCCTTTCTGGAAATGCAGGCCGCGTACGACGCCGTATGAAGACCGGCTTTCATTGTCTTGCACGAATCGAACGGGACGCACCAGGGCGTCGAACTCGCGCTGCGACCAAGACTCGAAGAAATAGCCCCTGGAATCCCCGAATACCCTGGGCTCGATGATCACGACATCCGGAATGGCAGTCCTGACTATCTCCATGGCTATGCGATCTGGGGACGGCCGGGACGCTGGGGACGGCCGGCATCGTCAAGGACACGTTCCTTCATCTTGCCGGCCTGGAGCTCGTCGTAAGCCTCCCTGTTGCGGTAAATGTCGATGGCGGTGAAGATGGCGGACATCATGGAACGGGGATCGGCCTCATCCCGTCCCGCCATCTCGAATGCGGTCCCATGGTCCGGCGAAGTGCGGACGATGGGCAGGCCGGCGGTGAAATTGACACCGTCCTCGAAGGCGATGGCCTTGAAAGGCTCCAGTCCCTGGTCATGGTACATGGCCAGGGTGGCGTCGAAGCGCGTATAAAGCCCGGCGCCGAAATAGCCGTCAGGAGAATAAGGCCCGAATGCGTCGATGCCCTCCTCGACGGCCTTGGCAACGGCAGGGGCGATGATGCGCTCCTCCTCGTCTCCGAGCAGGCCGCCGTCACCGCTGTGGGGATTGAGGCTGAGGACGCCGATCTTAGGTGAATCGACGCCGAAGTCCCTGCGGAGCGACGCATCCATCAGACGAAGCTTGCTGAGGATCTTTTCCTCGGAAATGCTGTCCGGGACATCGCGGAGCGGGATATGGCCGGTCACTACGCCGACCTTGAGACGCTCGCTCACCATGAACATCGTCACGTCAGTCACTCCGAAGGCATTCTGCAGATATTCGGTATGGCCGGTGAAGCCGAACCCCTGGGAAGAGATGACCTTCTTGTTGAAGGGTGCGGTCACGAGGACGTCGATATCGCCCTTCTTGAGGTCCTCGACAGCGCTCTCAAGACAGGTGATGGCTGCCTTGGCAGCGTCAGGATTGGGCTGACCGGGTTCCACGTAGACGTTTTCAGGCAGGCAGTTCACGATATTGACGCGACGCTGATGGGCGTCCGCCGCCGAGGATATGACGTTGGTGTCGATCTGATCGAGGTTGTGTATGGTCTTGCGGTAGAAGCCGAAAAGCTTCGAAGACCCGTAGATGACCGGGGTGAATGACTCAAGGATGCGTGCGTCGGCGAGGGCCTTGATGATGACCTCATATCCGATGCCGTTGCCGTCTCCCTGGGTGATGCCCACCACGAGTTTCCTATTGTTGCCGTGCATATGGTTCAAGTATTGATTTACAAATTTAACAAATTTTCCTCAGAGCGGTATCCCGTATCCTCGGGGAGCGACTCGCCGCGGGCAGCTGCCCCTGCCCCCGCATCCACGGCGAGGGCGTCGCAGCGCTCGTTTTCGGGATGTCCGGCATGGCCCTTGATCCAGTGGAAGGTCACCCTGTGACGGGAATAAACCTCCAGGAAACGCATCCAGAGGTCGACGTTCTTGACTTTCTTCCATCCTTTCCTCTGCCAGTTCTGAAGCCACCCTTCGGTGACGGCCTTGACGACATAGCTGGAATCGCTGAACACCTCGACTTCGGCATTGTCCCACTTGACCGCCTCAAGGCCCGTTATCACGGCCAGGAGTTCCATGCGGTTGTTGGTGGTGCAGGCGAAGCCGCCAGACATCTCCTTGCTCAGGGAGCCGCAACGGAGTATGACCCCGTACCCGCCGGGTCCGGGATTACCGCTCGACGCGCCGTCGGTATATAATCGTATGACCGGGCGGGACCCGGCAGTCGCGGTCTTGCGTACATCATCTGCCATATTACAAAAATAGGCAATTTATCCCATAGTCTTTAAATCTTTTGCGTAAATTTGCATATTATATCTATTACGGATCAGCTTCGACATGGGATTGTTCAGCCGCAAATACTCGATATCTGACAAAAGGCTCCTCGAGGGAGCCACGGACCATCATTCACACATACTCTTCGGCGTAGACGACGGGGTCTCGAAACCCGAGGAGTCCCTCGCCATCCTCGCCATGCTCGAGGAAGCCGGACTCCGTTCACTCTGGCTCACTCCCCACACCATGGAGGATGTTCCGAACACCACGGCGGGACTCAGGGAGCGCTTCGAGGAGCTCAAGGCTTTGTATCACGGACCGGTCGAACTCCATCTCGCCTCCGAATACATGATGGACGAGCTTTTCGAGAAGCATCTGGCGGACAAGGATTTCCTGTTCCACAGGGAGGAGGGTTCAGTCCTCATGGAGACCTCGACATGGTCCGGGCCTTACAACTTCTGGGACATGATCGACCGCACCATGCACTCCGGCTTCAGGCCGGTCCTTGCTCATCCCGAGCGCTACGAATACATGGGCGAGAAGGAGTATGCGCGCCTGCGTGGCATGGGAGTACGTTTCCAGATGAACTATCCGTCCATGCTGGGATACTATGGGGAACACGTGAAGGAGAAGGCCGCCATGATCCTGAAAAAGGGATGGTACGACATGGCCGGTTCGGACTGCCACCGCGTGCGCGCCATCAAGCATCAGCTCACGGACAAGGTCCTGAAGAAGGATGCCGCAGAGGCTTTGAGAAGCATATTAACAGTTTGAGCATGAATATACTAGTTACCGGGGCCAACGGCCAGTTGGGCAGGGAGATCCGAAATGCTTCCGCAGGAAGCCCGCACCGTTTCATTTTCACCGACGTCTCCCAGGCGCCGGATGTCGAGACGGTCTATCTGGACATCACCAATCCCGATGCCATACGCATCATATGTCGCTCCGAGGACATAGACGTCATCGTGAACTGCGCCGCCTATACCGATGTGGAGAAGGCTGAGAGCGACCTCACTTTCACCGACCTCCTGAACCATACCGCAGCCGCATATCTCGCGACTGTGGCCAAAGAGCGTGGCGCCACCCTCATCCACGTCTCCACCGACTACGTGTTCGACGGCGAGGCCAACGTCCCCTACAGGGAGAGCGACGAGCCGAGCCCACTCGGGGCGTACGGCATGACCAAGTATGCAGGAGAACGCTCCATCTTGAATTCCGGCTGCCGATACATGATTTTCAGGACGGCATGGCTCTATTCTCCCTACGGCAAGAATTTCGTCAAGACGATGGCCCGCCTGACAGGGTCCAATCCGAGCATCAAGGTCGTGTTCGACCAGGTCGGCACCCCGACTTACGCCGCCGACCTCGCCGGGCTGATCGTACGCATCATCGACGGCGGCATGCTTGACCGTACCGGTGTATACCATTTCTCAGACGAAGGCTGCATTTCATGGTACGACCTCGCAGTCGCCGTGAACAGGCTCTACGGGCACGGCTGCACGGTCAATCCCTGCCATACGGACGAATTCCCGACCAAGGCGCGCAGGCCGAAATACTCCGTGCTTGACAAGACCAGGGTCAAGGAGACTTTCGGGGTCACTATTCCCTACTGGCTCGACTCTCTCGAAGACTGCATTTCCCGTCTAAAAGCAGAAAAGTGATGAAGACGAAACTGCTTGGCAAAACTCCGGAGGAGCTGAAAGCGGCCGCCGCGGCCGTCGGCCTGCCGGCCTATACAGGCGGGCAGATCGCCCAATGGATGTATGCCAAGCGCGTACGCAGTTTCGACGAGATGACCAACATATCCAAGGCGGGACGCGAGAGACTCGCCGAGAGATATGACCTCGGCGTAAGCGATGCCATCGGCGTTGCCGTATCGACCGATGGGACGAAGAAATACCTTTTCCCCGTGAACTGCCCCAAGGCCCCTGGTTTGGACGCTTACGAACAGTCGCGGCCCGAAGAGCTCGAAAGCGCAGCCGTCGAGGCTGTCATGATCCCGGACGAGGACAGGCGCACCCTGTGCGTGTCTTCACAGTCCGGCTGCCGCATGGGCTGCAAGTTCTGCATGACCGGAAGGCAGGGATTCCACGGACACCTGTCCGCCGCCGACATCCTTTCGCAGTTCATCGCGGTGGACGAGAGCCAGGAGCTCACGAACGCCGTCTTCATGGGCATGGGAGAGCCGCTTGACAACTACGACAACGTCATGCGCGCGATCGAAGTGCTGACTGCGGACTGGGGGTTCGGCTGGAGCCCGAAACGCATCACATTGTCGTCCGTAGGCGTCCTTCCCAACCTGAAGCGCTTCCTGGACGGCTCCCGCTGCCACCTGGCCATAAGCCTCCACGATCCTTTCCATGATGAGAGGAGCGGGCTCATGCCGGTCGAGAAGGCCTGGTCCATCGAAGAGGTCGTACGCCTGATACGGAGATACGATTTCTCAGGACAGCGGCGCGTGAGTTTCGAGTATATCATGTTTTCCGGGCTGAACGACACCAAACGGCACGAGGACGCCCTCATCCGCCTGCTCCGCGGTCTGGAATGCCGCGTGAACCTCATCAGGTTCCACCGCATTCCGGATTCTCCCCTTGTTTCGAGTCCCGCACCCGTCATGGAGGGCTTCCGCGACAGGTTGAACGCCCACGGGATCACATGTACCATCCGCGCCTCCCGCGGAGAGGATATCCTTGCCGCCTGCGGCATGCTTGCCGGAAAGCACGGAGCAACTTCAAAGTGATGACGATGAAAAGACTGACCATTGCATTCCTTATCCTTGGACTGAACATCCTCTGTGCCCTGCCTTCCGCAGGGCAGGTAAGTTTCCAGAGCTACGACCCCGTCGGAGACTCGGTCGTAGTGGCGCGCATGCGGGCCAAGATGGACCGCATCAGGCGCCGCCGCCCCACCGTGGCGCTTGTCCTCAGCGGCGGCGGAGCAAAGGGAGCCGCGCATGCAGGTGTGTTGAAATACCTCGAGGAAGTGGGGATCCCCGTTGACATGGTACTCGGAACGAGTATGGGCGGCCTCGTAGGAGGCTTGTATTCCATCGGATACAGTCCGGAATTCCTGGACTCCCTTCTCCGCACCGCCGACTGGGACCTTGCGCTCAGCGACAAGGTACCGCAGGAACTCATCGCCTACAGGCAGAAGAAATACAAGGAGAAATACTTCGCTTCCGTCCCGTTCTACTATGATGTCAAGGACATGTTCAACCGCGAATCGGGAGAGATCCTGCGGGAGCGCAACAGGAGCCTGCATTTCGGTGCCGGGGACGAATCCGGTGAGCGTACGATGCGCGAGAACCTCTTCGGAAGCCTGCCTTCGGGCTATATCTACGGCCACAACGTCAACAACATTTTCAGCGGGCTTACGGTTGGATATCAAGACAACGTCGATTTCACGACGCTGCCCATACCGTTCTTCTGCATCGCGACAGAGATGGTTTCCGGCACTGCGTACCTCTGGCACGAGGGTGACCTCAACACTGCCCTCAGGTCCACCATGTCGATACCAGGCATATTCGCTCCGGTCAAGACCGGGGACAAGATCTTCGTCGACGGCGGCATGCGCAACAACTACCCCACCGACATAGCCCGTGAGATGGGGGCCGATATCATCATTGGCGTCGAACTGTCCGACAAGGACATGACCTACGATGAGATCAACAACATCGTTGCTCAGCTTCAGAACACTATCAACCGTGTTAATGACACAGCTGACCGTGCTGCTAAGTTTGAGGCTCGCGTTACTAACTATCTGGAGTACATGATCCAGCGCGTACTGAATAATGCTAACCGCGCTCTCGAGCCAATTCTGCTCGTTGACGGTAGCAATGGTATGCAGCGTGCAACTGGTAATTACGAGGCTGGCAAGCACACCTTCGCTCCAACTACTGTAACTTATGAGCTCGTTGCTCCTGCATTCCAGAAGTACATCGCA
>ONNK01000062.1 GCA_900319185.1 uncultured Bacteroidales bacterium
AGCTATGGACAGTTTTCTCATTTCCTGTTGAAAAACAGCATCAGGCGGCTGACATAGGCATCGCTTGTGGCGATGTCGATGTTGTCCGTCCTATATTTATTGAAAAGCCGGTTCTCATTCTCGCCCACGGTGCGGAACCACCTCGAATAGGAATCCCGGACCTTGCGGCTGCCGGTATCCACCCACGCCTCGTCCCCGCTCTCGGAGTCCTTGACGTGGACGAGACCGACGTCCGGTATTTCGCGCTCACGCGGGTCGTAGACCTTTAGGATCGATATGTCGTGGCGGTTGACGGCGACCTTGAGGGCATCCTCGTAGCGCGGCTTACCATCGGAATCCACGTCCAGCATGTCGCTGAGCACGAACGCAGTACACTTCTTCTTCATGGCGTTGGTGAGGAAGCGGAGCGCGCCGGAAAGGTCCGTGCCGTTGGAAGTCGGCCGGAGGCTGATGATCTCGCGGATGATGTGGAGGAGGTGGCTGCGCCCCTTCTTGGGAGGGATGAACTCCTCCACGCGGTCGCTAAAGAAGAGGGCGCCGACCTTGTCGTTGTTGAGTATGGCGGAGAATGCAAGCACGGCGGCCACTTCCGCGGTCAGATCGCGCTTGGTCATGGTATCAGTGCCGAACAGACCCGAGCGGCTGACATCGATCAGGAGCATCACGGTGAGCTCGCGCTCCTCCTCGAAGACCTTGACATAGGGCGAGCGGAGGCGTGCAGTGACGTTCCAGTCCATGTTGCGGACGTCGTCGCCGTACTGATACTCGCGCACTTCGCTGAAAGCCATTCCTCGGCCCTTGTAGGCGGAGTGATACTCGCCCGCAAAGACCTGGTGGCTCAGCGCCCTGGTCCGGATCTCGATCTTCCTGACCTTCTTCAGGAGGTCTGTCGTCTGGGTATTCTCCATTACGGAACTATGACGGCATTGATGACCTGGGAGACGATCTCCTCGGTCGTAACGTTCTCGGCCTCAGCCTCGTATGTCAGGCCGATACGGTGGCGGAGCACCTCGGGGCAGACCGCGCGCACATCCTCGGGGATGACGTAGCCGCGGCGCTTGATGAAGGCATATGCCTTGGCGGCCAGCGCAAGCGATATGCTGGCGCGCGGCGAGGCGCCGTACGACACGAGGTCCTTGAGGTTGGCGAGATTGTACTCCTCGGGAGTACGGGTGGCGTAGACGATATCCACGATGTAACGCTCAATCTTTTCGTCCATGTATACGTCACGGACGACCTGGCGGGCACGGATGATGTCCTCGGGACTCACGACGGGGCTGGCCTTGGGGAATTCGCCGGAGTTGTTCATCCTGACTATCAGGCGTTCTTCCTCCTTCTTAGGATAGTCCACGACGACCTTGAGCATGAAACGGTCGACCTGGGCCTCAGGGAGCGGATAGGTGCCTTCCTGCTCGATGGGATTCTGGGTGGCCATCACGAGGAAAGGCTCCGGGAGCTTGAAGGTCTCGTCGCCGAGGGTGACCTGCTTCTCCTGCATGGCCTCGAGCAGGGCGGACTGGACCTTCGCCGGAGAGCGGTTGATCTCATCCGCGAGGATGAAATTGGCGAAGACGGGCCCCTTGCGGACCTCGAAGCGCTCGTTCTTCTGGGAGTAGATGAGCGTACCGGTAACGTCGGCAGGCAGGAGGTCAGGAGTGAACTGGATGCGGCTGAACTTGGCATTGACAGCCTGTGACAAAGTATTGATGGCCAATGTCTTGGCAAGTCCGGGGACACCCTCGAGGAGGATGTGTCCTCCAGCCAGCAGACCTATGAAGAGATTCTCCACGAGGTGCTTCTGGCCTACGATGACCTTGCCCATCTCCAGGGAGAGCAGATCCACGAATGCGCTCTCTTTCTGGATGCGGTCATTGAGCTCTTTGATGTTTACGCTTTCCATTCTATCGTTTTTTTAATACTTTTGCATCTGTATGCGCTACTTCATCAAACTTTCGTACGACGGGTCGGAGTTTTCCGGCTGGCAACTCCAGCCCAACGCCCTGACCGTCCAGGAATGTCTGGAGACGACTCTCACGACGCTCCTCAAGGAGCGGGTGCAGGTCGTCGGAGCCGGACGTACCGACTCGAAAGTCAATGCCATAGGCTATGTGGCGCATTTTGACTATGACAAAGTCATAGACACGACCGCTTTCGGCTACAAATTAAATGCCATTTTGCCGCGTGGCATCGTCATCCACTCGCTCGGAGTGGTGGAGGACGACCTCCATGCGCGGTTCAGCGCGACGCGACGCGAATATACGTATTTTCTGCACAGGACGAAAGACCCGTTCATAGAAAACCATTCGTATTTCTGCAGTTGGGAGCTTGACATCGACGCCATGAACGAGGCGGCGGCACTTCTGCTCGGGACGCACGACTTCCGCTGCTTCGAGAAGGCCGGCAGCGACAACCGAACATCAATCTGCACCGTCACGGAAGCCTTCTGGGCCCCATATACTCCTGACCATGTGGCCATTATGGGCTTCGGCGCCGCCAGTCCGCGCCCCGACGGGGCCTCGGGCGAAACCCCTGCGGACGGCCCCCGCTACCTGTATTTCCGCATCGCGGCCGACAGGTTCCTGCGGAACATGGTGCGGGCCATCGTCGGCTCGCTCCTCGAGGTCGGCCGCGGCCGCCGCAGCGTCGCCGACTTCGCCGCCCTCATCCTCCCGCCAGACTTCTCGCAGACCGGCTTTCCCCAACCCGACGGCGCCACTGTTGAATTGTCATCCCCTGGAAACGAGCAAGTTGCAAGCGGCCTGCCGTTCCAGGACCGCCGTCTGGTCGCGGATGACGGCACGCCGTTCCGCTCCATGGCCGGCGAATCCGTCCCCGGCCACGCCCTCTTCCTCTCCCGCGTCGACTACCAAGCCCCCTCGGCAGCCGCGAGCCATTAGACCCCCTCGGCACCCGTGAGCCATTAGACCCCCTCGGCAGCTGGAGCGTAACACCGTTCGCAATGTTTTCCTCCAGCCGCTAACATCCCTTGGGAATAAAGTCAACAGACTCCATTCCCAAGGCAAAACACCCTGTCCGCCAATGTGTTTTCTGAACAAATCAAGGCCATTTGTTCAGAATCGCTTGTATTTCTGCCAAATCTGAACAAAACGGGGGTCTTTTGTTCAGAAAAGCCTTTACGCTCCAATACTTCTATACGGCAAAGCGAAAAAAGGGACAAATAAAGAAGGAGGTGCATAAGGATACGGTCAAAATGGGAAAACGGGAAGCGGGATAGATGGGGGGCAGGACTTGCAGATAAGGAACAAGGGTGAGGTGAGGTGAGGTGAGGCGAAGCAAGGTGAAGGTGAGGGTGAGGGTGAGGGTGAGGGCGGGGATGGGATTTGGTGGGAAGGGCAGGAGAACCAAGAGAAAGCGGGCAGCAGGGTTTTTTCTAAAAGAAAAAAGGGCGGAAATTGGGCCGTTTCCGTTTTTTTGGCTATTTTTGTAAATTGAAATAATATGGGGTTTTCAGGCTCAATTGTTGCAGGGTTCAGGGAGCATCCTCCGGCCCGGGCAAGTAAAGCCGGGAGCCATTTACAGAAATCAATAATTTCACGATATGTTTTTCAACATCCTTCAAACCGAAATCGATTCCATGGCCGCTGCGGCGATGGAGCAGGTCGCCAATGCCGGCGATGCCGTGACCGCGGCGGAAGTCATCCCCCAGCAGCAGGTCATGTCCTATTCACTTATTGAAATGGCTTCAAAGGGAGGCTGGCTCATGCTCGTCCTCCTCGTCCTTTCCATCATTGCCATCTACATCTTCGGAAAGAAGTGGTGGATGATCCGCCAGGCCAACAAGATCGGAAAGAACTTCATGAACGACATCCGCGACTACATCCACGAGGGCAAGATCAAGTCAGCCATCACCCTCTGCGAGAAGTACGACTCCCCTATCGCCCGTCTGGTCGAGAAGGGCATCGAGCGCATCGGACGTCCCCTCACCGACATCCAGGCCGCGGTAGAGAATACAGCCAACGTCGAGGTAGCACGCCTTGAGAAGGGCCTGTCCTTCCTCGCGACCGTCGCCGGAGGCGCCCCGATGATCGGATTCCTCGGAACAGTCATCGGTATGATCCAGGCCTTCTTCAACATGTCGCAGGCCGGCAACAACATCGACATCACCCTGCTCTCGAGCGGCATCTATACCGCCATGGTCACTACCGTCGGCGGTCTCATCGTCGGTATTCTTGCCTACTTCGGATACAACTACCTGTCCTCCAGCATCAACAGCCTCGTCTTCAAGATGGAGAGCGCCACGATCGACTTCATGGACCTCCTCCACGAGCCTGCCGGTGACGACGAATAAACCTCAGAGCCATGGCTATCAAGAGAACCACGAAGGTACTGTCGGAAATGTCGATGTCGTCCATGACTGACATCGTGTTCCTGCTGCTCATCTTCTTCCTCGTGACCTCGACGCTCGTTAATCCGAACGCCCTCAAGCTCCTCCTTCCGAAGAGCACGGGACAGGTCTCGGCCAAGGCCACGGTCAGTGTCTCCATCAAGGACTGGGGAGATGACATATACACCTACCACATCAACGGCAACGAGCAGCCCGTCAGCTACGAGCAGGCCGAGGACGAGATAGTGGGACTCCTCCAGAGCGAGGAGGATCCGACTTTCTCCATCTACTCCGACGAGACCGTCCCGGTCAAGGAGATCGTCGCCATGATGAACATCGCGAAAAGGAACCATTACAAAGTGATCCTGGCCACGCAGCCGGAATGATATCATGAAAGAGTATATCCGCGAAAGGGATAAACAGGAAAAGACCTCCAGGGTATTCGGCGCAGCGCTGTCGCTGGGCATCACCCTGTGCGCGATCCTGTTCTGCTCGTTCACGGGGTTCAGGTACCTGTATCCTCCTCCGCAGGAAAACACTTTCGTGATAGATTTCACGGAGGAGATCGAGACCGTCACCCAGCATCGTGACGGCAATCAGCCACAGGCCGAGGAGATCGACCTCTCCAGGCCCATCGAGCTGGTGCAGAGGAGCGAGTCGCCTTACGAGGCCCACACCTCGCAGAACCTCACTCCTGCCACTGCGCCGGACCCGCACGGTGATATCGAGGTCCCCGTACCCCCGGAGGAGCCCAAGCTCGACCCGCGCGCAGCGTTCCCGGGCATGGCCAAGAAGGATACCAGCCTCACCGCCCCGCATTCGGCCGAAGAGGCCTCCGGCACGTTCAAGGCCGGACAGCCTGACGGCAATACCGACAAGGGGCAGACCACAGGCGCGCCGAACGCGCACCTCAAGGGCCGCAATGTCGTGGGGACATTGCCCAGGCCCGCTTACAAAGTCCAGGAAAGCGGCATCGTCGTGGTGACGATCTGGGTGGACAATTACGGAAACGTCACGAAGGCCCAGGCGGGAGCCGAAGGCACCACCGTGACCAGCACGGAGCTTTGGACTGCGGCGAGGAACGCCGCCATGAAGGCCCACTTCAACCAGAAGGCCGATGCTCCTGCTTTGCAGCAAGGTACTATAACCTACATATTTACATTGAAGTAGTGGTGTGAACCACGAAGATTAATCATTAATTGCCTCAACGGCACAAAAGAAATGGAAGACAACAAGAACGGCGGCTATTCTGCAGAAGGCAGGAAGCTCAGGCCCAGAAAGAAGGTTTCTTTCGAGAACAACGAAAGAAGGAGTGACTACGGTCACAGGAATGAAAGCGGCGAACACAGGAACTATGAAGGAAGCGAACGCCGCAGCTACAACAAGCCCTACGGAGAGCGCAGGAGTTTCGGTGAAGGCGGCGAGCACCGTCCTTACGGACAGCGCCAGGGCGTATACAACGACAGGAACAACGGTGAGCGCCGTCCTTACGGCAGCCCGGAGAGACGTCCCTACAACAGCGACCGCAGGCCTTACGGCGAGCATAGGAGCTACGGCGAAGGCGGTGAGCGCAGGACATACAACAAGCCTTATGGCGAGCGCAGGAGCTACGGCGAGGGCGGCGAGCACAGGGCATACAGCAAGCCTTACGGCGAACGCAGGAGCTATGGCGAAGGCAGCGAGCACAGGGCGTACAGCAAGCCCTACGGCGAACGCAGGAGCTACGGCGAGGATGGCGGAAGGCGTCCGTACAACGGCGCGGGCCGCAAGCCGTACGGCGCCCCCCAGGGCCCCAAGCCGGCCCGCGGCAAAGGTGGCCGCAAGAAGTTTGAACCCCAGTTCGACGAGAGCCCTGAGTCCGGCATCTACCGCATGATCGAGCGCAGGCCCAACATCGACGCGACGCAGTACTCTGACAACGACTACGTACAGACCCCCATCCAGAACGAGATCCGTCTCAACAAGTTCATCGCCAATTCCGGCGTATGTTCGAGGCGCGAGGCCGACACCCTCATCCAGGCCGGCGTCGTCACTGTGAACGGCGAGGTCGTCACCGAGCTCGGCACCAAGGTCAACGTCCTGAACGACGAGGTCCGCTTCAACGGCGAGCGCCTCAGGGGCGAGGAGAAGGTCTACATCGTCATGAACAAGCCCAAGGGATATGTCACCACAGCCAGCGACCCCCATGCCGGCAAGACCGTCATGGACCTGCTGAAGGGCTGTGAGACGCGAGTATTCCCCGTCGGCCGCCTCGACAAGGCCACGACGGGCGTGCTGATGTTCACCAACGACGGAGAGATCGCCGAAAGGCTCACCCACCCCTCATACGACAAGAAGAAGATCTACCAGGTGATTCTCGACAGGGAGCTTTCCCAGGAGGATTACGATAAGGTGCTTTCCGGTATCGAGCTCAGCGACGGAGAGGTCTCCGCTGACGAGCTCGAGTACATCGACGCCACCGACCACAGGAGGCTCGGCATCGAGATCCACTCCGGCAAGAACCGCATCGTCCGTAGGATCTTCGAGTCCCTCGGCTACACCGTCAAGGCCCTTGACCGGGTTTACTTCGCCGGACTTACCAAGAAAGGCCTCAACAAGGGCGAGTGGCGGTACCTCACCGCAGGCGAGGTGAACATCCTAAAGATGGGCGCCTATGTCTAGCCACAGGTCCGGGTTCGTCAACATCATAGGAAATCCCAACGTCGGCAAGTCCACGCTGATGAATGCGATGGTGGGCGAGAAGCTCTCCATCGTCACGGCGAAGGCCCAGACCACCCGTCACCGCATCATGGGTATCGTGAACGGGGAGGATTACCAGATAGTGTATTCCGACACGCCCGGCATCCTGAAGCCCAACTACCGTCTCCAGAAGAACATGATGAACTTCGTGGATGCCGCCATCGGCGACGCGGACATCATCCTGTATGTCACTGATACAGTGGAGACTGCGGACAAGAACGCCGACTATGTGGCCAAGCTGCAGAGGCTCGAATGCCCCGTCATCGTGGTGATCAACAAGATCGACCTCAGCGACCAGCCGAAGGTCCTCGAGCTGATGGATTATTGGCATGCGCAGCTGCCCAAGGCCGATGTCATCCCGGCTTCCGCCAAGGAGCGATTCAACCTCGAGAGCATCTTCGACAAGGTCGTCGAGAAGCTCCCGCTAAGCCCTCCCTGGTACGACAAGGACACCTTCACCGACCGCAACCTGCGCTTCTTCGCACAGGAGATCATACGCGAGAAGATCCTGCTGAACTACAGCCAGGAGATCCCTTATTGCTGCGAGGTCGAAGTGGAGTCTTTCAAGGAAGGCGAGGAGAGGTACGAGATCGGCGCCGTCATCTACGTGATGCGCGACTCGCAGAAGGGCATCATCATAGGCAAGAAGGGCGCCGCCCTGAAGAAGGTCGGCACGGAGGCCCGCATCGACATGGAGGACTTCTTCCAGAAGAAGGTCTTCCTGTCATTGTACGTAAAAGTGGATCCGGACTGGCGCGAGAGCCGCAGGGAGCTCCGCCGCTTCGGTTACGAAGAATGATAAAAGGCGCGTGGAAACGCGCCCGGAGGTTTTTATGAGCGAAGAATACAACGAAGAGATCATGGACTCCCAGGAGTCCTTCGAAGAAGGAGAAGAGATGGTGGACGAGTCCGCCGTCCCCTCGGGCAGATTCGACAAGCTTCTCGGCAACGACAGCCGCAAGTTCAAGCTTTCGGGAATGTTCAAGGACTGGTTCCTCGACTATTCGTCCTACGTCATCCTGCAGAGGGCCGTCCCGCACATCGTGGACGGCCTGAAGCCGGTGCAGCGCAGGGTGCTGCACGCCATGTACAAGATGGACGACGGGGCCTACACCAAGGTCGCCAACATCGTCGGACAGGCGATGCAGTACCATCCGCACGGAGACGCCTCCATCCTCGGCGCACTCGTGCAGATAGGCCAGAAGGGCTACGCCGTGGACTGCCAGGGAAACTGGGGAAACATCCTTACAGGCGACTCCAACGCCGCTCCCCGATACATCGAGGCGCGTCTGAGCAAGTTCGCCAAGGAAGTGATCTTCGACCCTAAGGTCACCAACTGGATGACGTCATACGACGGACGCAACCAGGAACCCACCGAACTCCCCGTCCGTTTCCCGCTCCTTCTCGCCCAGGGCACCGAGGGCATCGCCGTCGGCATGGCCTCCAAGATCCTTCCCCACAACTTCAACGAACTCCTGGACGCTTCCATAGCCATCCTCGAGGGCAAGCCCTATGAGATCTATCCGGACTTCCCTACCGGCGGATATGCCGACTGCTCCAAATACCAGAAAGGCCGCCGTGGCGGCGTGGTGAAGGTGCGTGCCAAGATCGAGAAGATCGACAAGAACACCATCTCCATCACCGAGATCCCTTACAGCAAGACCTCCGGCATCGTCATCGACTCGATCCTCAAGGCCAAGGACAAGGGCAAGATCAAGATCAAGAAGATCGACGATATGACCACGGACCACGTGGAGATCATCATCCACCTGCCCAACGACGTGTCTCCGGACAAGACCATCGACGCCCTCTACGCCTTCACCGACTGCGAGATCAACATCTCCCCCAACGCGTGCGTGATCAAGGACAACAAGCCCCAGTTCATGGACGTGAACGAGATACTGGAGTACGACACCTTCCATACCCGCGACATCCTGGAGCGGCAGCTTCGCATCAAGCTCGACGAGCTTGAGAACGAGTGGCACTACAGTTCGCTGGAACGCATCTTCTTCGAAAACCGCATCTACAAGGTCCTGGAACAGGACCAGAAGACGTGGGAGGAGCAGATAGGCGACGTGTTCGAGCGCATGAAGGAATATCAGGACCTCCTCACCAGGGAGATAGTGATGGACGATATCCTCAAGCTCGTGGAGAAGCCCGTCCGCAAGATCTCCAAGTTCGACACTAAGGCGATAGACGAGAAGATCCGCGGCATCGAAAACGACATCGCGGACGTCAAAGACAAGATCGCGCACATCACTCGCTATACCATCGACTGGTTCAAAGGCCTCAAGAAGAAATACGGCAAGGATTTCCCCCGCCTCACCGAGATCACCAGCTTCGAGACCATCGCCGCCACCAAGGTCGTGAACAACAATGCCAAGCTCTACGCCAACAAGGCTGAGGGCTTCGTCGGCATCGGCCTCAAGCGCGACGACGGCGGCGAATTCATCTGCGACTGCTCCGACCTCTCGGAGATCGTGGTCATCGGCAAGGACGGCAAGTACCGCATCACCAAGGTCGAGGACAAGGCCTTCTTCGGCAAGGACCTGCTCTACGTGGGCCTGTTCAACCGCGGCGACTCCCGGACGATCTACAACGTGATCTACCGCGAGGGCAAGACCTCGGTCTCGTATGCCAAGCGCTTCGCCATCACCTCGGTGACCCGCGACAAGGAATACGATATCACGACCGGTGCCCCAGGCTCGTCCATCCTCTGGTTCACGGCCAACCACAACGGCGAGGCCGAGTCGGTGCGCATCTACCTGCGCCCCCGCGCCAAGCTGAAGAAGTCTACGATGGAATACGACTTCTCCACGCTTGCCATCAAGGGCAAGACTTCGCGAGGCAACCTCGTGTCCAAGAATCCCATCCAGAGGATCCAGCTCAAGAGCAAAGGCGTATCCACCATCTCCGGCAAGGACATCTGGTACGATGCGGACATCCAGAAGCTCAACGAGGACGGCAGGGGGCAGTACCTCGGCCAGTTCGAGACCGACGACAAGGTGCTTGCCATCTTCAAGAACGGCACGTTCTATACGACCTCCTTCGACCTGGTGAACAAGTATCAGGGAGACGTACTTAAGATCGAGAAGTTCGACCCGAACAAGACATACACGGCACTGTACTGGGATGCTTCAGTCAAAGCATTCTATGTCAAACGCTTCTCTTTTGTCCTGAGCGACAATACCCCGGTCTCGTTCATCGCCGAAGGCCGCAGTTCGTACCTTGTGGACATCAGCGAGGACAAGCATCCGCAGGTGAAGGTGACCTTCACGGGCAAGTATGCCCACAGGGAGCCTGAGCTCATCGATGCGGAGGAGTACATCGCCAAGAAAGGCATCGCCGCGAAGGGCAAGAAGTGCCATGCGCTGGACCTGAAGAAGGTCGAATTCGAGACACTCCGGACGAGATCGAGATCCCGGATATCGACATGAGCAAGATAAACGTCCCCGAAGTCAATGACGACGAGGACCTTACCCTGTTCTAGGATGATCGTTGCGCTGACCGGTTTCATGGGTTGCGGGAAAAGCAGTGTCGGGAGGGAACTCTCGGTGTTGCTGCGCATGCCGCTCGTCGACCTCGACAAATACATCGTCGACAAGGCCGGCAAGTCCATCGCCGATATCTTCGCCGAACAGGGCGAAACCGCCTTCCGCGACCTCGAATCCGAAGCGCTCAAAGAGGTATTGGACAATAACCGTTTTATTCTGTCTTTGGGAGGAGGGACGATACTGAGGCCGGAGAATGCGGCGCTGATCAAGGAGAAATGCACCTGCGTTTTCCTGCGGGCGACAGTGGAGACGCTGCGGCTGCATCTCGGCGGCGACCAGAGCCACCGGCCGCTGCTGAAGGACGGCGGCTTCGAGGCCATGCTGGCCGAGCGCACGCCGATCTATACCGCGGCGGCCGATTTCATTATCGACATAGACCACGTCTCGCCGATGCAAACCGCAGGGATTATTGCCAACCTGATCACTTAATGTTCTGATTTTACTGTTTTATATCTATCTTTACGCTTAATACACAAAACCTCTGACATGAACATGAAAAACTTGTTCTTCACACTGGCCCTGATAACTATTTCAACCCTCACTTACGCCCAGAACTGGGGCGGCGGATACCGCGGAGGCAACAACAACCAGGCAATGAATGCGCTCCAGCAGCGCAACTGGAACCAGCAGGCAATACTCACAGGTAACGTTTACCTTACGGACGAAGACACCGGACAGCAGCCCGGCGCCGGCGTGACGGTCATCGTCATATCTGACAGGGGGGAGAATGAAAAGAAGGACACGACCTATGCCGTAAGCGGAGCCAACGGTACGTTCACCATCAGGAACCTCAGGGCAGGCAACGCCCAGGTCACTTTCAGCATGCTCGGATACCAGGAGCAGACCAATCCCATCACCCTCGTCCCCGGCCAGAACCGCGTAATAGCGAACCTCAACGCCGAGAACATCATGCTCGAGGGAGCTGTGGTCAGGGACATCGCCAATCCCGTATCCATCAAGGAGGACACCATCGCATTCCATGCGGCAGCGGTCAAGCTGAATGCAGGCGAAATGGCCATCGACATACTTGAGCAGATGCCAGGTGTGGAAGTGGGAGAGAACGGCGTGACCGTGCTCAACGAAGACGTCAGCACGGTGTATATAGACGGAGCCCTACTCTTCGGAGACGCTCCAATGACCGCGCTGAACAATCTCCGTGCGGAGGAAGTGGTCACGATCAAATCATACCAGGAGTACGAGAACAAGGACCCGAGACACCAGATAAGCAAGAACGAGAGCAAGCGCAGGGTGTTGGACATCGAGACCAAGACCAAGCCCAACATGGTCACGAACGGCAATTTCCTGATCGGAGGTGGCTATGACACGGATACGACTTTCCACAAGTTCCGCTATACGGTCGGAGGTGACATCAATTTCTCGTCGGAGAAGCTCCAGGTGGAAGGCTTCTTCAACCTGAACAACATCAACAACCAGAACAACCGCAGGCGCGGCAATACTTTCCGCGCTGCAGGCGGAGGAGGGTCAGCCGACCTGAGGGCCCAGATGGCATCCGTCAGCGTAAACAGGAGATGGATGAGCACCGAGGCCAGGAATTTCGTACTGGGAAGCATCGGAGCCTCATATGAGTACAACAGCCGGTACAACGTCAGCGAAAACAGGAGCGAGAGGATTTATTTCCCTAACGACCAGTACTATTACCGCAAGAATGCCACTTCCTCGCTTTCGACTACGACCAACGGCAGCCACCGCTTCTCCGTGAACGCGAGGAAAGCCCTCGCGGACGGACAGGTAAGGGTCAACGCGACCCTCAACCTTACCGACAACGGTTCCACGTCCCGGAGTAGCGACTACAACTATCAGGACGACCTGCCGAGGCAGGGTTCGTCATCATCGACCGTCCGCAACACCGACGGCATCTCATACAATATCGGCGGCAATATCAACAAGGGATTCAACAACAAGTTCAGGCTCGCCGGTTCGGTATCGCTGAACAGTTCGAAGAACGACGGTATCAGCACCAAGGTCGACACCACGACATCCACCATCACGGTCACCGTCCTCGACATCGACACTGGAACCGAATCGAGGAGTATGAACGCTCAGGCGTCAGCAGCTTATGAGTTGAGCGAAAGGAGCACGATCGGCATAGCCTACGGATATTCGAACAACAAGTCGGAGACGGTCCAATGGGCATACGACGTCACCAATCCTGCTGCCAGCGTTATCGACAGTGTCAACACTTACAACAGGATCAACGACAACTATACTAATTCCGTTTCAGCCACGTTCAGGACCACTTTTGCTAATGACGAGGTCATCCTTTCGGCCAATTTGGACTACAGGATGACGGGGCTGAACCGAGGCGACGCTTTTCCGGAGGAGGAGCCTATCTATTCGAGGACTTTCAACGCCTTCGTCCCTTCGCTGCAAATCGGCAACAACTCGCAGATGAACCACTGGCAGTTCAACTGGACCACCTCCAGCAACACTCCTTCGATCGACCAGCTGCGTCCGAGGATTGACAACAGCAACCTCTACTCGGTCTCAGCCGGCAATCCCGACCTCAAAGCGAGCATGTCCAATGCTTTCAGGTTCAACTACAGCACAGTTCTCGGCAAGGCTGCACGCAATGCCCTGCTCGGGCAGTCCCTCAACGGGAACCGGCAGGGAGGAGGCTGGGGCATCAATTCCAACCTGACCACCTTCAGCATCAACGGTTCGTTCACCGCAGGCAAGAACCCCATAGTGAGCAGGCGCACGTACTACGCCAAGGAGACCTATCTGCCGAAATACAACTACACTGTTCCTGCGCAGGCGTCCTTCACAAGCTACGAAAACGCCTCCAGCAACTACAACGCCAATCTCTCAGTAAATTTCGGCTTCCCGATAAAGGCCATCGGATGTATCTTCAACACCGGGCTCAACGGCAGCTGGGACAAGTCCCCGTCCTATGTCAACGACGGGCTGATCTCCACACAGAACCTCCGTCCAGGTCTATCACTTGGCATTCGCAGCAATTTCTCGCGCGACATCCGCTTCAACGTCAACGGCAACGGGTCGTACGTCCATTCCTGGAACAGCGCGGGCTCCAGCACCGAGTACTTTACGGAGGCCATCAGGGCCGGATTCGAGCTCAACAACATTTTCAAGGTCATGTACCTGGGAGGGAACTACACCAAGACATTCATGCAGGGCGTAGAGTACACCGCCGTCAACGACAACATACTTGACCTCAACGGTGGCTTCAGGTTCGGCCCCAGGAACAACGTCGAGCTGTCGTTCACGGTACACGACCTGTTCAACAAGACCATGGGATTCAGCACTTCCATGACCGACGACTACGTGAACAACCGCTGGACGCACAACTTCGGACGCTACGTGATGCTGACCCTGGCGTACAGGTTCAACAGCATGGGCGGTGGTAACGGTAACGGAGGCGGTGGCGGACGCGGTCCGGGAGGTCCCGGAGGACGCGGTGGATTCGGAGGTCCCGGCGGAGGCGGTCCCGGAAGGTTCAGATAATATCCTCGCGCTCGTGCATGTCCTTGATGCGGAGCTGGATATTGGTGCTTCCCCTGTAATAATTCTCAACTATCGAATAGCAGACATCGAAAGGATTGCCGGCCTTGATGTAGTCGTAGAAATCCGACATGTTGAAGGCTATGGCCGGAATCTGATGGTAGGGCTGTGACTCCTGGAGCAGCTCGAGCTTGACGTGTACGCCGCCGGCGCCGACCTTGCGGGCGTTGCCGTCGTCGTAGACGTTCTCGGTTAGGAACAGAGGATTGTTGTTGCCGGGGCCGAAGGGCTGGAACTGCTTGAGGATGCGGAAGAACTTGGGCGTGATGCGCGAGAAGTCGAGCTTGGCGTCGATGGTGACCACGGGCGTGAGCATCTCCTCGGTGATCTTGCTGTCCACGAACGCGTCGATGCGGCTGCTGAACTCGGCGAGGTTCTCCTCCTTGAGGGTGAGTCCGGCGGCATAGACATGGCCGCCGAAGTTCTCGAGGAGGTCGGCGCAGCTCTCGATGGCTTCGTACAGGTCGAAGCCCTGGATGCTGCGCGCCGAACCGGTGACGAAACCGTTGGACTTGGTCAGCACTATCGTGGGTTTGTAGAAAGCCTCTACAAGGCGAGAAGCCACTATGCCGACGACGCCCTTGTTCCATTTGGGGTTGTATACGACCGTGGCATTCT
>ONNK01000019.1 GCA_900319185.1 uncultured Bacteroidales bacterium
CGCCGAGGGCGATGGTGGCGTCCATGGCGTTCTTGATCTGGACCATGGCGCGGGCTGCGACGTCGAAATCAGGGTTGGTAGAAGCTCCGTTCATGTAGCGCTTGTGACCGAAGACATTGGCGGTGCCCCAGAGGAGCTTGATGCCGGTCTGGGCCTGCTTCTCCTTGAGGTAAGCGACGATCTCCTTGAGGTCGGCCTCATACTGCTCGATGGTGGCGGGCTCGTCAATGAGGTCAACATCGTGGAAGCAATAGTAACCGATACCGAGCTTCTGCATGATCTCGAAACCGGCGTCGACTTTCTGCTTGGCCTTTGCGATAGGGTCCTTGGCATCGTTCCAAGGGAACGACTTGGTAGGTCCTCCGAACTGGTCGCTGCCCTCTGCGCAGAGGGTATGCCACCATGCCATGGCGAATTTGAGCCAGTCCTTCATCGGCTTGCCGCAGACGACCTGGTCAGGATTGTAATAATGGAATGCAAGCGGGTTCTTGGAATCCTTGCCTTCGAACTTGATTTTCCCGATCTCCGGGAAGTACTCTTTGTTTGCCATAATCTAGAATTGGATTAATTATTTGAGTGAATTGCTGACTTCTTGTTTCCAGCGGTTGTATGCCGCTTCGAGGGACTGCTTCCATTCGGCCTCCGGCTCGATGACGTCGAGCCTCTCGAGGTTGGCGAAAGCTTCCTCCGTGGTCTTGTAGATGCCTGCGCCAAGCGCGGCGCCGCGGGCTGCGCCCAGAGCGCCGTCAGTGTCGAACAGCTCGATACGGGCGTCGCACAGAGTGGCGAGCGTGGAGCGGAACAGAGGACTGAGGAACATGTTGGCCTTGCCGGCACGGATAACATCGGGCTTGAGACCAAGGTCCTTCATGATGTCGATGCCGTAACGGAACGAGAACGAGATGCCCTCCTGGATGGCACGGAGGATATGGGCCTTGCTGTGGCGGACCAGGTCGATGCCGATCATGCGGGCGCCAGTGGAGCGATTGGCGAGGACGCGCTCAGCTCCGTTGCCGAAAGGCAGTACGAGGAGGCCGTCGGCTCCGACGGGGGCCGTGGAGGCCAGGGCGTTCATTTCAGGATATGAGAGCTCCGGGGAGATGTTGCGGCGTGCCCAGGAGTTCATGATGCCGGTGCCATTGATGCAGAGAAGGACGCCAAGGCGGGCTTCCTCCGAAGGAGTGACGTGCAGGAAGGTATTGACACGCGACTGCGGGTCTGCCTTGGGGACGTCGGTGACGCCGTAGACGACACCGCTGGTACCTCCGGTAGCGGCGATCTCGCCCGGCTCGAGGACGTCCAGCGAGAAAGCGTTGTTGGGCTGGTCACCGGCGCGGTAAGAGACAGGGGTGCCGGCAGGGATGCCGAGCTCCTGCTCGATGGCGGGGGTAGTGACACCCTGGACGCCGATGGCCTGCACGACAGGGCAGAACTTGTCGGACTCGATGCCGAAGTAGTCAGCCACGAAGTGGGCGCGGCGCTTGTCGACGAAGTCCCAGAGGATACCTTCCGACATACCGGTGGCGGTAGTGGTGGTCTCGCCGGTCAGGCGGTATGCGACATAGTCTCCGGGAGAGTTGAGAAGGTGCGTCATGCAGCGCTCGTAACCGATGGCCTGAAGGGCCTCGGCACCGGTAGAAACCGCACGGGAATCGCACCAGATGATGGCATCGCGAACGGGCTTGCCGTCCTGGCCCAGGGCCACTAAGCCGTGCATCTGGTAGGAGATGCCTATGGAGACCAGCTGCTTGAGGTCGCAACGGGCCCCGATGTCCTCGACACCTTCACGGATATATTTCCACCACATTTCCGGATCCTGCTCCGCAAAGCCCTTCTCAGGGGCGGAAATGGGCATTTCAACCTTGGGATTGGTAGATGAGGTCACGCAGATACCCTTCTCAATATCAAGGAGGGAGACCTTGATGGACGATGAACCGACGTCAATACCTAATGAATACATTGTAGCCTTTAATTGTTTGGTGTTATTAATTCATTCGCATAAAGGTAGTGATTTTTCCGGAAAAACGTACATCATGCGGAATCATAATTATCGTTTTTTATCATTCGCAAGAAAAAGGCGGACGGGAGCCGCTCTGGCCCGCCGTCCGCCCATTCGGGTTTAGGTCATCAAATAATTAATCCGTAGGATAGCCGGGATTCTGGTATGCAGCCTTCTCGGCATCGTCCATCATCATGGCGTCGATCTGGCCCTGAGGGATAGGACGGAGATACTGGTAAGGCTGGATGTCGCGCTTTGTGACGACAGGCGTGTGGTCGGACTTTCCGGCGCCGCAGATGGTGTAGGAAGCGGCACGCTCAGCCCATGTCTGGGTGCGGACCAGGTCGAACCAGCGGAAGCCGTCACCGAAGTTCTCGCGCATCTTCTCGTCAAGCAGATAGTCGATCGAGATGGTCTGCGGAGTCTCGGCGGTGAGCTCGGCGCTGAAATCGGCGACATAATCCACAGCCTCGTTGTTCTTGTACTCCCACCTGCCGGCGCGGGCGCGCAGGACATTGAGGAGGTCACGGGCGCTCATGCTGCCCGAAGCGCCCTTGACGGCGGCCTCTGCTGCGATGAAGTAGAACTCGGAGAACTTGAGGATGATGAAGGGACGGGTCGAAGCTGCGTTGGGCTGACCGGTGCCGGAAGTGTTGGTACGGTAGGGACCAAGCTTCCAGATGCCGGGATAGGCGTTGCGGCTGACTCCGCTCGGATTGATCACATAGTAGTCGTAGTTCGGTGAAACACCGACCACCTCCTGGCTTGCGTCCTGGCTGTACTGAACGGTGGGATCATCGTCAAAGAGGAACACGAGGAAAGGCTCGTTGATCCCGATGTGGCTGCCGTTCGGGCCTTCAACCCACTCGGACTTGTTGCCGCCCTGGGTCCAGTTGGTACGGTAAATCCAGGTGAAGGTGCCGTCGAAACGCGAATCCTTATCCTTGTGGTCGAACGTGGCGAGGGCCTCCTGGGTGGGAGCCATACGCGTCCAGGGACGTCCGAGGAACTGGTTGTCGGTACGGAGGACCGGGTTGATCCTGGCGCCGGTGTTGGAGACGGCGGTCATGTTGGGATAGTTCCACTGGAGCATCCAGCTGGCGAAGTTGTCCTGGCCACCGCCGGAGCCGTAGGAGAGGCTGGAACCGTTGTACTGCTCGCTGTTCTCGGTATGGTCGGCATAGAAGACCTGCTCCTTGTTGCGGTCGTTGGATCCGAGATATACCTTGTAGAAGTATTCCTCGAGGCCGAACGGGCCGGGATCGTTGATGCCCTGGAGGGCAAGGTCATAGGCCTGCTGGAAATACCACTTGGCATCGTGTCCGTCCGGATCGGTGCGGGAGCACTCCGGATAAGTCGGGATGTTCTTGGGATTCTCGAGCCACCATGCGTAGGTAAGATAGGCCTTTGCGAGGAGGATGCGCGCTGCGGTCTTGGTGACCGCACCGCTCACGCGTCCCTTGGCCGGCAGGGCGGACACGCCTTCCTTCAGGTCGGGGAAAATGCACCTGGTGTACACCTCAGGGACGGTGTTGCGGATGGAAGTACGTACGGGAGACGAATTGAATGCGAGTTCTCCGGAGCCCAGGTCGAGCGGGACACCGCCGAACATCTGGACCATGGTGAAATACTCGAATGCGCGGAAGAACTTCGCTTCAGCGATCAGGGATGCGTCGAGGCCCACCGCAGCGGCATTCTCTATGATACCGTTCGCGGTATTGATATAGGTGAAAGACCAGAAGCTGCCCTGGTTTCCGTTTGAAGGAGAGACGAGGCCGTTGCCGGACATGTCGGCGGTCTTGAAGTTGCCGTCGGCGGACTGGGCGTAAGTGGCCTCATCGGTACCGGTCGTCAGGAAGTTGTAGGTATAGGCATTTCCGTATATGGTACGGACATGGGTGTACAGGGCGGTCAGACCGCCTTCGACGCCGGCCTGGGTCGTGAAGAAATCAGGCGTATAACGGGTCTTCGGATGCTCTTCGAGGACGAAGTTGCAAGAGGAGAGAAGTACGGCCGCGCCTGCAAGGGCTATGATGATTGTATTCTTTTTCATATTCCTGTGCAATTAGAAGGTTATGTTGACGCCGAAGAGGATATTGCGGGTATTCGGAGTATTGTATCCGACATAGGAGAGACGGCTGGGGCCGGGACGGCCGGAAGCGGTTGATCCACCGTTGGCATTCGGTTCCGGATCGAGTCCGGTCTCGTTGAAGAAATCGGAGAACAGGACGATTCCAGGATTCTGCAGGGTCGTGTAGACGCGCAGATTGGAAATGCCGGCATTCTTGAGCGCAGCGACCTTGTGCAGGCTGTAGCCGAGGGTGATGGTGCGGATCTTGGCGTAGGTGCCGTTGTACTGTGCAAGCACGGAATTCCATTTCGGGTTGTCACCGCTGAGGATGGAGCCCGGCCTGGGATAACGCGCATTGGTATTCTCTGGAGTCCAGTAATCGACATCGATCTGGCCGCGGCGGCCGGTGAGCATGTTGAGGTAGGAGTTGCCGGTATGGAGCGAGGACAGGAGGATACCTCCGCACTGGAAGGCTCCGATGACGGAGAAGTCGAAATTCCTCCAGGTGACGTTGGTGTTGAAACCTCCGGCAAGCTTGGGATCGGTCACGATCGGGACGCGGTCGTCGGAAGAGAATGCCCTGACGGGCTCACCGTTCTCGTTGTAATCGCCGTGGTACTTGATCTTGATGGTACCGATGGCATCCTTGTAACCGGTGAGGGAGTTGAAGGTACTGGGCTCGAGGATATCCATGTAGGGATCGCCCTCGTTCCAGAGGCCGTCGTACTCATAATCGTAGAGACAGTTGATAGGATAGCCCACGAACCAGGCGTTGCCCTCGTTGCGGTCACTGCCGTCTGCAAGTGCGACGAGCTTGTTGTGGTTGGTGTAGAGATTCAGCCCTGCGGTCCAGTTCCAGTCACCGTTGTCGATCAGGGTGGCGTTGAGGGTGAACTCGAAACCCTTGTTCTCGGTAGCTCCGATGTTGGCGGTGTAGGAACCTACACCGGCGGTCGAAGGAAGACCGAGGGAAAGGAGGATGTCATTGGTCTTCACCGAATAGTACTCCATTGTACCGCGCAGGCGACCGCGGAGGACAGACCAGTCGACACCGAAGTTCCAGGTCTTGGAGTACTCCCAGCCGAGTTCGTTGTTCGGCAGGGTGGACACGTAGTATCCGGTAGCATACTTCTCGTCTCCAAAGTTGTAGACGGTGGTGGAGAGGGAGCCGAGGGTAGCATAAGGGCTGATGGCCTGGTTGGAAGTCTGGCCGTAACCGACACGGAGTTTCAGTTCGTCGAGCCAGCTGTGGGTACCTGCCATGAAAGCTTCCTTGTGGATGTTCCAACCGACAGAGACGGCCGGATAGGTATGCCACTGGTGTCCTGGGGCAAGACGCGAGGAGGCGTCGGAACGGACAGCGACGGACAGCATGTAGCGGTCGTCATAGGTGTACATCAGACGTCCCATGTAGGAGAGGAGGCCATACTGGCTGTGCGAGCCGCCGCCCACGGTAATGTCGGACGCAACGGCGCTGCCGATATTGTAGTACTGGAAGAGTTCGTTG
Source organism: uncultured Bacteroidales bacterium (assembly GCA_900319185.1). Classification (GTDB taxonomy): domain Bacteria; phylum Bacteroidota; class Bacteroidia; order Bacteroidales; family UBA932; genus Cryptobacteroides. The sequence continues at coordinate 5,578 of ONNK01000019.1, forward strand.
GGGATGTTCTTTCCGGAGAGGGACTGGCCCTGGGAGGTGGTCTGCTCAGCGGAATAGAGGCCGACGACGTTCACATGGTGCTTCTCGGCGAAGATGCGGTCATAGGTAAGGAGGTTCTCGACCGTCCAGTTCGTGGTCTGGTTGAAGGACCAGGAAGCGGAGTTGTTGGAGGTAGCGGAGCCGTTGACACCGACGCCGGTGAAGGAACCGCCCTTGGAGTTGCGGTAGTTGAGACCGCCGCTGAGCTTATAGGAAAGGCCCTCGATCCAGGGGAAGTTGAACTGTACGTATGCGGTGTTGTAAGTGGAGACCGAACGGGTCTCGTTCACCCATGTACCGGCCTTCTGAAGATTCTCGGCGACCTCGCGGGTGACGATGTACTGGTCATTGTCGGAAGGCATGTTGATGCGGACCTTCATGGTGCCGTCGGCGTTGTAGGGATCTACGAGCGGTGACTTGGAGAGGACCGAGTACATATCGACCTGGTTGCCGTCATTGGTGTTGTAACCGGTATTGGTGGTGAAGCCGATGCGGAACCACTTGCCGATACGCTGGTCGACGCTGCCGGTAAGGGAGATACGGTTGTACTCCTGGGTCGGGATGACGGCCTGGTCCTTATAATAAGTGGTACCGAAGCGGTAGTTGCCTGTGCGGGTACCGCCGGTAACGTTCAGGTCGTAGTTCTGGGTGATGCCGGTACGGTAGAACATATCCTGCCAATCGGTGAACACGTCATTGGACTCGTCCAGGGAGTTGGAGTAGATATGGGCCATCTCACGCATGCGGATGTACTTGTCGGCAGGCATCATGGGATATTTGACTGCCTTCTTGATGGCGGTATATGCGTTGAAGGATACGCGTGCGTCCTGGCCTTCCACACCCTTATATGTAGTGATCATGATGACGCCGTTGGCGCCTCGGGAACCGTAGATGGCGGTCGAAGCTGCATCCTTAAGGATATCGAGGCTCTTGATGTCGCTCGGGGAGATATCCGAAAGCGATCCCATGAAAGGCATGCCGTCGAGAACGATGAGCGGGTCGTTGGAAGCGGAGAGCGAACGCTGGCCGCGGATGCGGATCTGCATGGACGATCCGGGCTTGGAGTTGGTCTGCGTCATTTCGACACCGGCGACACGTCCTTCAATGGCGCGGGAGATGTCGTTGGCAGGGATGGCGCGGAGGGTCTCGCCACCGACGGAAGCGATGGATCCAGTAACGTCGGAACGGCGGGCCGTACCATAACCGATGACCACCGTGGCCTCGAGAGCCTCGGTATCCTCTTCGAGGATAAGGTCGATCAGGCTTCGGCCGTCAACGGGCACGGTCTGGGTACGGAAGCCCAGGGAAGAAATCTCAAGAACGGCATTGCGGGGCACTGAGATGGAATATGTACCATCTGCGCCCGTAACGACGCCCTGTGTTGTGTTCTGAACCTGTACGGCTGCACCGATGACGGGGTCTCCGTTCAAGTCAGTGATCGTTCCCCTGACATTGATATTCTGCGCGTTAAGCTGCAGGGACACCAGCATGCCAAGGATAGCGAATCTGAAAATCAATCCGATTTTTGATCTCATAGAACTGCTGTGATTAATTATTAGTTAATGGTATTATGCACCCGGGCACGGTGGATTCCGTGAACGGGAACGGTCCAAAGTTAAGCATATAAAATCGATAAAACAAAATAAAAATGCATACAATTTCAACGTTTCAAGAAATACAGGCAGAGACTATCAGCAAAGGGACAAAATCCAGCATGTCGAAACATGTTTCATAATTGATAATATTTGTCAAATATTTGTTCCATTTTTTGTTTTAATAGTGTTAGTTTTGTAACCGATACATGCAACACCCGACACATTTATGAGACTTCGCTGTCTTTTACTTACAATAATTGCTTTTGCTTTCTGTGCACCTGTTGTCACGGATGCGCAGACGGCACGACTTTATGATTCCGGATCCGGACTGCCCAATACCCAGATCAACGACCTGTTCCAGGACAGCAGCGGACTGCTGTGGGTCGCTACGAACAACGGGTTATACCGGTTCGACGGTATCAACTTCATGGACTTCCATCACGACGAGTCGAACCCCAACTCCATTGGCAGCGACCTTGTCCTAAAAGTTTATGAAGACAGCAAGGGGGTTATCTGGATAGGTACGGCCACAGGCCTGCAGATCTTCGATCCTGAATACAACACCTTCACGGAGTTCCAGCTGGGCGTGAGGAACGTCTCCCGTTTCATCTTCGGACTGACCGAAGTACACCTTGACCAGGGCAGAAGCGGTATCCTGGCATCTGCTTCCCAGTTCGGCATGTATTTCATCGATGCAGACACACACGAGACGGACTCCACCAGGCGCAGGAGGTTCACGCAGCCGGAACACTCCACCAGCCTCAACGCCCTTTTCGTGGATTCGAAATCCCGCATCTGGGCCGGATCGGAACTCGGAGGGATGTACGTGTTCAACGTCAACGGCGACCTTCTCCTTGAAGATATGTGGAAAGGACTGGACCCTGCCCTGCCCAAGAAGGTGATCGCCACCTCCTTTGCAGAGGACCGCAGTTCGGGCGACATCATCATCGGAACATCGAATTACGGGATCCTGACCTACCGTGAGAGTGAGGGAAGGATCCTGCTTGCGGAAAACACTGCAGCACGCAACTGCAGTGTCATGTCACTTCTCTCCCCCGGCAGTTTCCAACTGGAGGACCGCAGGGCGTTCCTCGTTGGAACGGAGAACGAAGGCATTAAGATGTATTCTCCCGCAAACGGGGCTATCAGACCGATATCATTCCCAAACATCCCGTATAGGACAAACGGCTGGAAAGTCCACAAACTGCTTGAAGACAACCAGGGCAATCTCTGGGTATCGGCCTACCAGACCGGCCTGATGATCGTCCCCCAGTCCATGTTCGGCTTCAGGTACTACAGTTTCAGGCAGGAAGACCGTCCCGGAGATGAAAGCTATTGCCTTACCTCCGCCTGCCATGACACCGACGGAGGTTATACCTGGCTCGGAAGCGACGGAAACGGCCTTTTCCGGCTGGAGAGCGGCGGCAGTTCGGTCAACTTCAACAGCGGGAACTCAGACCTTCCGGACGATTCGGTCATGGGTGTGGCCTTTGACAGGCACGGAACGCTCTGGATTGCGACATTCCTCGATGGCATCGTCACGTACACCGCATCCGGCGGTTTCAAGAGCTTCCAGGACAACAAAAGCATAGGCTCTGAAAAGATATACTGCCTGGTCTACGACGAAGATAACGACCTGCTGTATGCAGGCACCCACGGCAATGGTGTTGCCGTGATCGATCCTGCATCACGTAAGGTCATCCGGGTGCTGTCGGAAAGGTTGAACAACTGGATCAATTCACTTACCTTTGACAAATCAGGAATACTCTGGATAGGGACATTTAGCGGTCACTGGTGTTACAACAGCGAGACAGGGCAGCTATACCGGGCAGACCTTAAGGATCCGGCGCCACTTCGTGCGCGCGTGTATTCCATCCAAGAAGGCAAGGACGGCATCATCTGGATCGGTACCGGAGAAGGGCTCATCCGATTCGACAGGGAAAGGGGTGAAACACGGCTTTACACCGTCAGCGACGGGCTCTCCAGCAACCTCATCAGCGGGATCCTGGAAGGAGACGACGGATCCATCTGGGTATCGACGTCGTACGGTCTTAACCGCATCAACCAACAGACTGGCAAGATCTCCCGTTACTACGAATACGACGGCCTCCAAGGCAATGAATTCCGAGCGAATGCCATCTACAAGAGCGACAGGGGCCAGCTGTTCTTCGGCGGAACCAAGGGCCTCACGGCCTTCTACCCCCAGGTAGTCAGCCAGAAGCTTCACGATGTGCCCCCCGTGATCTTCACCCGCCTGACCGTAGCGAACAAGGAGGTCGAATATGACGCTTCCAGTGAGGACAACATACTCGACAAGCACATCACGGAAGCCACTCGTATCGTATTGCCGTTCACGGCCAATTCCTTCTCGCTCGAGTATTCCGTCCCGGAGTTCACCAATCCCGACAGGATCCGCTATGCATATCGCCTCAACCGCTTCGACGACAACTGGAAGACCGTGTCACCGCTGAGCAGGACGGCGACTTACACCAATCTGCCAAAAGGCCGCTACACAATGAGCGTCAAGGCCTATTTCGACGGAGACGAGGACAATTACTCGATCAGGGAGATAGCGATCCGTGTCCTTCCTCCATGGTACCTCGGTTTCTGGGCTTTCCTCTTTTATGCCGCCTTGCTCGCCGGAGCAGCCTTCCTGCTGATGACGTTGCGCAAGAAAGACCGACTCCACAAGCAGGAGATGAGGGAGTCCGCACTGAAGGAGACCAAGCTACAGATGTTCACCGATATATCCCATGAGATACGCACCCCCCTCAACCTGATTATGGCGCCACTGCGTAAACTCCTTGACAAAGAGGCTGATGCTGACAAGAAAGAGAGCTATGAGATGATGTACCGCAACGCCTCGCAGATCCTGGAGCATATGAACCGGCTCGAGGAGACCCGTATCGCAGAAGCGGAAGAGATACCCGAATACAAGATACCGGAGACATCACCAGGTCTTGCAGAAGACATGGAGGAAAAGACGCTCAAGTCCAAGAAAAACCTCATCCTGATTGATGACAATGCCGAGATGCGCAGATACCTCAAGATGGAGCTCAGGAACCAGTTCAACGTCGAGACATGCGCAAGCGCGGAAGAAGCGTGGAAGAGGATTGTGAGTATCATTCCGGACGCCATCGTCACCGACTTCCTGACCGGAGGCGAAATGGACGGCGCGGACCTTTGCGGCAAGGTCAAGCGCAATCCCAGCACCAACCTGGTCCCTGTCCTGATCCTCTCGTCGCAATGGGACGAGGAGACACTGCGCAAATGTACGGAGAACGGCGCCGACCGGTACCTGATCAAGCCTGTACCAGTGGATCTCCTGCGCACATCCATCCAGCAGGCTATTTCCACGAGGGAGGCCATACGCAACAAGTATACGAGCGACATGTCATATGACTACGAGGAGATCACCATCCCTTCCGCGGAGAAGATGTTCCTTCCCAAGGTGGTCGAGACCATAAAGGCCCATATCAGCGACCCCGATTTCGGAGTGGAAGAGCTGAGCCGTGAGATCGGAATGAGCCGCGTGCACATGAACAGGAAGCTCAAGGAGAGCATCAACATCTCGCCGAGCAGCTTCATAAAGTCCATCAAACTCAAGCAGGGCGCATACCTGTTGGTGAACAACAAGGTGAATATCTCCGAAGTGGCATACCGTGTAGGCTTCTCCACACACTCGTATTTCTCAAGTTCGTTCAAGGAGTATTTCGGCTTGTCACCCAAGGAGTTCGTGAGCAAATACTCGGCCCCCGAACAGGAGGAAGCGCTCAACAAACTGCTCGAGATCTGACTTTTTTAAAGACTTTGCTTCAAAAATTGATGCTCCATAAAGAGTGTTTTCGTATATTTGTAGGACACGAAAACCGAAACCAATACATTATTTTCAAATATGGACGCTATCAAGACTGAAGCAAAAGGCTTCTACAAACTCAGTTGGGCGCAGCGCATCGGATTCGGTTCCGGTGACATGGCCCAGAACCTGATCTATCAGACCATCAGCATCTGGCTGCTGTTCTTCTACACCAACGTTTTCGGCCTCAAGCCCAGTGTCGCCGCCGTCATGTTCCTGATCGTCCGTCTCGTGGACGTGCTCTGGGATCCGGTTGTCGGCACCATCGTGGACAAGAACAATCCCAAATGGGGCAAATACCGTTCATGGCTCATCCTCGGCGGTATTCCGCTCGTAGGCCTCGCCATCCTGTGCTTCTGGAACGGATTCAGCGGATCGCTGCTATATGCCTACATCACCTACGTCGGCATGTCCATGTGCTACACCCTGGTCAACGTCCCTTACGGAGCTCTCAACGCATCGCTCACCCGCGACACCAATGAGATCACCATCCTCACTTCCACGCGCATGTTCATGGCCAATCTCGGCGCCCTCTGCGTCAAGTCGCTGCCTCTCATCATAGCCATCTTCGCTCCGAAGGTGCTCAATCCCGAGACCGGCAAGATGACGGCCGTCTACAATACGCCCGAAGCCGCTCCGGCATGGTTCATCACCATGACTATCTTCGCCCTGGTCGGCCTCGCCCTCCTCTTCTTCTGCTTCACGCAGACCAAGGAGAAGGTCGTCATGGACGCCAAGGAGTCCGCCAACGTCAAGGTCAGCGACCTCTGGATGGAGTTTGTGCGCAACAAGCCCCTCCGAATCGTCGCCTTCTTCTTCATCACCGCCTTCGCGATGATGAGCGTCAGCAACGCCGCCGACGCCTATTTCATGACGTTCAACGTCGGCGCCACCCCGCTCCTGACCACGCTCTTCATGTGGCTCGGCACCATCCCTGCCTTCATATTCATGCCGCTCGTGCCCGCCATCAAGCGTAAGATCGGCAAGAAGGGCATGTTCTACCTCTTCCTCGGTATCGCCATCGTCGGTATGATCCTGATGTACACATTCGTGTCCATCCCCGCGCTTAAGAGCAACTTCTTCCTGCTCTGCCTGGCCCAGTTCGTCAAATCCACCGGTATCATCACCGCCACGGGCTACATGTGGGCACTCGTCCCTGAGGTCATTTCCTATGGCGAATATACCACCGGCAAGCGCATCGCCGGCATCGTCAACGCCCTCACCGGCATCTTCTTCAAGGCCGGTATGGCGCTTGGCGGAGTCGTCCCGGGCCTCGTGCTCGCATGGGTTGGTTTCAACGCCGACGCTGCCAAGCAGACCCCGCTCGCCGAGCAGGGTATCCTCTGGCTGGTCTGCGTGATCCCCGCCATCCTGCTCCTCCTCGCCATCTGGATCATCAGCAAGTACGAGCTCTCCGATGAGCGCATGGACGAGATCAACACAGCCATCGAGGCCAAGCACCTCGCCGAATAAACCTTAACTTGATTCCCGGCCTGGCCGGGAGTCCATAAACAACATCAATATGGCAAAGAAAGTCGAAAAGAGATACCTCTTCCCCGAGGACTATATGGCCGACCCGTCGGTGCACGTGTTCGACGGCAAGCTCTACATCTATCCCTCACATGACTGGGAGTCCGCAGCACCGGATGACGATTTCGGAAGCGAGTACGACATGAAGGACTACCATGTCCTTTCACTTGAAGGCAAGGATCCCATGACCTCGCCCGTCAAGGACAACGGCGTCGCGCTGGACATCAAGGATGTCCCCTGGGCGCGCCGTCAGCTCTGGGACTGCGACGTCGTGAAAGGACGCGACGGACGCTACTACATGTATTTCCCGGCCAAGGACAAGACCGACATCTTCCGTTGCGGCGTCGCGATCTCCGACTCCCCCACCGGCCCGTTCAAGGCACAGCCCGATCCGATCCGCGGAAGCTATTCGATCGATATGGCAGTGCTGCATGACGATGCCGATGACGAATACTACATGTATTTCGGAGGCATCTGGGGCGGACAGCTCCAGCGCTATGAGGACAACCTCGCCAAGGACTGCGGCACTTCCTATCCCGATGACGACCAGCCGGCCGTGCCCGGACGCGTGGTGAAGCTCAGCAAGGACATGCTCCAGTTCGCCGAGGATCCGAAGCCCGTCGTGATCGTGGACGAGGAAGGCAAGCCCATCACTGTCGGCGACAACGAGCGCCGCTTCTTCGAGGCCAGCTGGATGCACAAATACAAAGGCAAATACTACTTCAGCTATTCCACCGGCGACACGCACAAGCTTTGCTACGCGATCGGCGACAATCCCTACGGTCCCTTCACATACAAGGGCGTCATCCTCACGCCTGTGTTCGGCTGGACCACGCACCACTCCATCGTCAAATACGGCAGGAGCTGGTATCTCTTCCACCACGACAGTGGCCCGTCCAACGGCATCAACCGGCTCCGCAGCCTGAAAGTCTGCAAGCTCTCATACCGCCAGGACGGCACCATCGTCACGATAGAAGGCCTCGACAAAGACAAAGAGTAAATATGAAGAAATCATTAATCCTGGTAATGGCGGCGCTTGCGTTCGCCATTACTTCTTGCGGTCCGAAGTATGAGACCGTCAAGGGAGATCCCCTCAAGACAAAGATCTACACCCTCGAGAACGGTCTGAAGGTATACATGACCGTCAATAAGGAGGAGCCCCGGCTCCAAACCTTCATCGCAGTTCGTTCCGGCGGAAGGAACGATCCGGCAGACAATACAGGACTCGCCCATTACCTCGAGCATCTGATGTTCAAGGGCTCGGAGAGTCTCGGCACTTCCGACTATGCCGCGGAGAAGCCCATCCTCGACCAGATAGAAGACCTGTACGAAGTATATCGCACTAAGACCGATCCCATGGAGCGCAGGGCCATCTATCACGTGATAGACTCCCTCAGCTACGAAGCCTCCAAGATCTCGATTCCCAACGAGTATGACAAGTCCATGGCCGTCATCGGAGCCAACGGCACCAACGCCTTCACCTCCAACGACGTGACCTGCTACACAGAGGATATCCCCTCCAACCAGATTGAGAACTGGGCGAAGGTCCAGTCCGACCGTTTCAAGAACATGGTCATCCGTGGCTTCCACACCGAGCTGGAGGCTGTCTATGAGGAGTACAACATGTACCTCAACGAAGACAGCGAGAACGCAATGATGGCCATCGATTCGGTACTGTTCAAGAATCACCCCTACGGCACCCAGACCGTCATCGGCACTTCCGACCACTTGAAGAATCCTTCCATCAAGGCTATCAAGAAGCAGAAGGCGACCTACTACGTACCGAACAACTGTGCGATCTGCGTGTCCGGCGACTTCGACCCGGACGAGTTCGTAAAGATTGTGGAGAAGTACTTCGGTGACTGGGAGCCCAATCCCGACCTGCCGGTGTTCACCTGCCAGCCCGAGGACCCGATCACGGCTCCCGTGGAGAAGGACGTCTATGGCACCGAGGCCGAGTTCGTGATGATCGGCTGGAGGTATCCCGGATCAAGTGTCATTGAGAGCGAGACCGCAGATATCGTGTCTGCAGTACTCAGCAACGGCATGGCCGGCATCATGGATATCGACCTTATCCAGCAGCAGAAGGTACTTGCTGCCGAAGGCATGGCCTATGGGCGCACCGACTACAGCGAGTTCCTGCTCGATGGCTATCCGAAGCAGGGCCAGACACTCGAAGAGGTCCGTGACCTGTTGCTCGCATCCGTGGCGAAGCTCCGCAGCGGAGATTTTGACGAGAATCTCGTCAAGGCATCCGTCGCCAACTTCAAGCTGAGGCAGATGCGCGCCCTGGAGAGGAACCGCAACCGCGCCATGGCTTTTGTCAACTCCTTTGTCGACGGCCACGCCTGGAAGGATGACGTCCATCAGCTCGACCGCCTATCCAAACTCACCAAGAAGGACATCGTGGACTGGGCCAACCAGTATCTCGGCGAAAACAGCTATGTAGTGGCATATAAGCGCGTCGGTCCCAACCCCAAGAACGAGAAGATCGAGGCTCCGGAGATCACCCCCATCGTCACCAACCGCGACAAGCAGAGTGCGTTCCTGACCGAACTCCAGGAGAGCGAGGTCAAGCCGATTGAACCGGTATTCGTGGACTATTCCAAGGATATGTCGGTCTTCACCCTTCCTTCAGGGATCGAGGTGCTTTACAAGCACAACGACATCAATGACATCGCCACCCTGCAGTTCAACTTCGACGAGGGCACCCTCAGCGACCCTGCGCTGTCGCTCGCGGCCGACTATGTCTCGTATCTGGGTTCCGAGACCCGCACCGCGGAGCAACTCGCCAGTGAGATGTACGCCCTCGCATGTTCCAATTTCCTGGTGGCCAACACGGGACAGACTTCATATGGCGTCACCGGTCTCTCCGAGAACCTTGGCAAGGCACTCGACATCGTGGAGGACCTTGTTGCCAACGCGAAGGCCGATGAGGACATCCTGTCCGAACTCAAGGCCGATATGCTCCAGGCCCGCGCCGTCAACAAGATGACACAGCGGAGCTGCAACTCAGCACTCACCGACTATATAATGTACGGCCCGGAGTATGTGAAGTCCACGACACTGACCAACGACCAGCTGGCAGCGCTGAGCTCCGAAGAGCTTCTCGCCAAGGTCACCAACCTCCTGACCAAGCAGCACAAGGTGCTTTATTACGGCCCCATGAGCGAGAATGAGCTCCGCAATCTCCTGGCGGAGCACCACGACGTGGCCGGAGACCTGGAACCCCTGGTGCGGAAGTTCCCTGTCAAGGTGCTCACCCCCGAATCCAAGGTCGTCATCGCGCCTTACGATTCCCGTCAGTTCAACTACATCCAGTATTCCGACCGCGGCGAGAAATTCGTCCTAGAGGACGCCCCTGCTATCGAAGTGTTCAACGAATACTTCGGCGGCGGCATGAATACCATCGTATTCCAGGAAATGCGCGAGGCACGCGCCCTGGCATATTCTGCCGGAGCCTATCTCTCCACGCCTGGCTTCAAGGATGACAGCTATTCCTTCTACGCACGCATCGGTTCGCAGAACGACAAGCTCCAGGATGCAGTGGAGGCGTTCGACGAGATCATCAACGACATGCCTGAGTCGCAGAAGTCGTTCGACATCGCCATGTCCTCGCTTGACGGAAGCCTACGTACCCGCAGGACTACGGGTGTATCCGTCCTGAACAGCTATCTCTCCTCACAGTTGCTTGGCCTTGACGAGCCCATCGACAAGTTTATCTTCGAGAAACTCGGTGACATCTCCCTCGATGACCTCATGAAGACCCAGCAGAAGTGGGTCAAGGACCGCACCTATGTATACGGTATCCTAGGAGATGCTTCCAACCTCGACCTGGCTTTCCTCAAGACCCTTGGTCCTGTACAGCAGGTTACGCTCGAAGACATCTTCGGCTATTAGTCATCCTTGAACCTGAACTCGGTGATGTTCCTGATGCCCGGCATTCCGTAATAGGCATCGACTATATCACCCTTCAGATAAACGAATCTACCCAGGATATCCGGGTTGTCCACAAGATTGAGGGCATCCCGGATATCTCCTTTCTGGAGTTGGACAGACAGGCAGGCGTCCCTGCCGGTGACGGAAGAGCGGGATCCGATAAGTATGTTGGTCTGCGACTTGAACGGAGGGGAAAACGAAGCGGAGGACGAACTGAGGTCACCGCCTACGATATAACCGCAGACCCACACGTCCTCCTCACCGGTATTGGCGCGTGCCTGGCCGACATTGTAGGCACTGTCCTGTTCCTTACCCCTGGAATCCCCCTGCCCTATGACATAGTCCTCGACAGACCAGTAGCGTGTCGTGTCTACGGCGATGTGCACGCCTCCGGCCGAGGACGGACCTCCCGCCGGTGCGGATACATTCAGGACAAGGACTTCCTGCCGTTCCAGGACACGTGTCAGAAGTGTACCGTCAGTCCCTCCATCGCTCAAGATGAGGGAAACGCTGCCGGGATTGAAGTACGCGATCCTTTTCTCGGAGTAACTGTATAGGAGCTTGCCGTCGTCACTTTTCAGGATCAGGGAGCCGTTAGGGTAAGAAGTGAGGAAACTGGATGAGATGTTGAGCTTGACCCCGGCATTCAGCTGACGGCATATCAACTCCACGGAACAGTCTTGCCCGGAAGAAACGACTACGACCTGACGGTCACCGTACTGGGGAGCCGAAAATTTCGGTGCCTTGAACTCGGACGAAATCGCAGAAACTGAATAACTGCCCGAAGGAAGTGACAGCGATTCAGGGGAATCGCCATACTTGCCATTATACAGTTCTTCCCCCCCTGAATCCAGGATGGTGAGGATGAAATCATTAGTGTCGGGAATCTCGTAATACGCGCGCGTACTGACAAAGACATCTTCAGAGAACCGGATGATGAGACGGCCGGGAGAGCGTTCCGGTATGAACGCGTCGCATGAAGCCAGGAAGCATGCGAAGGCACAGAAGGCAAACAGACGGGAAAGTGGATTGTTCATAGTTCGACATGGTTTAAGTCCAAGGCAAATCTATGAAGAAATCCGATACGCATCATACAAAAAGACGATTATCCGCATGCCGGAAAGAATCTGTATGGATCGGTATATTTTTTTCGGATGGGTTAAAATTTTCACGGGGCAATCGCATCACTGCGACCGCCCCGCTACTTAACCTAAACTTAAACTATGAAAAACTTCGATGTAAAATTAGTCATTCAAATCTAATTCACAAAGTATTTGGCGTAAAATTTTCAGTTTTTTTACATTTTTATATCAAATTGGATATATAAAAGCTTTTTTTAGTACCTTTGAGAAAAATAGCGGGGCGTTTTTAAACCTTATCACCTTATAGTTGTCAAATACATCAGATCCACCCAACTGGATGGGTTGCGTTACAATAACATAATTTTTAATCCCAAAAATCATGAAAAAATTTTTGATGATTCTCATGGCGGCCGGTATGATGCTCTTCGCAGGCATGTCCTCCGCCAGCGCACAGGGCCCGGGCGGATTCAGTTTCGATCCCGATGAGATGGCTAAAATGCGCGTCGAGCAGATGAAACAGAGCCTCAAGCTCAACAAGGACCAGGAGACCAAGCTTACCGCTCTCTTCAAGAAGCAGAACGAGGAGATGGCCAAGATGTTCGAGGGCGGCGGAATGCCCGACATGAGCAAGATGCAGGAGACCATGAAGAAGCAGGATGAGGAGATTAAGAAAATCCTCACCGAGGAGCAGTACAAGGCTTACTCTGAGGAGCAGCAGCGTATGAGGGAGCAATTCGGAGGAGGCGGATTCTAGTCTTCGAAGAATTGTCTTGACACCTGATAAATCCCCGGAAACATTGTTTTCGGGGATGTTTTTTTTTCGCATCCCATCCATATTAGGAAAATAATGGATATATTAGCATGATTTTGACTTCCGAATCTCCGGACAATGAAACGAACGCTTGCCGTTATCATATCGATCGTCATCGCTGCAACAACCTTCGCCCAGGACAAGGTGAAGCACGGATTCAACTCCGTCCCCTATCCTGTGATCGGCTTCAGCGATGACCTCGGCATCCAGTACGGCGTCAATTACACGCTCTTTGACTACGGAGACGGATCCATCTTCCCCAACTACAGGCACAAAGCCGTGGTGGAACTGTCACGGTATACGAGGGGACAGACCAGCTTGAAGCTGACATACCAGTCCGCATATCTCATCCCCGGCATCCGTTTCTCGGCGGCACTTGCTTACAATATGAACCCGATGTACCATTTCTACGGGTTCAACGGGTCCGCCACACCGGTCAACCGCACCCTAGACCGAAAGGGAGGAGTTGCCTATTATGACATAGACAGGAGGTTCATCCGTGCCGTCTCCACTTTCCAGGGAAGTATCCTTGACGAGCTTGACTGGGCGGCCGGTGTCAATTTCCTCTCATACCGTATCGGCACCCTCAACCCCAAATACGGATACGATCCACAGAATTCACTTTACAACCGCTACGTTGAGTCGGGGGTGATACGTCCCGACGAAGCCGGCGGCGGCGATGTCCTGGAATTCAATGCCGGACTAGTATACGACACCCGTAACGCGACCTCCATCCCTTCCAAGGGCATTTGGGCTGAGTTGTACCTGACTTACGCTCCTGACCTATTCCGGACTGGATATCATTACAACCGTCTCAGCGCCCATTTCCGGCATTATGTCGGCATCGTGGACAACGACAGGCTGACCTTTGCCTACCACCTGGCATACCAGGGTATCATCGGCGGAGAACCCCCGTTCTATATCCTGCAGAATATTACATCACTCGTCGTAAACAAGACCGTAAACGAGGGCTTGGGAAACAGGAACACCATACGCGGCACCCTTTACAACAGGTTCATAGGGAAGAGCTATGCATGGGCCAATTTCGAGACTAGGATCAAGCTTTTCAGCTTCATCACGCACAACCAGGCGTTCTATATCGCCACAAACCCCTTCTTCGACTGCGGGGCTATAGTCACGCCTTTCCGGCTGGGAGCAGAGAGAGGCTCCTCACTGTATAAGGATGCCACCAAGTTCCATGGCAGTTATGGAGCGGGGCTTAAGCTCGTGATGAACCGCAACTTCGTCATGTCGGTGGAAGTCGCGAGACCGATCTACCGTGATGACGGCCGCTTCGGCCTCATCATGGGTTCCAATTACCTGTTCTAGAAATACTTGTCATTTCTGCTCCGGACGCATCTTGGCGTACTTGAGCAGTATGGTCTTCGGCTCAGGATAATCGTCGAAGGCTATCTTTGCCTTGAGTTCAGGGAATTCTCCGGTAATGTCAAGTATGCGGCCCGGACCGAAACGGTTGTGCTCTATCCTCTGCCCTATGCTGAAATCACGCATCGGTGAGGGCACGAAAGTCGCCTCGTCGTAGCGGGAGGCCGGAGGCGCGGCATGTACGGGCCGTGCCGACGGCACAGGAGCGGCCGGACGGACCGGGCGGCCCGCTGCAGCGGGCTCCGGACGGCGTCCCTGCCGGGTGTATGTAACCCCGGACGACGCACCGTAGCGGTAGTTCTGGTGAGGAGCCGCAGTCCTGCCGAAGCGTGACCCGAATCCGCCGAAACCGAATCCGTGCACATCGTCGTCCTCATCCTCGAAATCCCTCTCCCTCAGAGGATTGGCCAGGTACTTAGGATCTATTTCACGGATGAAACGGCTGGGAGAATTGGACTCGTGCTTCCCGTTCCGCATGCGCGAAGAAGCGAAGGACAGGCCGACGGTCTTCTTGGCGCGGGTCATCGCAACATAGAACAACCGGCGCTCCTCCTCGATCTCGCTCGCGGAGGACAGCATATTGATGGACGGGAAGAGATTCTCCTCCATCCCGGCTATGAATACATACGGGAACTCCAGGCCCTTGGCAGAATGGGCCGTCATCAGTGCGACCTTGTTGTTGGTGTCCTCCTCTTCTGTCACGTCCACGTTGCTCAGCAGCGAGATGTTCTCCAGATAATCACCCAGCGTCACGACAGGGAGAGGGCGGGAGTCTGTCTCCGGAAACTGTGCCACCCTCGGCAACATAAGAGGGGGGGGGCCAAGCTCGGAGCTTGGGGGGGGTCCGAAGGACGTTTCAGGAGGCAGACTTGGAGGTGTCCGCCTTGAAGAAGGCGTACAGACCGGAATCGTCGGCGATGCGCTTAGCCATATCCAGCGCGTCAGCAGAGCGGACACGCGAGGCGAGGCCGTTTATCATATCGCAGAACGCCCTCAGCTTGGTGACGGCAGCATTCCGGAGACCGAACTCTGCAAGGTCCGGCGCATAGACGGCCTTGAACAGCGACACTCCGTGCGCGCGGGCTGCGGCGCCAAGCGCTTCCAGCGACGTGTCGCCGATGCCGCGCGCCGGCTTGTTGACCGCCCGCTTGAAAGCCTCGTCATCGTGCGGGTTCACAACAAGCTTGAAATAAGCCATCATGTCCCGGATTTCAGCCCTATCGAAGAAGGAGTTGCCGGAATAGATCATGTACGGGATATTGCGCTTGCGCAGGGCCTCCTCTATCGCACGCGACTGGGAATTGGTACGGTAAAGCACCGCGAAATCCTGATATTGCGCCCGGTCCTCGCGCATGCGGTCCATGATGCAGCTGGTGATCAGTATCGCCTCCTCCAACTCGTTGTACGCGCTGATCAGGCGTATCTTCTCCCCTTCCTCGCCGACAGCGTAGCACTCCTTCGGGATGCGGTTTTCGTTCTTGGCTATCAGTGAATTGGCCGCCCCGACGATGACCCTGGTCGAGCGATAGTTACGCTCCAGCCGGAAGACCTTGCATTCGGGATAGTCCTTCCGGAAACTGAGGATATTCTCGACCTTGGCCCCGCGG
>ONNK01000144.1 GCA_900319185.1 uncultured Bacteroidales bacterium
CGAGGATCATGCAGACGATCATCAGGACCGTGAACCCTACGCAGAAAGTGAGAAGGAAGGTGCGAGCGTTCTCGGCAGGGGTGCGCACCTCGGTATCGATGATGTCTTTGCGTGTCATTTCAGTCTCCTTTCCGGTGCTGCCTAGAGCAGCCCGAGCTTGTGTTTGACGTCTGGTGCGTACTGTCGGGATATGACGACCTGCTCCTCGTTGTCCATGGTCGCCAGGATCCTGCCGTTGATGTCCGGGCGCAGCGCGGCAATCTTGCGGAAGTTCACCACGCAGCCCTTCGCGACGCGGAGGAAGTCGCAGTCGGCGAGACGCTCCTCCATCTCGTAGAGCCTCAGCGGCGTCTCGTATACGGCGTCGGCAGTGTAGAAGAAAGTCTTCTTGTCGACGGATTCGACGTAGAGTATGTCTTCCGCGCTGATGACGTGCGTGCTGCCGTTCGTGCTTCCCGTGACTTTGCGGTCGAACATGCGAAGACGCGCCACGATATCGAGGACCTGTCGACTTGTCCTTGGACAGGTGATTGTCACCGCGATGTTCCGCGCGCTCGGCTGCTCATCAATCGTGATTTTCATTACCGCTCCTTTCGACGGCTCAATGATATCCCGCCGCAACGCGCCCGCGGACACGGTGAAACTGAATTGCGCCCAGAACTGACCGAGCTGCACCACACGCTCCCAAGGTGCGTGTTCCCCGTTGCCTTCGTGGGCGTTTAGGGGACGTGGTGGTGGGCTCATGCCTTAATGGAAGCGTGCGTCATGGCGGGTTTCGCGTGCGGCATGGGGTTTGCCTGCGCCCTACAGCGACGCCCCTGCGGCCACTGACGCGCTGCGCCCCCTCGAGGCGCGCGTCTGCGAGCCCTAAGTAAGGCTGGGAAAGCGTCATGCGAGCCAGGGCGTCCCTGTGGGCACCCCGGCTTTTGTAAGGATCTTACGCGCGTATCACGTGAGCTTGTTTCCGAATACGTCTACCAGCAGCTTGACGAGCTCAGCTGGACTCTTGCTGATGTCGCCCCTGAGCCACACGCGGATGAGGCCGTAGGCAGCCGATGCAGTGACGACTGCATAGAGGTAGCGGGCCTCGTCACCGCCTTCGACCCCAAGCCCTGCCAGCATTGCGTCGTCCGCCGCAAGCTCGTCGACCATCTCCTCGGCGAGGGGACGAAGGCGGGTCGGGGCTGAATGGTGCGTCTGGCCCCCGGAAACTGCAGTTGAGCCGGAGGGAACCGCATTTTTATCGTGGGTACCGGCAGTCCCCATCATCTGGTTCATGCAGCTCGGCAGGTAGACTACCATCGGACGGTCGCCGCCCTCCTTGTGGGGTGTTCGGCTTTGGAAGTTGTTGTCAGTGAGGTCTTTACCAGTGGGGCTGTCGGCGGCGTCTGGGTTCGAGATGGCGTCTGGGTTCGAGATGGCATCCGGAAGCATTTTCGGGATGTGGTAGGGGCGAGGGGTGGAAGGTGTCCAAAGGGGGAGTCCGAGGGAAGAATGAAGCCCTCGACCGAGACTTGCCATTGCTTTGGTTCCTAGGATGTTACGTCCTAAATTGGCTAGGCTGAGAACGCCTCTCAGTCCGTTTTTAACCGTGTGGTAGTGGGACCCGGCAAACGTCCATAGCGCCTTTGCTCCGGAGCCTATGTTTTCCTGGCGAATCCTATGGGTCAATTCGGCGACATTTATTCCCATGGGGCAGGAGGTCGAGCAGAGCCCGTCGGCGGCGCAAGTTTCTTCGCCGAGGTATCGGTAGTCCCTTTCGAGTTCTTGGATTCGGCTCTCAATAGCAGCTCTACTGGCTATTGCGGCTCCGGTTTCGGTCGAAGCAAGGGTGGGGCCTGTTTCAGTGTGAATGGTGCCGGGATCGGCAGGGGCGCCTGTTTGAGGGGTGGCGAGGGCGGTGCCGGAGTCGGTCGAGGTAAGGGTGGTGCTGAAATTCGTTGTGGCTTGGGCGGTGCCGGAATCGGCCAGCAGAGCGCGTAGGCGGGAGATTTCGCGGCGGATGACGATACGGGTGCGGGGGGAGAGGGTGAAGCCGCATGAGAGGCAGTTGACTTCGCAGAAGCCGCACTCGATGCACTTGTTGATCTGCCGGTAGAACTCATCATTTTGCGCCCCTTGAGCTAGTTCGGTGCCCTGGTGGTGGTTGCGAGCATTTAAAGTGTTATCTTGTCCGGTGCCCTGGTGCAGGTTGCGGTCATTGTTAAGACCCTTTGTAGAGTTTTCCGGGCGGAGGATGGGAAGGGGCTTGAAGTCTTTGAGGAAGCTGTCGGGGTCGTCATTGAAGATGACACCGGGGTTCAAAATCCCTTGAGGGTCAATTAGTTCCTTTATCCGTTTCATGACCCTGAAAGCCTTCTCGCCCCATTCATAAGGGACGAAGGGGGCCATGTTGCGGCCTGTCCCGTGCTCTGCTTTCAATGAACCGTCGTATTTCCCGACGACAAGGGCGGCGACGTCTTTTATCATTGCCTCGTAGCGCCTGACCTCGGACTCCTTGGAGAAAGATTGGTTGATTATGAAATGGAAGTTGCCAGCAAGGGCGTGGCCGTAGATGCAGGAATCGTCATATCCATGCCTGTCGAGAAGAGCCGAAAGGTCGGAGGTGGCCTCCGGAAGGTCCTCAATGTGGAAAGCTACATCCTCGATAAGGCATGTGGTGCCCTCTTTTCTCATGCCACCGACTGTCGGGAAGATGCCGGATCGGATTGCCCAGTAGCGGGCGCAAACTTCCGGATCTACGCTGAAATTGACCTCTACGCCGAACGGTTCCAGAGCGCGGGTGACCCCTTCGATTCTTGAAAGGAGCTCTTCACGGGTTTCGCCGACAACCTCCGTCAGAACAGCCGTGAGGTCCGGAAGAGAAGGGTCGAGATGGGGGTCATGGACGGAGGCAAGTGACCTTCTGTCAAGTAGTTCCGCGGCATTAATCTGCAGCGGCCGCGCGGGGTCAACGGTGCTGCCGGAGGTAACGGTTCCTCCAGAGGCGACGACTGTGGTATCTGAAGCAGGGGCGGCACTGCCGGAGGCGGGGGGTGTCGGGCGGAGCACCTCGTTGTCGCCGGTGCCTCTGGCAATACCTTCGAAGCCACCGTCCCCTCCGGGCACTTCTTTCCCGCCTCCGACAAGACCATCCCAGCCGCGGGTAGCACCATCCTGACCGCCGGTGACCTCTTTGCCGCGGCGCATGGCGACGACGCCCTCGGCGGCGGCGCGGATGGTCGGGAAATAGATCATGGCGCTGGCCTTGAACCTCTTCGTAGGGAGGGTGCGCATCCTGACGAGGCTCATGAAGGCGAGGGTGCCTTCTGAACCTACCATAAGGTGGGCTAGAATTTCGAAGGGATCGGAGTATCGAAGGAATGGAAGGAGGTTTAGACCGGTGACATTCTTGATGCTATATTTCCGTTCGATTCGGGAGGAAAGCTCTTGATCTACAATTACTTCGTCTCGAAGGGAGGCGATCCCCTCGATGATCTCGGGATGGACCTTCATGAAGGCATCCCTGCTCTCGGGGGAGCCGGTATCGAGGATGGTCCCGTCGGGGAAGACGAGGCGGGCGGAAGAAAGCATCCGGTCGCTGTTGAATTCGATGCCGCAGCTCATTCCGGAGGCGTTATTCATCACTATGCCTCCGACCATGCAGCTGCCGATACTCGCAGGATCCGGTCCGAAATGGCGTCCGTACTTCGCCAGGATGCGGTTGACTTCGGCCCCGACAAGGCCGGGCTCTAGGGTGATATCGGTCGTGGCGGGATCATAACTGTATCTCTCCCAGTTCTTTCCTGCAACTACAAGGACGCTGTCGCTGATCGCCTGTCCCGAAAGGGAAGTGCCGGCAGCCCTGAATGTTACGCTTATCCCTTCGGAGGAGGCGGCCTTCATTATACTCGAGACCTCCCCCTCATCCATGGAACGGATGACAATCTTCGGAATCAGACGGTAAAAGCCTGCGTCAGTGCCCCAGGCGAGCCTTCTGAGCTCGTCTACGTATATTCTATCCTTCGGGATGAAGGTCCTGATCTCCTTCAAAAACCGGTTATAATCTTTCATGCGCCTTCTTTTAGCCCCCTAAATTACTTCTTTTAGCCCCCTAAATTACTTCTTTTTGTCGTTTCCTGATTTTGGTTGACTCGGGTTTATAGATTATTACTGGTAAAAGTTGACCATTCGTCGTTATCCCTAAGATGGGTTTACCATCCGAGTC
>ONNK01000166.1 GCA_900319185.1 uncultured Bacteroidales bacterium
GGACGCCTGCTCGACATCATGGACAACCTGCGCGAGCGCTGCCCGTGGAATGCCGAGCAGACGATGGAGTCCATCCGCCCCATGACGGAGGAGGAAGTCTACGAGCTGAGCGACGAGATAGTCAAAGGCAACGCCCCCGGCATCTCCAAAGAGATCGGAGACCTGCTGTACCACATGGTATTCTACGCCAGGATAGCCCAGGAAAGGGGCGATTTCGACATCGCAGACTGCATCGAAAAGGTCTGCTACAAGATGGTCTTCCGGCATCCGCACGTCTTCCGGGCGGACGGGTCGCTCGTCCCCGAGGGGGAGGCGCCATCCGCCAAGGAGATCGCCGACACGTGGGAGATAGTCAAGGCCAAGGAGAAGGACGGCAACAAAACCGTCATGAGCGGCATCCCCGACACCATGCCGGCCCTGCTCAAGGCCCTGTCCATGCAGGAGAAGGCCCGCGGCTGCGGATTCGACTGGAAGGACAAGGAAGGCGTGTGGGACAAGGTCCGCGAGGAATGCGGCGAAGTGGAGGAGGCCTCCGCCACCGAAGGAGAAGACTTGGAGCTTGAGTTCGGCGACCTTCTGTTTACCGTCATCAATGCCGCCAGGCTTTATGGCATAGATCCGGAAACGGCCCTCAACCGCACCTGCAGCAAGTTCCGCCGCCGTTTCGACTACCTCGAGCGCAAGGTACGGGAGGACGGCCGCGGATTCTCCGGCATGTCGCTTGAGGAGATGGACGCCATCTGGGACGAAGCCAAACACACTGAAAACATCAACAACCAATAACACAAATCATGAGAATTAACATCAGACTCCTGCTCGCCGCCGGATTTGCCCTGGCTGCATGCAGCACCCCGAAACCTTCGGACCAGGACGGAACCGACCTCTGGTTCGCCAATTCGCGCCCTTATGCGGAAGTCCTGGCATCGGTCGAGACCAAGGTTGACAACAGTCTCGCGAAGGATGAGTTCCACATCTATGACACAGACGGCAAGCGCGTCGTGGCCGGCGGCTCTGAGGACGGCATCCGCTACGGCGTGTACGCCCTGCAGCGGGCCGAAGTCCTCGGCCAGGCCGGCCCGGGCATCGACATTCAGGAAAAACCCTACTACGAATACCGCATCCTCGACCACTGGGACAACCTCGACGACACCGTCGAGCGCGGCTATGCCGGCTTGTCCATGTGGGAATGGACCTCGCCTGACATCCCTGAGGCGCGCATCCGCAAATACGGCGAGCTCTGCGCCTCCGTCGGCATCAACGGATCTACCCTCAACAACGTCAACTCTAATCCCCTGATACTCGACGCTGAACATATCGCACGCGTGGCTAAGATTGCTGACATCCTGCGCGAATACGGCATCACCACATACCTGTCCATCAAGTGGACCAGTCCGATCACCCTCAGCGGACTGACGAGCGGCGACCCGCTCGATCCCAAGGTCCGCCAATGGTGGAAGGACAAGGCCGACGAGATATATGCGGCCATCCCCGACTTCGGAGGCTTCCTGGTGAAAGCCAACTCCGAGGGCCAGGCAGGCCCGCAGGACTATGGCCGCACACATGCCGACGGCGCCAACATGCTGGCTGAGGCCGTCGGCCCCCACGGCGGCATCGTGATGTGGCGCGCCTTCGTCTACAGTCCGACCAGCCCCGACCGTGCCAACCAGGCCGTCGAGGAGTTCGAGCCCCTCGACGGGCAGTTCGCCGACAATGTCTTCGTGCAGATCAAGAACGGTCCCATCGATTTCCAGCCGCGCGAGCCCTTCAATCCCCTGTTCGGACGCATGCCCAATACCAAGTTGCTGATGGAGTTCCAGATCACCCAGGAGTATCTCGGATTCTCCAACCACCTCGTCTATCACGGCACCACTTATGAGGAGTGCCTTGACAGCGACACCTATGCCAACGGCGAAGGATCGACCGTGGCCAAGATGGTCAAGGGAATGGCCGGCGTGGCTAATACCGGGCAGGATCCCAACTTCTCCGGCTACATCTTCGCCCAGTCCAACTGGTACTTGTTCGGCCGCCTCTGCTGGGACCCGACCCTCGGCGCCGAGCAGATCGCCGACGAGTGGATACGCCAGACCTTCATCCAGCCCGAAGGCATGTCCGCCAAGGCTTATGACAAGAAGTTCATCGAGCCTGTCAAGGACATCATGATGACTTCTCGTGAAACTGCAGTGCACTATATGATGCCCCTTGGATTCCACCATATCTTCGGAGGATCGCACTACGGACCCGGCCCTTGGGAGCGCAGTTCCCGTCCGGACTGGTCGCCGGTATTCTACCACAAGGCTGACGAGAACGGTGTAGGATTCGACCGCACCCGCGAGGGCACCGACAATGTCGACCAGTACCACGAGCCTCTGGCTTCAAAGTTCAACGACCTTGCCACCTGCCCAGAGAATCTCCTGCTATGGTTCCACCATGTCCCCTGGGATTACAAACTTTCCAGCGGAAAGACATTGTGGGATGAGATCTGTCTCCATTACGACACCGGTATCTCCGAGGTCGAGGCTTACCAGAAGACCTGGGCGAGCCTGAAGCCTTATGTCAGCGCCCCCATCTTCAATGAAGTCACCAAGAAACTCGACATCCAGAAGAACGACGCCGAATGGTGGCGCGATGCCTGCGTAGGCTACTTCCAGCAGTTCTCCAAGAAGGACCTCCCCGCCGGGGTCCGTCCTTTGAACATGCCCATCGACTCTGTCCAGACCAAGTCCGTCCTCTCCGACCGCTACGGCATGCCCACCCATGACGAGAACAACAAGCCGGTGCTCGTCACCAACAGGCGTTTCCGTCCCGGCGGCCCCATGTCTAGCGGCGGCCCTGTACCGGGAGAGCGTCCTCGGCGATAAACTGATAATATACGGAATATGAAAAGATTAGTCACTATACTTTCAATCCTCGCCCTTATCCTGACATCGGCCATCGACACTGATGCCAGGGGCAAGGATTGGGTCACCACATGGGCCACCGCCCTTCAGGTCGCCGAGCCCCACAACAATCCCCCGGAGCCGTACCTGGCGAACAATTCCTTCCGCCAGACCCTGCAGGTATCCGTTGCGGGCAAGAAGCTCCGCCTCCATCTGTCCAACATCTTCAATGAGGACGAAACCGAGATCCTTGGGGTTGAGATAGCCCCGGCCTTGACCATGGGAGCATCCCCTGAGGTTGACGAAAGCAAATCGGTATCACTGACTTTCAATGGAAAGAAGGGCGTCACCATGAAGCCCGGCGAGGAGGTCGTATCAGACCCGGTGAGATTCAAGGTTGCGGAAAGGATGAACCTCGCTGTCACCATCCACTACGGCAAGATATCCTCCACGACGCTCACCAGCCATCCCGGCTCCAGGACC
>ONNK01000070.1 GCA_900319185.1 uncultured Bacteroidales bacterium
TGCAACGTTGTTCATGTTCATGCCGAACATGAGGCAGCGGACGTTCTTGGCGTCGGCCACGCCGGCGGCCACGCGGGCCCACACGGCGATCTTCTTCTGGGCCTCTACATCCTTCCAGTATCCGACGACGACCTTGCGCGGCACGCGCATGCGTGTGCAGATGTGGCCGAACTCGATGTCGCCGTGGGCGGACTGGTTGAGGTTCATGAAGTCCATGTCGATCTTGTCCCACGGGATCTCGGCGTTGTACTGGGTGTGGAAGTGGAGAAGCGGCTTCTCGAGGGCCTGGAGACCCTTGATCCACATCTTAGCAGGGGAGAATGTATGCATCCAGGTGATGATGCCGGCGCACTTGGGCTCGTTGTTGGCGGCCTTCATGACGGCCTCAACCTCCTTGCTGCTGTTGGCAGTGCCCTTGTAAACTATCTTGACAGGAATGTTGCCGGAGGCGTTGAGTCCTTCGACCATTTCCTTGGAGTGTCCGTCCACAGCGACCACGGCGTCTCCGCCGTAGAGGAGCTGCGCTCCGGTCACCCACCATAATTCGAGATTTTCAAATGCCATAAGTTTATTGATTTAGTGTTGATTAATCATTTCTTTTTCTGCCCGTAGTAGGCGTTGGGACCGTGCTTGCGGCTATAGTGCTTCTCGATGAGGTTCTTGTTCATCTTGGGGGAGAAATCCGACACATAAACGCCTTTCAGCTGGCCTGCGATATTGATGTCTATGGCGAAATACGCCATCTTCGCTACCTGCTCGAGCACCACGGCGTTGTGTACGGCATTGTCAGCGTCGGTACCCCACGCGAAGGGACCATGGTTGCGTACCAGCACGGCCGGAGTATCATCGGGATTGAGCTTCTCAAAGCGCTCCACGATGACGTTACCGGTCTCTTTCTCGTATTCGCCGAAAACCTCCGCTTTCGTCATCATGCGCGTGCAAGGTATGGCGTCGTGGAAATAGTCGGCATGTGTCGTACCCATGTTGGGGATATCCCGTCCCGCCTGGGACCATGCGGTGGCGTATGTGGAGTGCGTATGCACCACACCCCCGATGTTGGGGAAAGCCTTGTACAGGACAAGGTGTGTGGGGGTATCGGAAGAAGGGCGGAGGTCGCCCTCGACGACTTTGCCGCCAAGGTCGACCACCACCATGTCTTCTGCGCGCATCGTCTCGTAGCTGACGCCGCTGGGCTTGATCACCACGACGCCCGTGGCCCGGTCGATGGCCGAGACGTTGCCCCACGTGAAGATCACCAGCCCGTGCTTCACCAGGTCGAGATTGGCGCGAAAAACTTTCTCTTTAAGCTCTTCAAGCATGGCAGACTACCAGAAGTAAATGTAGAACGCCACGGTGAAGGCGAGGATGATGCAGGTATGGATGATGTCCCAGGTGCCCCAGGAGGCACGTGTCTCAGCTTTCTGCTCAGGTGTGGCAGTGCCGAAGCACAGGCCGCGGATCTGCTCCTCGGAAGGTTTCGGAGTGCACTTGGTGATGATGAACAGGAGCAGGCAGCAGAAGAGGAACATCCAGACGCAGAATGCGTACACGTTCAGCTCGTTGAAGATGAACGTGAAGACGTTGTGCGACTGCGGGTTGACGATCATCGTCACGAGACGTGTGCCGCCAAGGACGAGACCTGCGATGAGGGTCCACATACCGGCCTTGGGAGAGGTCTTCTTCCAGCAGATACCGAGGAGGAACACCGCAGCGATGGCCGGAGCCAGGAGGCTCTGGACGCTCTGGATGTAGTTGTACAGGCTCTTGCCCATCCTCTGGATGACGAAGATCCACAGGACGCCGAGCACGACCACCACGACGGTGGCGATACGGCCGATGAGGACGAGTTTCTTCTCCTCGGTCTCAGGGTGCTTGCGCTTGTAGATATCGATGGTGTAGAGCATGGCCGAGGAGTTGTACAGGGAGGCCAGGGAACTCATCAGGGCAGCGAGGATACCGCAGATCACGACTCCCTTGAGACCGACAGGCAGCAGGGTGTTGACCAACATCGGGAATGCGATGTCAGGGTTGGATACGGTGCCGTCCGCCTGAAGACCGAGGGCTACCGCGAGGGTCTGTCCGATCTGGGAATCAGGGGTCTTGGTGAGAGCGTAGGCAATCATGCCGGGGATAAGGAACAGGAACACCGGGAGGAGCTTGAGGTATGCGCCGAAGATGGTACCGCGGCGGGACTCCTTCTGGTTCTTGCCGGAGAGGACGCGCTGGACGATGAACTGGTCGGTGCACCAGTACCAGAAGCCGATGATGGCGGAGCCGAAGAGGGCACCGTACCACGGGAACTCAGTATCCTTGCCGCTGCGCATCAGGTCGGTCATGGTGTCGCCGTACTGGTTGACGGGCTGGGCGTTGCAGATGTCCATCATGGCGTTCCAGCCGCCGAGCTCCCTGAGGCCGAGCCACAGGATCACGAGCGAACCGAGCAGCAGGATAGGGGTCTGAAGGACCGAGGTCTTAAGCACGGACTCCATACCGCCGATGACGGTGTAGATGGCGGTGATGATCACCAGGGCGAGGGCAGCAACCCAGAAGTTGATGCCCAGGAGGGTGTTGAGGGCGAGGCCGCCGGCGAGGACGGTCACGGACACCTTGGTGAGGACGTAGCTGGCGAGGGACAGCCAGGTGAGGATGCCACGGCTTTCCTTGTTGTAGCGTTTCTCGAGGAACTCAGGCATGGTGTAGACCATACTGCGCTCGTAGAAGGGGACGAAGACCCAGCCGAGGATGAGGATCATCCAGCCCTGGATCTCCCAGTGGGCCTGGGCCATACCGGCGGAAGCGCCGGTGCCGGCGAGACCGATGAGGTGCTCCGAGCCGATGTTGGAGGCGAAGATGGATGCGCCGATGGCGATCCAGGTGGCGCTGCGGCCGCTGAGGAAGTAGTCGCCGGAGGTCTCTTTCTTCTTGCGGGAGACGTCCCAGCAGATCCAGACCATCGCCAGGAAGAAAATTCCGATGACGATCCAGTCCCAGGATGCAAGTGCGATACGGTTCAGGTCGGCTTGCAAAGGAAGGAAATTAAGCATATTCAGTGATGTTTTGGATTATTTTTCAGCGGAGAATGCAAAGATACAGTGGCTGGTGTACTTCTCGCCGGGGCGGAGCACTACGGACGGCCAGTCCTCGTGGTGAGGGGTATCCGGATAGTGCTGGGTCTCGAGGCAGATGCCGGCGCGCTGGTTGTAGACTATACCGTTCTTGCCGGTGATGCTGCCGTCGAGGAAGTTGCCGGAATAGACCTGGATGCCGGGCTCGTCGGTGTAGACCTCGAGCTTGATACCGGTCTTGGGGCTGACGAGCGAAGCGGCGGGAACGGTGATGTCACCGTTGGTGTCAAGGATCCAGTTGTGGTCATAGCCGTTTCCGAGGGCGATCTGCTCGAAGTCGGTCTTGTCGATGTCATCGCCGATGCGCTTGGGCGTATTGAAATCCATCGGGGTGTCAAGCAGGGAGACGATCTCGCCGGTAGGGATAAGGCCCTCGCCGACGGCTGTGGTAGTGCTGGACTTGATGTACAGGATGTCGTCGAGGACATTGCCAGCAGGATCGCCGTCAAGGTTGAAATAGGAGTGGTTGGTCATGTTGATGACCGTCGGCTTGTCGGAAGTGGCCTCATACCAGATGTCGATGGCGTTCTGGTCGGTGAGGGTGTAGGTCACATAGGCATTGACAGTGCCGGGGAAGCTGTTGTCACCGTCGGGAGAGAGGCGGAGGAGCTTGATGTGGCTGGCATCGGCCTCCACGACCTCGTATACCTGGTACTGCCAGCCGGTAGGACCGCCGTGCAGGGTATTCTCGCCGTCGTTCTTGGGGAGATCGAAGGTGACGCCGTCGAGTTCGAAGCTTCCGCCCGCGATGCGGTTGGCATAGCGGCCGATGGAGGCGCCGAAGTCACTGGAGTTGTTCTCCGGGAAATAGTCGGAGACCTTATCGAAACCGAGGACTACGTCCCTGAAGGCGCCGTCCTTGTCAGGAGCCATGATGGAGACGATACGGCCACCGAAATTGGTGATGCACACCTCCATGCCGTTGGCATTGGTGAGGGTGTAGAGGGCGGTGGGCTGTCCGTTGTATTCGTTTACGAAATTCTGCGGGTCGAGACCGGACTTGGTCAGGCCGCTTTCCTTTTTGGCGCAGCCGACGGCGAGGATCGCCATCGCGGCTGCAAGTACGGTTTTGATGTGTTTCATATCGATTGTTGGTTATTTGATTTCGATTGCGATGATGGACATGGCGGGAACCTTGATCTCGATGCCGTCGCTGGTCACCTTGTAGTCCTTGAAAGCCTCGGGAGCGACCTTGGCCTTCTTGCCGAATTCGTTGCAGTCGGTGATCTTCTTGGCGGTGAGGATGCGGGCGGAGACGTCACGTTTGCGGACCTTTCCGAGGTCGTCCCAGGTGAGGAGGACCTCCTGGTCGTTCTTGAGGTCGATGTTGGTGATGTCGACGTTGATGATGTCACCCTTGCGGGATGCAGTGGCGCTGAGTGAAGGGACGGGCCCCTTGTCGCTGTTGGCTATCTCGGTGGTGCTGTACTCCACGGGGATGAACTCGGCGTCCTGGTGGACCTTATACATCTCGAAGACGTGATAAGTCGGGGTGAGGACCATCTGGTCGTCACGTGTGAGGATCATCGACTGGAGGACGTTCACCACCTGCGCGATGTTCGCCATCTTGATGCGGCGGGTGTACTTGTGGAAGATGTCCAGGGACACGGCGGCGACGATGGCGTCACGCATGGTGTTCTGCTGGAAGAGGTGGCCGGGATCCGTACCGGGCTCGACGTCCCACCATGTGCCCCACTCGTCCACGAGCAGGTCGACCTTGCATTCGGGGTCGTACTTGTCCATGATGGCGATGTGCTTCTGGATGCAGGGCTCGATGGCGACCGCACGGCCGAGGGCACGGTAGTATTCCTGGTCGGTGAAGTTGGTGGCGGAGCCCTTGCTGCCCGTCCAGGTCATGCAGGTGTAGTAGTGGACGGCGATGGCGTCCATCTTGTCGCCGATGTTCTGCATGCAGACCTCGGTCCAGTTGTAATCAGTATCGGAGGCGCCGCTGGCGATCTTGTACAGGCGGTTTCCGTTGTAGTCGCGGGTGTAGGTGGTGTAGCGGCGGAAGAGGTTGGAGTAGTACTCCGGGGTCATGTTGCCGCCGCAGCCCCAGGCTTCGTTGCCGATGCCGAGATACTTGACCTTCCAGGGCTCGTCACGGCCGTTCTCACGGCGCATCTCGGCCACTGTGCTGTGGCTGGAGGAGGTCATGTACTCGACCCATTTGGCCATCTCCTCGGGAGTGCCGCTTCCGACGTTGCCGCTGATATAGGGCTCGCAGTCGAGCAGCTCGCAAAGGTTGAGGAACTCATGCGTGCCGAAGCTGTTGTCCTCGAGGGTGCCGCCCCAGTTGTTGTTGCTGATCTTGGCGCGCTTGGAGAGGGGACCGATGCCGTCCATCCAGTGATAGTCGTCGGCGAAGCATCCGCCCGGCCAGCGCATGACGGGGACCTGGAGCTCCTTGAGCGCGTTGAGCACGTCGAGGCGGTAGCCGTCCTTGTTGGGGATGGGGGAGTCCTTGCCTACCCACAGACCGCCGTAGATGCAGCTGCCGAGGTGCTCGGAAAACTGTCCGTAGATCTCTTTGGGAATGATCTGGCCGTTGGCTTCCGCGTCCTTGACGTGGATCTTGGTCTGTGCCGACAGGCTGATGCCGGCGATGAGTGTAAACGCCAGTACGATGAGTCTTCTGTGATTTTTCATATCGTTGTCATTGGTTTTCGTTCCGTGTGTATCTACAAATATAAGTTTTTTTCCCTTTTCTCCTAAGGAGAAAGGGCGTCAACTACCGATAGTGTACGAATGTGAACTAAAAATGAAAGAAAATCCCCCTTTTCAGAAGTGCCTGAATCCGGTGAAATCCCTGTCGGTACCTTCCCAAATGATGACGGGTACCGCCGGATCCGACCCATCCGGGGCGGCGATGATCTCTCCTATGACGGTGTGGGGGATGCTGACGGGTGTGCCCGGGCGGCAGGTGAACAGGAGTTCATAATCTTCGCCGCCGTCTAGGGCCAGCTCGGCGGCGTCCCAGCCGCGGCGCGCGCAAAGGTCCCGGAGCTCCGCTGAAAGCGGCAGGCTCCGGACGTCGACGCTCGCCGAGACACCTGAGGCCTCAAGAATATGCCTCAGGTCGGATCCTATGCCGTCAGAAATGTCCATGCAGGCGCCAATCCCTGTCGTCGCGGCCAATTTCTGCCCCTCCGCTACCCGTGGCACGGGCCGGTAATGACGTCCGATTAAAAACTCCTGCCGCTCCGAGTGACCCTCAAGGATGATTCTCAGGCCGGCGGCCGAATCGCCGAGCGTGCCCGTCACGCAGACGAGGTCGCCCGTCCGGGCACCGGAGCGCTTCAGCGACTGCCCTGCCCCGCAGCTGCCCAGCACCGTGACGCTGATGCACAGGCGGTCCTTGGCAGCGGTTGTATCTCCGCCAAGCAGGGGGCAGTTGAAACGGTCGGATATATCCTTGTATCCACGTATGAATTCTTCGGTGAAACCGTCGGGGATACTTTTAGGAAGGGCGGTGCTGAGGAAGGTTCCGACCGGCTTCCCGCCCATTCCGGCTATGTCGCTGAGGTTTACCGCAGCAGATTTCCACCCCAGGCTGTAGGGGTCGATGTCCTCCATCAGGAAATGTATCCCGTCCACCAGCATGTCGGTAGTGACAAGCGTCTCCAGCCCGTCCCTCTGGGGTATGACCGCGCAGTCGTCCCCGATGCCCAGGATCCCTTCCGGCACCTCGAACTGCTCCTTTATCCAGCCTATCAGTTCAAATTCTCCTTTTCCCATACTCTTTCTCCCTGCCTGACATCCGTTTCTGAACAAAACCGCGGTTTTTGTTCAGAATTGTCCTTATTTCAGCCGTTTCTGCACGAAATCAGCGTTTTTGTTCAGAATTGCGGGCGGGGTGTAGACAAATGTAAGAATAATCGGCGGAATTGCTATCTTTGCAGCCAGCAAATTCAAGGTAAGCAATGGACGACAGCAGGATAGCGACATACGACAGGTTCGAGGCCAGCCTGAGGAGGGAACTCATAAAACTCTGTACTGAATACGAGATGATGAACGGACAGCTGCTCCGCTCGGACGACATCGATGCCAAGTGGGACGAATTCGCCCGCGAATACATGATTGACGCCGTCCATGAGTTCAACGAATATCCTGAGGCATCATTGGCATGGGCGGCTTTCCTCGGAATGGGCGTCGCCCGCCACTGGGACGAGGACTGGCGGAGGCATTCAGCCGACACATACGTTTCGTATTATGGCCGAAGGGGTTATGACGACTTGGACGAGCATGTCCTCAGGGACGTACTAGGCTATGCCCTGGACTCCGATAAAGCCAAGGCCGTCAGCTCGATGCTAAGCCGTTGCGCGGCGCTGGTCCTCACGCTCATCCGCCGCGAGGGCTTCGAGTCACAGAGCGTCGAGGCGTACTACGTGCTGATCCGCAGCGTCAAGGTCATGTACCAGATCGGCGCTTCCATCGAGCTTTTCCGTCTCGGTTATTCCTTCCGTCCGCTCTGACAAAAGGCATAATACAACCTGAACCATAGCTGGTCCTAATTTGGGAAGCCCGGAACGCTTGAACTGTCCTTCAACTATACCAAGCAAGCCGGTCCTGGCTCCAACCAGTATGCCGTATGGATCGAGAACGCCTCCGGCCAGGTCGTCAAGACGCTCTTCGTCACCGAATTCACGTCCAAGGGCCGCAGCCGCGACGGCTCAAAGCCTGCGCGCGGCTACACATACCGCACTTCGTGCATGCCTACCTGGGTGAAACACGTTGGTGCCGAGAACCTCACGGACGAGCAAATGGACGCCTTCACCGGTGCTACGCCTGCCCAGAGCGGCGTTCAGACATTCACCTGGGATTTCACCGACCAGGCCGGGAAACCGGTTGCCAAGGGCACTTACCGCGTCTATCTCGAGGCTACCTATAACGGAAACAGCGTAGTTACTTACACCGGTACCGTCACGTCGGGCCAGAAGCCCGGTGAACTCAAACTGGACAAATCATACATGGAGGAGTCGGAGGACAGAAAGGACATGATCTCCGACGTTACTGCGAAGGTCTTTTAGGCATCAGCCCTGGACGTCGACATCGCCGCCATCCTTAGGATTCTTTTCAATTGTGATCTCCGCTTCGTCGTAGTCGCCGAACCAGTCATGCAGTTTCTGCTTGGCCTGGGCTTCTATCTCCGGAGTGACGTTCTTGGCCACCGCGTAGAATGCCCAGAGCAGGGCTGCCAGGTCGTCGGTATATCCTGCTACCGGGATGAAGTCGGGGATGATGTCTATCGGCAGGATGAAATATCCCAGCGCGCCCCAGATCTTGCCTTTGTCGGCAGTCTTGACCTTGGGACTTTTCAGGACATAGTACAAAACAAGGGCTAGATATACGACTTTGATGCCGGCCTTTCTGGCGGCTCTGGTGACTTTCTTGAGGAAGTCCTGTTCGTTGTACCGGTTCTGGTATTTCTCGATATCCTTGGGTGTCATCTTGTCAGTCTGAATGGTCCGGGCATGGAACTGCATAAATTGTTCCAGCTTTCTCCTAAAAACAGTATCTTTGCCCAGGAACTCCGACACTATGTTTTTCTTTATCCGCAGACGCAGGCGCAAAAGAAAACCCCTGACGGCCGAACAGGCCGCAGAGGTGGAGCGGCTGCGCATCCAGGCCAAGGCGGCCCTGCCGCCACGCCTGGCCGAGCTCGCCGCCCTCCATGGCTTCACCTACAACAAGGTCCGCATCAAGCACAACGTCTCCAACTGGGGCAGTTGCTCCGAACTCGGCAACATCAACCTCAATCTCAACCTGATGCGTATCCCGGAACACCTGCGCGACTATGTCATGCTGCATGAGCTCTGCCACTTGCGCTACATGAACCACGGCCAGGAGTTCCACGCCCTTCTCGAGAGCGTCTGTCCCGACCATCGCACCCTCGCCCGCGAATTGAAGGAATACAAGCTTATTTAATAGGCCAGCTGTACCCCTGAACAGATCGGAGTCCAGTCGCCCCACCAGTCTTCGTCGTACATCTTAACATGCGTGCTCGCTTCGACGAGGATGGACTTAGGATAATTGTGCCTGTTCGGAGCGATGTTGACGGGGATGGAATTGCCCTTGGAGCCGGCTACGTCGGTCACGGAGGCTATCTGTCCGTCTACGATGATGCGGTACTGCCAGTCAAAATACTTGACGTCTGCCTTGGTATCGTAGTAAGCATAGTCGTAGTGGATCATATAGGTCCCGCCTTCTGCGGGTATCACCGTCGGGAGGTTGTCTATACCGAAAACAGGCTCGTAATAGTCTGTGTTACAGGAGCTGAAGCCGATTGCGGCCAGCGCCAGGAGGAGTATGGCTGTCTTTTTCATAAGCGAAATCTTTATTATAAGACGGTCTGCGGGCGTTTTTGTTAAAAAGTCCGATTAATTAATTCATTTCCTTGAGCACTTCGGCGATGGCGGCGTCGAGCTGCGGATCCTTCCCTTCGAGCCTGTCCTTGAAGGTGTTCTTGACATAGATGTCCGGCTTGACGCCGGTATTCTCCAGGTCTGAGCCGTCGATGACGTTGTAGCAGCCCCAGGCCGGCAGGCGGCAGGTGGAGCCGTCCAGCAGGCGTACGGACGAAGTAAAGATGATCCAGCGGTAGGTCTCCGTGCCGACAAGCTTGGCGATGCCGAGAGTCTTGATGCCGTTGGACGTCACCTCGGCATCGGAGAGGCTGTGCTCGTTGACCAGCACGACGATGGGCTTGTCGCCGGGCGCGACATTGGGATGTGTGGTCCTCGGGAAGTCGCGATATGCCCATTCGAAATGTCCCTGGCCGCGCAGGAAGTCGATCACCTCCTTGTGTACGTTGCCGCCGTTGTTGTAGCGCAGGTCAAGGATGAGAGCGTCCTTGTCATACACTTCAGTGTGCATCTTGAGCAGGAACGATTCGAGGTCGTCCGCGCCCATTGCGCGCATGTGGATGTATCCGACCCGACCACCGGTCCTGTCGGATACGATGTCCGCGCGCTCTTCCTCCCATTCCTTGTAAGCCAGCGTCTTGATGACGGAGGCATCCGTGACATGGACCTTGGTATCGAACTCCTTGCCGCCTCTGCTGAACGTGAGTTTCAACTCATCCATCTGCACTGCGCCGGAGAAGTATTTCTCGCGGTTCTGTGCCTTGTCGACCCGCACCCCGTTCACTGCGACGAGTTCGTCGCCCTTCCTCACGTCGATCCCGTGCTTGTCAGCAGGGGAGTCGGCCAGGATTCCGGACACCTTGTACGGCGAAGCGTTGTCGAAAATGATACCCGTACAATAGGTATGGGTCCTGGTCTCGTTTTTCTCCTCCGAACCGTTGGAAGTGAACCCCATGTGCGATGAGTTCAGCTCGCCCAGAAGGTCGGCGAGAAGGGTCCTGAGGTTGGCACGGGTCCTCACATAGGGCAGCAGCGATGCGTAATGATCCCTGACCGCGTACCAGTCTGCCCCGTGGAAGTTTACGTCATAATAATTCTGCTCGAGCGCAGCCCAGGCTTCGTAGAACATCTGCCTGAACTCGTTGTCCAACACGACCTCCACGGCTTTCTTGACCTCGGTCTTGGTCGCGGTTGCAGCAGCCGGGTCCACTTTGTAGATGGCACCGGAGGACAGGCAGTACAATGCGTCCTTGCAGCTGAAGAAAGACCCTCCTGTCAGGTCCTTGACCTGCTTGGGCTTTGCATCCGGATCGGAGATCTCAAGGGAGAACACTCCAGGAGCCCCGGCTCCCATGGAGCGGTAAAGCAAGTAGTCCTTACCCTTGGCGGTATAGATGTACGGGCTTCCCTGGCTGCCTTCACGCTCGACGCGGGTCATCCTCTCATGGATGTCCTTGAAATCTATCGTGACGACGGAGTCCTTCTTCGGCTCGTCCTTCTTGTCCCTGAACAGCTCGTCGACCTTTTCCGACTTGAAGGGGGTGTCATATTTCTGCAGGGGAAGCTTGTATAGCGAAGGCCTTGCCCCTCTCGGGAAAGACGTGGCTGTGAGGTTGGCCAGCAGATACATGTATTTCCCGTCAGGGGTGAAAACAGGGGTTCCTTCCAAGGATGCAGAGTGTGTGAAGTTCCTCAGGCTGCCGTCCTTGAGGTTGTAGAGGAAAATGTCCGACTCGAACATGTGCATGGCGTCGAAGGCCAGCCAGTTGCCGTCATACGAGAAAGCGAAGTCATAAGTCTGGTATGACCAGAATTCGGCCTCAGCTATCTTGACGGTGGTACCGGCCTTCATGTCGTGCAGCATCACTGCGTGGCTGCCGTCGATGAAGGCGAGCTTCTCGCGCTTCTTGTCGACGGCCATGCTCTTGGTGTTGTTTTCCGAAAGGAATACCGGCATCTCTTTTTCGCTGCCGTCGGCCGCGATGCTGTAGAGATTGGTCCAGCCCTTGTCCGTCCTTGTGTAATAGACGGTCTTGCTGTCGTTGTCCCATACCACCTGGTCCACACGCTCGTCTGCGGGAGTGTCGAGCTTCTTCAGATACTTGCATTTCGTGTCGGAGATGTAGAGCCCGCCGCGGATGACCAGGGCGAACTTCTTACCGTCGGGAGACACATCCGCGGCGGTGGGCGTCTGCCCCTCGAACGACCTGCGCACCTCGACGTTGCCGGAAGCTATACTGATCTGAGGGACAGATACTTTACCGGAGTCAGGCTCAAGGACATGTATCTCGTAGTCCTTCAGGAAAACGATGGCAGAACCATTATGTGCGATGGACGGATACTGGACAGACTTGTCGAAGGTGGTGAGCTGCTGGGGCTTTCCGCCCTTGACATACTTGACGATGTTCGACTCCTTGTTGAGCTCGTCGCTGACATAGTAGATGTTGCCGTCCTTGTCGGCCATCGGCCACTGGTCCTTGCCGATGTAGTCGGTCAGCTCGGTGTAGGTCTTCGAGCGGGGATTCCAGCACTTGATGTTGGGATTGTGGTCGCCGACATAGCGCTTGCGGGTCGGGAAACTGATGCTCTCCATCGACTCGTTGAAGAGGAACTCCCCGGTCTTGGGATTCTCAGTCAGGTTGACGATGGTATTGAAATACCCCTCGAACATCAGTTGCGGCGTGCCACCCCCCACGGCCACCTTGAAGGTGGTCCTGCGGGCGCTCGCCCTCGTGGACTCGAAATAGATGAAGTCCGACTTCGGAGACCAGTTGACCGGGACGTCCGGCGCCTCGTGGAACGTCAGCTGGACGGCCTGGCCGCCCCCGACGGGCACGACATAGACATCGTTGTTGCCCTGGATGTCGGAGCTGAAAGCCAGCCATTTCCCGTCGGGGGAGACGAGGGGCGAGTCCTGGACGCCCGGCATCGTGATGACGGCCGTCGCCTGCCCGCCCCCGACGGACACGGAGTAGATGTCTCCGTCGTAACTGAAGTAAATCTGCTTCCCGTCCGGGGAAAGCGACGGATGCGACGCAAAGCGGATGTTGTCAGCGAAAGCGGTGGAGGCTGCGGCCAAAAGCGCGATGGCCGTAATGACGGATCTTTTCATTGTATTCAAGATAAGATGGGACATAATGCTTATCCCAAATATATGCTTATTCTGCGAGACTACCAACTGTTCCGCCCGGTGACCGTGGGGAAATGGACAACGTAGATACTCGCTATTTCAGACTCGAATCCATTCAAGCGCATAATGTGCCTCTCAGGTGCAAAAACGCGGCAGATGCGGGATTACAATCCCGCATCTGCCGTAAAAACTGCCCTGAAATGCAGAAAGTGCTCTTGATGGATATTGCGGAGTAGATGAGCAGTCCGACGGAAGGAATCTGTCCTGCGCAGAGGTTGCTACTGGAGTATTGAGAGGGCGTCCGGGAGGGAGAGGGCGTCCTCGACGGGGATGCCGCCGTTGCGGGTGCGGCGGAGGCTGCTGAGGAAGGCGCCGCTGCCCAGGGCTTCGCCCAGGTCGCGCGCCAGGGCACGTATGTACGTGCCTTTCGAGCAATCCACCCGCACCATAGCCGTCGGCAGATCATAAGCCGATATATCCGCCACGTGGATCCTGTTGTTTCTGCCGTTTCCATCTCCAGCCGATGGTATAGGTCCCGAAAATGCCTCACTTCGTTCGGCCCCTCCCATCGCAGGCGATGGGCCCCTCCCTCTTATGTTGCCGAGGGTGGCACAATTTTCGGGACCCATACCCTCGGCTTTGGGAACAAAGTCATCGTGAGGAGTCAAACTGTTCGGAGGGGGCAGACAGATAGAGGAAGAGGCTGGGATGAATCTCTCAAGTTCAAGTGAGTAGATGTTGATCCTTTGCCGGGAGAGGAGGTCGGTGGCGGCATGGTCGAAGGCCGTGCCGGTGCGCTGCGCCTCGCGGTAGGCCCTGCGGGCCATCTCGTAGGCGCGGACGCCGTCGACGGACTTGGCCGAGAAGAGCGGCGCGACCTGGTCCTGCTCGCCGACGAAGTCGGGCAGCACGGACCGCAGCGCCGCCTCGGACACCCCGTCCAGCGGGAACAGCTGGTCAATCTCTTTCTCCAGGTCGTATGAGGGGGTGGTGGCCCCGAAGGTAACGCCGGCCAGGTACTGTTTCGGCGAAGCCTGCAGTTCCTCGGCCAGCTTGGTGGCCTTTCCTATGCACACGAGCAGAACGCCGGTCGCCAGGGGGTCCAGCGTACCGGCATGTCCTACCTTGAGGTTCTTCTTGTGGAAATGCTTGATGGCCTGGTACTTGACCTTACGGATGACGTCCGCGGAGGTCCACCTGTATGGCTTGTCCACCGGAAGGATGATCCCCTCCGGGTAGTCGTCGATGTTCTCCGTCAGGGTCAGGCCCCGATAAGCCACCAGCGCCGCCATAAAGCCAAAAGCCGAAAAGCCGGGAGCTCCGGCTTACACGGGGATCTTGTCGATCCGCCTCTTGTGCCTGCCGCCCGCGAACTCGGTCAGCAGCCATGCGCGCACGATACTGACCGCCATGCGGTAGCTGATGAAGCGCGCCGGCATGACCAGCACGTTGGCGTCGTTGTGCTCCTTGACGAGCTTGCCGACGGCGGTGTTCCATGCGAGGCCGGCGCGGATGCCGCGATGATGGTTGAGCGTCATCGCCATGCCGTTGCCGGTGCCGCAGAGCGCGATGCCGCGGTCCACCTCGCCGTTCTCGACGGCGGAAGCCAGCGGATGCGCCACATCGGCGTAGTCCATGCTCTCGGTACTGTCCGTACCGAAATTCACCACTTCGTACCCCTTCCCGAGAAGGTACGAGATCAGCCGGGCCTTGTACTCGACTCCGGCGTGATCCGAGCAGATACCTATCTTCATAGCAAAAAGCTTATTTACCCAACTTTTCCCCTGCCCGGGCCATCCTGGACAGGAATTCCTCCTTCCCGATGAAGGAAAGGATATCGGCGATGCCGAGCCCGCTGGAGGCGCCTGAAAGCGCCAGGCGCAGGCAGTTCATCACCTTGCCCATAGGCCACTCGTTGCCGCGGATGAACTCCTCGAGCTCGGTCCCGACGGCCTCGGCCGTCCAGGGGCCTTCGTACGAGGCCATGTGCTCCGCGGCCTTGTAGGCCAGCGTATAATTCTCCTCTTTCCAGAATTTCGCGACGTCCTTCTCCACGTACTCCTGCGGAGCCTTGAAAAGGTACGGTGCGATGGTCCAGAAGTCGGCAACGAACGTGGCGCGCTCCTTGATTAGCGCCACCACGCCCTTGACATAGTTTTTCGATACTGAGCTTGCGGCGAAATCATGGCTCACAGGGCACTTGTAGCAGCCAGTTACCTTGATACCGTCAGCCTCGAGGATTGGCACGAAAAGGTCGGTCAGTTCCTCGTCGGATTTCATCCTGAGGTACTCCTTGTTGAACCATTTGGCCTTGTCAGGGTTGAACTTGGCTCCGGCCTTCTGGACCTTCTCCATCGAGAAAGCCTGGATCAGCTCATCCATGGAGAACAACTCGCGGTCGTCGCCGGGGTTCCAGCCGAGCATGGCAAGCATGTTCACGAACGCCTCAGGGAAATAACCGTCCTCACGGTATCCGTGAGAGGCCTCTCCTTCGGCATTGACCCACCGCAGCGGGAAAACCGGGAATCCCATTTTGTCTCCGTCGCGCTTGCTGAGCTTGCCGTTGCCGACGGGCTTGAGCAGCAGCGACAGGTGCGCGAAGCGCGGCCGCGTCTCCTCCCAGCCGAATGCCTTGTAGAGCATGTAGTGCAGGGGCAGGGAAGGCAGCCACTCCTCGCCGCGGATGACCTCGGTGATCTCCATGAGATGGTCGTCAACGATATTAGCTAGATGGTATGTCGGCAGTTCGTCGGCGCGCTTCCAGAGGACCTTGTCGTCCAGGGTGTCAGTATTGACCTCGATGTGTCCGCGGATCATGTCGTCCATGGCCACAACGGTATTCTCCGGCATCTTGAAACGGATGGTCCAGTTGGTTGTCTCCTTAAGTCTGCGCTGGGTCTCTTCTGGGCTCAGCGTCAGGGAGTTGCAGAGCGAGAGACGGGACTTCTGGTTGTAGGTGAAAGTCTCTCCGCGGCCTTCTGCCGCCGCCCTCGCAGCCTCGAGATCCTCCGAGGAGTCGAAGGCGTAGTAGGCATAGCCGTTGGCTATGAGCTGCTCGGCGTATTTGCGGTAGATGCCGCGCCGCTGGCTCTGCCGGTACGGCGCGTGCGGGTGGCGATCAGACGCAGTCTCGACTACGCGGCCGTCGGCATCAACGCCCTCGTCGGGCACGATGCCGCACCAGTTCAGCGCTTCGATGATGTATTCCTCGGCCCCGGGCACGAAGCGGTTGGAGTCCGTGTCCTCGATACGGAGGATGAAGTCTCCGCCGCGCTGTTTGGCGAAGAGGTAATTGTAGAGCGCCGTCCGGACCCCGCCCATGTGCAGGGGGCCGGTCGGGGACGGCGCGAATCTCACTCTGGTTCTTCTTTCCATACTATTTCTCGTTACTGGTGCTGCGACGGATGGCGGGGATGTTCTCCAGCGTGCTGAAATCCTCTCCGTTCTCCATCAGCAGGACGGGCTTGTTCTGCTCGTCGAACACGGGATGGCTGCGCTGGG
>ONNK01000029.1 GCA_900319185.1 uncultured Bacteroidales bacterium
ACCTCCTTGGCGACGGTCACACCGTCCTTGGTCACCTGGGGGGCTCCGAATTTCTTGTCGATGACGACATTGCGGCCCTTGGGACCGAGTGTCACCTTCACTGCGTTGGCGAGCTCATCAGCTCCTTCCTTCATCTTGGCGCGGACATCCACGTCGAACTTTATCTCTTTTGCCATAATGCTTATCTCCTATCGTTAAATGATTGCCAGGATATCAGACTGCTTGACGATGAGGTACTTCTTGTCATCCACAGTCACCTCGGTGCCGGCATACTTGCCGTAGAGGACCTTGTCACCCACCTTCACTTCCATGGGCTCGTCCTTCTTTCCGGGGCCTGCGGCCACAATCGTCCCCTGCTGGGGTTTCTCTTTTGCCGTGTCGGGGATGTAAAGTCCCGACGCAGTCTTGGTCTGAGCCTCCTGAGGCTCGATGACCACTCTGTCTGCCAAAGGTTTGATCATGATGTTATAGTTTTGAATTGATTTCAAAAAAGCGTCCCCGGCAATCCCGGGAACGCTCTATAAAAATCAAAGTATGTGCCAGCCGCCACAGACTGACAAAATGTCACTAATACTTGTTAAGCGGATAACCGGCAGTCATCTGGTGGACCTTGGCAGCAACTTTCTCGATGACAGCCCTGTGCTCGTAGAGCGACGCTTCCTGCTCTGCAGTGGGCTCCTCGCCCTTCTTGAGGGTAAGCGCTGCGATATGGTCCGAGCAGGATGAGAGGACGGTGTCGATCAGGTCGACGATATCCTCCATGTCCTTCTCGACGAAGCCGCGGGAAGTGACGGCAGGAGTGCCGATACGGAAGCCGGAAGTTTGGAAAGGACTGCGGCTGTCATACGGAACCATGTTTTTGTTGAGCGTGATGTCAGCCTTCTCGAGCTCCTTCTCAGCGACACGCCCGGACACCTCGGGGAACTTGTTCCTGAGGTCGATGAGCATGAGGTGGTTGTCAGTGCCTCCTGAGACCACGTGGTATCCCCTGTCGAGGAAAGCCTTGCACATGGCCTGGGCATTGGCGATGACCTGCTTCTGGTAATCGAGGTACTCGGGCTGCATGGCCTCGTAGAAGGCCACGGCCTTGGCGGCGATGACATGCTCGAGCGGTCCGCCCTGCACGCCGGGGAACACGCTGGAGTCAAGGATCTGGCTCATCTTCTTCAGCACGCCCTTCGGGGTGGTGAGACCCCAGGGATTGTCGAAGTCCTTGCCCATGAGGATGATGCCGCCGCGGGGACCGCGGAGGGTCTTGTGCGTCGTGGAGGTCACGATGTGGGCGTACTGCACGGGATTCTTCAGCAGACCGGCCGCGATGAGACCGGCGGTGTGTGCCATATCGATCCAGAGGAGGGCGCCGACCTTGTCGGCAATGGCGCGCATGCGCTCGTAGTCCCACTCGCGGGAATAGGCGGAAGCGCCGCCGATGATGAGCTTGGGCTTGTGCTCGAGGGCCTTGGCCTCCATGTCATCATAGTCGATGAGGCCCGTATCGGGATTGAGGCCATAAGCTACGGCCTTGTACAGGATGCCGGAAGCGTTGACGGGAGAGCCATGGGTAAGGTGGCCGCCCTGGGAAAGGTCGAGACCCATGAAGGTGTCACCGGGCTGGAGGCATGCCATGATGACGGCCATGTTGGCCTGGGCTCCGGAATGGGGCTGGACGTTGGCATACTCGGCGCCATAGATCTTGCAGAGACGGTCGATGGCGAGCTGCTCTATCTGGTCGACAACCTGGCACCCGCCGTAATATCTCTTGCCGGGGTAGCCTTCGGCGTATTTGTTGGTGCAGATGGAGCCCATGGCTTCCATCACATAGTTGCTCACGTAATTTTCAGAGGCAATGAGCTCGAGGCCGGAGGCCTGCCTGTCCCTTTCCTTGCGGATCAGGTCGAAAACTTGAAGATCCTGTTTCATAAAACCAATACCTGTTTCGGGCATCAAAGATAATGATAAATTCCCTTTTTTACTACCTTTGTAAACATGAAGGACAGAAAATTATTGAACATCGAACTCGGTCGCGTCAGCCCCGAAGAATACAGGGCACTCCCGGAGTCAGGGATGGTCGTTGTGCTGGACAATATCCGCAGCGCGCACAATGTCGGGTCGGCCTTCCGGACAGCCGATGCCTTCAAGGCCGACAAGGTCTGGCTGTGCGGCATCTGCGCTGTGCCGCCGTCGGCCGAGATCCATAAGTCCGCCCTCGGCGCCGAGGACAGCGTGCCGTGGGAGCATGTCTCCGACACGCTGGAGGCCATAGCCCGGCTCAAGGAAGCCGGCTACACGATAGTGGCCGTCGAGCAGACCGTCCATTCGGTCGGGCTCGACGCCTTCCGGCCCGTGCCAGGCGGCCGCTTCGCCCTCGTTTTCGGCAACGAAGTCGAGGGGGTCCGCCAGGATGTAGTGGATGCCTCGGACATGTCCCTCGAGATCCCCCAGGCTGGGACCAAGCACTCCCTCAACGTCAGCGTCGCCGTCGGAGTCGTCCTCTGGCACTTCTTTTGCCACAAACAATCCTAAAACCAATCGATATGAAAAGGACTGCATTGATAACACTTTTGCTGGGAGCTTTCCTCCTCCAGGGCTGCGGAGTACTGCTGGAAAGCCGCGAAGACAGGCTTGTGCGCCAGGAGCGCGAAGCCCAGGTCATCCGCGAGTCCATCGAGAGCGGAGACTTCAAGATGGAGATACGCCAGATGATACCCCTGCAGATGGCGCCCAGGCACGTGACCAACTACTCGGTCACCGTCAAGGGCGACCACATCATCTCCCACCTGCCTTACTCGGGCCGCGCCTGGAACGTTCCCTATGGAGGCGGCCACGCCCTCAACTATGAGTCGGACATCGAGGAGAAGGCCATTTACCGCGACGATGACGGATCCTACACCGTCCGCCTGCTGATCAGGACGGACGAGGATACCCATGTCTACACCTTCCATTTCTCCCTGGGCGGCAGCGCCTCGCTTCTCGTCCAGTCCAGGAACCGCGACTCCATCAGCTACAACGGAGAATTCCTTTTCGAAGACGACGAAGAATAACCCTTGAAACAATAAGAAAAGCCCGGCAGAATCCTGCCGGGCTTTTCTAGTATCTGAAATGCTTAAGCGTTCTGCTTGATGACGGCCTGGGCCGCGGCGAGGCGGGCGATAGGCACGCGGAAAGGTGAGCAGCTGACGTAGTCGACACCGATCTTGTTGAAGAACTCGATCGAAGCGGGATCGCCGCCGTGCTCGCCGCAGATGCCGCACTTGAGGTCGGGCCTGCGGGAACGACCGCCCTGGATACCGTACTCGACGAGACGGCCGACGGCCTTGGTGTCGATGGTCTGGAACGGATCGTCGTCGAGGATCTTGTTGCCAAGGTAGTCACCCATGAAGGTGCCGACGTCGTCACGCGAGAAGCCGAAGGTCATCTGGGTGAGGTCGTTGGTACCGAAGGAGAAGAACTCGGCGGCACGGGCCATCCTGTCGGCGGTGAGGGCTGCGCGAGGGATCTCGATCATGGTTCCGAACTTGTAGTAGATGGCGGTCATGGTACGACCCTCGATCTCGGCCTTGACGCGGTCGCAGATAGCTTTCTGGAAGCTGAGCTCACGGGCGGAGATGGTGACGGGGATCATGATCTCAGGCATCGGGGTGAGGCCTTCCTTGATCAGTTCGGCAGTGGCGGTGAAGATGGCCCTGTACTGGGTCTCGGCGATGAAAGGATAGGTGACATGCAGACGCACGCCGCGCAGACCCATCATCGGGTTGATCTCGTGCAGGCTCTCGCCGCGCTTCTCGATCTCCTCGACGGTCACGTCAAGCTCCTTGGCGAGCTCGACCTTCTTGTCCTCGGACTTGGGAACGAACTCATGTAGAGGCGGGTCAAGCAGACGGAACACGACGGGCTTGCCGTCCATGATACGCAG
Source organism: uncultured Bacteroidales bacterium (assembly GCA_900319185.1). Taxonomy (GTDB): domain Bacteria; phylum Bacteroidota; class Bacteroidia; order Bacteroidales; family UBA932; genus Cryptobacteroides. The sequence goes on from ONNK01000029.1 coordinate 3,914, forward strand.
GGTGCTCTTGACGGCGGCCTTGATGAACGGCTCAAGCTCGGAAAGGGCGGCCTTGCGCTCCTTGTCGGTGTCGCACATGATCATCTTGCGGAGCTTGGCAAGAGGAGTCTCGGAATTCTTGCCGTAGAACATGTGCTCGATACGGAAGAGGCCGATACCCTCGGCGCCGAACGAGAGGGCCTTGGCGGCGTCCTCAGGAGTATCGGCGTTGGTACGGATACCAAGCTTGCGATACTTGTCGACGATAGCCATGAAGTTGATGAAGAGAGGATTCTCGGAAGCATCGATGGTCTCAATCTTCTCACCGTACACAAGACCCTTGGTACCGTTGAGGGAGATCCACTCGCCCTCCTTGTAGGCCTTTCCGCCTTCGCAGAAGGTGACGGACTTCTTCTCAAGGTTGATCTTCATGGCCTCGCAGCCGACGATGCAGCACTTGCCCCAGCCGCGGGCGACGAGCGCCGCGTGGGAAGTCATGCCACCGCGGGTGGTGAGGATACCGGATGCGGCACGCATACCCTCGATGTCCTCGGGAGAGGTCTCCTCACGGATGAGGATGCACTTCTTGCCTTCCTTCGCGGCAGCCATGGCAGCCTCGGAAGTGAATACGATGGTACCGACAGCTCCGCCCGGAGAAGCGGGAAGACCCTGGGCCAACTTGGTGGCGATCTTCTCGGAAGCGGGGTTGAGGATAGGATGGAGGATCTCGTCGAGCTGGCCGGGAGCGACGCGCATGATGGCGGTCTTCTCGTCGATCATCCCCTCGCTGAGCATATCCATGGCCATCTGAAGGGCGGCCAGGCCGGTGCGCTTGCCGATACGGCACTGGAGCATCCAGAGCTTGCCCTCCTGGATGGTGAACTCGATGTCCTGCATGTCATGGAAGTGGTTCTCGAGCTTGAGACGGATCTCGTCGAGCTCCTTGTATACCTCGGGCATGGCAGTCTCGAGGGACTTGAGATTCCTGTTATGATCGTTCTTGGTAGCTTCGTTGAGCGGGTTGGGGGTACGGATACCGGCAACGACATCCTCGCCCTGGGCATTGATGAGCCACTCTCCGTAGAACTTGTTGTCACCGGTGGCAGGGTTGCGGGAGAAGGCGACTCCTGTAGCGGAGTCCTCACCCATGTTGCCGAACACCATGGACTGGACGTTGACGGCTGTGCCCCAGTCATCAGGGATGCGCTCGATACGGCGGTAAGCGATGGCGCGCTTGCCGTTCCAGGACTTGAACACTCCACCGATTGAACCCCACAGCTGGTCCTTCGCGGTGTCGGGGAATTCGACGCCGAGGACTTCCTTGACCTTGACCTTGAACTTCTCGCAGAGGTCCTTGAGCTCCTCGGCGGTGATCTCGGTGTCGGACTTGTAGCCCTTCGCCTCCTTGAGCTCGGCCATCATGCGGTCGAGCTGCTGGCGGATGCTCTGTCCGTCCTCAGGCTCGATGCCCTCGGCCTTCTCCATGACGACGTCGGAGTACATCATGATGAGACGACGGTAGGAGTCGTACACGAAGCGCGGGTTGCCGGTCTTCTTGATCATTCCGGGGATGGTATCGGAGCAGAGACCGATGTTGAGGATGGTGTCCATCATGCCGGGCATGGAACTGCGGGCACCGGAACGGCAGCTTACAAGGAGCGGGTTCTCGGGATCGCCGAATTTCTTGCCCATGATCTTCTCGGTGGCGATGAGGGCGGCGCCCACATCCATCTTGAGCTCTTCGGTATATCCGCCACCAAGTGCATAGTACTCGGCGCAGCATTCGGTCGTGATAGTGAATCCGGCGGGAACAGGCATTCCGAGCCTGCTCATCTCAGCCAGGTTGGCTCCCTTTCCACCAAGGAGCTCGCGCATGGTACCATCGCCTTCGGCCTGCTTTCCGCCGAAACGATAGACTCTCTTCTTGCTTTCAAACATAACGTCGTCTTTTTTGTTATTATATTTCCATTGAATCGGCCGCGAATTTACAACATTCCGGCCTAATTAAAAAATAAATCGTCACTTATAAGAGCTTAGCCGCGATCTCCGACAGTTCGCTCCTCTCACCCTTGCGCAGGAACACGTGCTGGAAGAGCTTCTGGCCGGTCATTTTCTCGCCCAGGTGAGTCAGTCCGTTGGACCACTGGTCGAGATAAGGCTGGTCTATCTGGAAGATGTCTCCGGTGAACACCATCTTGGTCCCCTCGCCCGCGCGGGTGATGATGGTCTTGATCTCGTGAGGGGTGAGGTTCTGCGCCTCGTCGATGATGAAGAATGCCTTGCCGAGGCTGCGGCCACGGATATATGCCAGCGGAGAGATGACGAGCTTCTCGTCCTTGAGCAGGCCCTCTATCTTGAGAGCTTCCTTGGACGAGGGTCGGAACTGGGCCTTGATGACGTTGAGGTTGTCCATCAGGGGCTGAAGGTAGGGGCTCATCTTGGTCTTCTGGTCTCCGGGAAGGAATCCGATGTCCTGGTTGCCCAGGATAACGGTCGGGCGCGAGAGGATGATCTGGTCGAAATCGCGCTCCTGCTCAAGGGCGGACGCCAGGGCGAGGAGTGTCTTGCCGGTACCGGCGCCTCCGGTGAGGGACACGAGCTGGATCTTCGGATCCAGGCAGGCGTCCATCGCGAACTTCTGTTCGTCGTTGCGCGGGCGGATGCCGTAGGCTTCGCGTGTCCTGACAAGGACAATACGCTTGCGCGAAGCATCATAGCGCGCGCAGACGACATCCTTGTCCGACCCTTTCCAAGTGAACTTGAACAATTGGTTTGGCCTGGGCTCGGAGTCGAGGACGGCTTCCCAGTCGACGCTGGTATCCTTGCCGTAGGCCAATGCCTGCAGCACGACAGGGTCGGCCTCGACGGTCTGGACCTCCTTGGTGGCTCCCTCGACCTTGGCCTCCTCAACTTTGTCGGTCAGGTAGTCCTGGACTTCCATGCCGGCAGCCTTGGCCTTCATGCGGAGGTTGACATCCTTGGTGATGAGGGCGACGAACGTGCCGGGGTTGTTGTCCCGCACCCACATGGCTGTGGCGAGGATGCGGTGGTCCGGGATGTCGTCCATGAAGAAATCCTTGAATTCTTCGGCGAACGGATGGTTGGGCTCGATCTTGATCTTGCCGAGGCCCTTGCCGATGGGGACACCGTCCTTGCCGAACATCCGGCCCTCGGTCAGCCGGTCTATCTCGCGGACGAAACCGCGGGCGTTGAAAGCGAGGGCGTCGCTTCCTTTCTTGAACTTGTCAAGCTCCTCGATGACTGCTATCGGGATGACGATGTTGTTGTCCTGGAACTTGCGGATAGCCTTGTAGTCGTGCAGGATGATGTTGGTATCCAGCACGAATATCTTGGGCTTTCCATGGGATTTCTTCCCCGAAGGGACATTGGCGTATCTTGGCATATATGGTATGTGGTTAGTCTTCTCCTTCTGAACTCTGGCTGCGTATGAGGGACTCCAGGATGTTCTGGATACCGGACTTGTCCGAGGATGTCACGTTGATCCCGGACTCCCCAGGAACGGCGTGTCCGAGCGGAAAGAACGCTATGTCCTGGAGCAGGAGCTCGGCATCGACATAGTCGTAATCGATATCCGCGATCTGGAAGATTACGCCCGGGACCTCAGCAAAAAGCAGGCGGACGATGTCCTTCTCGCCCGTGGCGCGCATCAGGCCGGCGAGCTCGACGTTCGCGCCGACCTTGGGACCGGCCATGCGCTTGAGGGCCGTGATGAGGCCCCCGCGCCCTACGGTCACGCCGGACAGGACGATACCGTCCTCCACGAGTTCGCGCACGACCTCGTAGCAGTCGATGAAATAGTCAGGATCGACAAGTTGCGGTGCGACAGCGCCGGAGGAGCCGAGCGCCTGCGCCAGCAGCGAGGCACCGAGACGGTACTCGCAATTCTCGAAAGGAACGTATATCAGCCAGCTGGCGGCGTCCGGCAAAAGCTTTGACGGGTGGAAATTCTGCACGCGCAGCCTGGGATGCTCCGTACGGAAAGGGAGCTCCGAGAAGAAGTCGGGATCGTCCGGGACGGACGGGTCCGTCTCCAGACGCTGGACCGCGAGCGAAGGCACGGCGGTCACGTCGCTCTCCCCTTCCGACACGGTATATGAATACCCGGAGAGACGCATTCCCAGCGAATCGACATAGTCCGCGGCGGATGAGACGGAGGCGTAGAAAGCCGCCATGTCCCCGATACGCTGGGGATTCCAGGCCCAGTCGAGCCTCAAGGCAAGGTCACCCAGACGGAAATGTCCCTTGCGCCAGATGGCGTCGATGAGCGCGCACGCTATACGGGACTTGGTGTATGTCTCGGGGAATGCGACCGGGAAAGCGGCGGATTTGATGGCGCGGATGCGCTTGAGATACTCATCGATGCAAGCGGGATCGGTGTCGCACGGCTTGGGAGCGGGATCGACAGTCTCATCGACGACAGGATCCGGAACGATCTCGGGAAGGGGCGGCCATGAGCCGTCCTCTGCCATGCACGCATCAAGGATGCGCGCAGGCGTAAGCTCCTGCGGGACACCGTCGATGATGAATTCTGAGAACAACGCTGACACCTTTTCGTCCATGCTGCGGGTAATCATTTTGTAAAAATAACTAAATTTGGAATCAGTTGCAAGAAAACGATATGAACGACTCTGAATATCAGCACAAACTCGATGAGATTTTCGTCCGTTTCCCTTCGGTGCAGAATACCGGATTCGGTGAAGCGTACAAGCCGGGGCTCGCCCACATGGAGGAGTTCGACGCCATGATGGGCAATCCATCAAGGGACTTCAGGTCCATCCACGTCGCCGGTACCAACGGTAAGGGATCCGTGGCCAACATGCTGGCTTCCGCCATCGCCGCCACGGGGCTGAAGGTCGGCCTGTACACTTCCCCGCACATCCTCGACTTCCGCGAGAGGATGCGCATCCTCGACGGGGCTTCGGAATATCCCGTATACCTGATCAGCAAGGAGGATGTCCGGGAGTTCCTTTCCGTCAGGGAGGATGATTTCAACGGGTTGAACCTGTCGTTCTTCGAGATCACTACAGGCATGGCCTTCTGGTGGTTCTCCAAGGAAAGGGTCGATATCGCTGTGATCGAGGTCGGGCTGGGAGGCCGCCTGGACAGCACGAACATCATTACGCCCGAGGTAACGGTGGTCACGAGCATCGGGCTGGACCACTGCGCCCAACTGGGCGACACCCGCGCGGCTATAGCCGGCGAGAAGGCCGGGATCTTCAAGCCCGGCGTGCCGGCCGTAGTCGGCACGCGCGACGCGGAGACCGCGCCCGTCTTCGAGGCCGCTGCCGCCGCTGCCCCCTGCCCCTTGGTCTTCGCTTCCGAAGTGCTTTCCGAGTCCGGTACAGGGTCTGAAAAGCTTTTAGCGAACGCGGAAATACCAGCTTTTCAGACCCTGTACCGGACCGGAAGGATAGCACAACTTCTGAAGGAGATGGACCTGAAGGGAGAGTGGCAGGAGGAAAATCTCAGGACGATGCTGACCGTGCTGGAGATACTTGGGGTCGAGCCTACGGAGGAAATCCTGCAGGCAATAGCCCACACCGCACACCGGATGGATTTCCATGGGCGTTGGGAGATGCTGCAGCGCGATCCGGACATGCTGTGCGATATCGGCCACAATCCCCCTGCGCTGGCGAGGAACTTTGCTGAGTTGGAGAGATATATGGCCGATGGACTCTACGACTCCATCATAATGGTTTACGGAGTCATGGCCGACAAGGACCTGGACGGCATCATCCCGCTTATGCCGCAGGAAGCCACGTACATCGCCGTCGCCCCGGATACTCCACGCGCCATGAAGGCAGATATTCTCTTCGAGAAACTCTCCGCAGCATTCCCTGGCAGGGTCCTCCTCGGCGGCAGCGTCGCCTCGGGTCTCAATCTCGCATCAGGATTGGCTGCAGGCAGCAGCAGGCCCCTTATCTACATCGGTGGCAGCACTTTTGTAGTATCTGAAGCCGTAGCCGCGTTGCGCGGCCTTCAGACCACATAAAACGACTGAGAGATGAAACGGATATTATGGCTCATTCCGCTGGCCGTCATTTTATTCACAGGATCGAAAGCAATGGAGAACAATAGTGCGAAAGACGCACGGAACAACACGCAGGTAAGCAAGCTCTGGAAGGACTACGAGGCCGCCCGCAAGGCCGACAGGCCACAGAAGGCGCTGGACGTCCTTCAGGAGATCAAACGGATCGCCACGAAGGAACGTCTCCCCTGGGACTTCTACCGGGCTGGAGACACCTATGTCGATGTCGCATCTTCCCGCAACTGGAAGCTCCGGGACAGCCTGTATACCCAGTTCCAGAAAGACATCGAAACCTTCGATGAGCCGGTGCTGACATATTTCAATTCCCGCTACCATCTGGCCCACGAATCCGAATTCCTGAAGAAGAACCGCGACAGGCTCGAAAAAGGTCGTCATACCGATTTCTACGAGAATGACGACCGTCTCGCAAACGAGATCTATGAGGAAGTCCTTATCGACCGCATCGCCAATGACTGGGAGTATGTCCTCTGGTCGCTCGTCCTTGGGAACCGCTGGAACCCAGATACCGTCGAAGGGACTGCGGACATGCTGGAGGAGACTCTCGATGGGAGGTATCCTGACGCGGCATTCCTCGAATTCACCCGCATCCAATGGTTAAGGGATGATTTCCGTAAAAAGGAAGGGCTCGAGGAATATGCCCGCAGATATAGCGGCAAGGCTGTCTCGCTGATGGCGAGGCAGGCCTTGCTGGCCGAGGAATTCGAGCAATTGGAACGCGACGGAAAGGGCACGTCGGAGCAGTACCGTACCCTGCGGGACAAGGCCTCGGCCTTCGAGAAGGACCGTAAAGCTTTCTCCGGCAAGGAAAAGGACATCGCAGACTGCTGCACCGAGATAGAGTCACTGATCGAACGGCTGGACGACAAGGAAGTGTGGTTCACCATCGAGGAAGGCCTCCTGACCGCCTCACTGCGCAACCTGTCCGGCATCACGGTGACAGTCAAGGACAAGGACAAGACGGTCTACTCCTCCAGGCTTGACAACCCCACCAGGAGCTATTACCGTCAGGACACCGTCAAGGTACAACTTCCCGCCTTCGATGACGGCACTTACACCGTCGAGTGCAAGGACGGCAAGACCTCCTCAGAAGAGGAGTACAGGCGTTACGGGCTCTCCGCTTCCCAGAAGCAGGATGCCCGCGGATACGCTGTCTATGTCGCCCGGGCCAAGAGCGGTGAGCCGGTACGCAAGGCCGACATTTCCTTGCTTGACAATAAGGACAAGGTCCTTGCCGAGTTGAAGGATTTCGCCCTCGGAGAGGGATTCACATATCTTCCCAAGGATTTCACGGAGAAATTCCTGGCCGACCGTTGGAAGAACCGCATCGCCTTCTCCCTCAAGGACACCGACGGGACGCTCCGCAAGACCCCCGAATGCAGTCTTGCCAACGCGAATAACACCAAAAGCCTCCCTGACGAGCAGACATATGCCTCCATCTATGTCGACCGCAGTGCCTTCAACCCTGGTGAGACCGTCCATTTCAAGGTTATCCGGTACTATGGAGACAGGAGGGAGAGCCTGCATACACAGGCGGACAAGAAACTGACCATCAAGCTTTTCGATGCCGAAGGCAAGCTTGTCGAAACCAAAGAATTAAAGACTAACGAATTCGGCTCCGCCGCCGGGGAGTTCCTCCTAGAGCGGCGGGAGCGCGGCGGCATGTTCCGGATCGCCGTCCTTGACGGCACCCGGCAGCTCGCCGCAGCCTCCATCCGTGTCGACGACTTCATACTTCCGACCTTCGACCTGAGTTTCGACCCGGACCCGAACCTCTATTTCCCAGGGGACAGCATCGAGGTCAAGGGTACGCTGAAGAGCTATTCCGGGCACTCGCTGACCGCCGCGGACATCCGCTACGCGGTGACCGAGGGCGGCGGCAAGGTCGTCAGCGAGGGTGTGCTGCACCCTGACCGCGACGGCCGCTTCACCATCTCCTTCCTCTCGGGACAGGCAGAATACCTCTATTATAATGTGCGCGTGGGCGTATCAGATGCTACCGGCGAGACCCTAGAATGGAATACCGGTCGGCAGGTGCATCGCATGATCCCGTTCTCCGTCAACCTGGAGAACCGCACAGATGCGGACGTCAGGATGGCTGAAGAGCACATCTGGCGTCCGGACGAAAACTATAGCTGGGGCGTCGTATCTGAAGACATCATCAAGCTGAGTCTCCATACAGAGGCCTATGCACCCGGGGTCAACCAGAACCGCAAGTCCCTGAGAATCAACTATACGCTGAAGTCCGGCGACAAGGTCCTTGCTTCCGGCAAGGCCGCTCCTGGAGATATACTCGAGCTTGACACTTCAGGCTACCCTTCCGGACTTTACGTTTTCGAGGCAGTCGCCACGGACAATGACGTATTCGGTAATGACGTCAAATCCACGTCAGTATTTGATGTCCTGAAGGTCAAGGACGGAGACAATGTGCTGGATGCCGACGTTGTAAGCCTTTTCAAGGCATCGGACAAGGATGGCTCCGTCACGGTGCAGATCGGCGCCACAGAAGGGCCCGTATGGGCTGTCGTGGAGTTCTACGGCACCGGGAATGTCGTCCTGGGGTCTAAGGCGATCCACATGGAAGGCCGGCGCGGCAAGACGGGCTCACTCGAAACGGTCCGTTTCGAATGGCCTGAGAGTGCTCCTGACGTAGTCAGGGTCAATGTCATTTATTTCAAGGATTACAAGCTGTTCTCCTTCGCGCGGCAGTTCGACCGCAGCGCGAAGAGGCTCGAGCTTCCGCTCGCATTCACCCGCTTCCTGGACAAGACCGCTCCGGGAACGGCATATTCATTCGAGATAAGCACGAAGCCCGGCGTCGAATGCGCTGCGACCGTCTTCGACAAATCCACCGAACGAATCATGGCCAACCGCTGGAGCCGGATACTGATGCGCGGCCCCGAGGGGCCTTCCGTCGATATCCGTTCCACGACCGGAATGGACCGCACCGACCACAGGATCATGATGCGCGGCACAAGGGCCGGCGGCGTGATGTACAAGAGCGCGGTCAACGCCTCCGTAGACATGATTGCGGAAGCTCCTATGCCGGAGGCCTTTGCACTGGAAGAAGAAGCTTTGGGCGAGACCGTAGCCATGGGCTATGCCTCGGCATCGGCCAAGATGGACGATGCGTTGGAGATGGAAGCAGACATGGGCGCGGACATCGACGTACGCGAGGATTTCGCCAAGACGGTGGCGTTCGAGCCTTTCCTCCGATCGGATGCTTCCGGTCGCATGACACTAGATTTCAACACGGCGGACAAACTGTCAACATTTATCGTACAGCTTTTCGCCCACGACAAGGAAATGGACAATGCCGTCCTGCGTCAGGAAATGGTCGTGACGGTCCCGGCCAAGGTCTCGCTCGTCGAGCCCCAGTACCTCTATGCAGGCGACCGGTACTTCGTCAAGGCCTCGCTGTCCAGCAGCGTGGACGAGACCCTGACAGGACGCCTCCGCATCGACCTGTACGACGGCAAGGACTACAAGGGTAGCTCCCCCATCAGCAGCATTGTCAAACCGGTGACGCTGGAGGCGGGCGGAGCCCTGTCCGAGGACCTCGGGATCGAGGTCCCGGACATCAGTGAGCTTGGCATCAAGCTCACCTTCATCGCCGATGGCGAGGGCAACGGCTCCGACGCAGTATTCGTGAGCGTACCGGTCTTCAAGGCTGTACAGACACTTACGGAAGCACATTCCTCCATCCTTCACAGCGGAGAATCCCTCGAAGGGCTTCTCGCCAAGCTCAAGGGCGAGTTCGTCAACGTGTCCGGCGAAGATGCCGCCATGAGGAACATCTCGCTGCTGCAAATGGTCAAGGAAGCCCTGCCGACGAAGGCGGAGCCTGCGTCGGAGAATGCCCTGGACCTCTCGGAGGCGCTGTATGTCAGGCTGATGGCCGCCAGGCTGGGATCGCAGGTCGAGAAGACCAAATCCGATAATGAGCTTCTGGCCGCACTTATGGCTTGCCGCGACTCGGACGGTGGATTCGCATGGTTCAAGGGAATGGACAGCTCCCCCATCATCACTGCCGTGCTCCTGGAGCGCTATGCCGGCCTGCGCAAGCGCAACATCGATGTCAGTGCAGTATCACGCGAGACCGTAGAAGCGGCTGTGAAATATCTTGACAAGGTATTCTTCGGAGATGACAAGCGTCCTATATGGTGCGGAGGCCTCAGCGAAGAGCAATATGTCTCCGTCAGGGTGCTTTATCCGGAAGTCGATTTCTCCACCAAGGATGTCGATTCCAAGAAACTGCGCGATTTCAGGAAGAGGATGAAAGAATACCTGACTCCCCGCAAGGAGAGAGGCCTGAACGGCTATGTGTTCGGCAAGGCGCGGCGGCTGCACACTCTCGTGAGCCTTGCAGGCTCCGAGGAGGGCCGCAGGCTCGCCGCCGTCTGGGGCGTACGCCTCGGTACAGGCGCCAAGCTGCGCGATTCCGCGATCAAGGACCTCATCTCGCTTCAGGAATACGCAGTAGCGCATCCTTCCGGCGGATGGTACTATCCCAATGCCGTAATGCCTTACAGAGGGCTTCTGGAGAGCGAGGCGTATGCCCACGCGTTCATTGCAGACCTGCTGCGCGACCGTGAGAGCTATTTCGACAGGCGTACCGACGAAGCGGAGGCCTGGTCCATCGCCGATGGCATAAGCCTCTGGCTCATGATACAGAAAGAGACCCAGCACTGGGACGATGATGCTGCTTTCGTGAATGCGATCGCCACCATCCTGGACGCTTCACAGGAGACGCTCGATACACGTATCATAAGCCTTAGCAAGACATTCACCAAGCCTTTCGAGGAAGTCAAGGCTGCCGGCAACGGATTTACCGTAGAACGCCGCTTCTTCGTGGAGCGCACCGTGGACGGCAAGGTCCAGCGCAACGAACTCTCTGACGGTGAGCAGCTCAGCATAGGTGACAAAGTCTTCGCCGAATACCGTATCTGGAACGAAGAGAACCGCAGTTTCGTCAAGCTGACGGCTCCGAGACCGGCCAACCTGCGCCCTGCGAACCAGCTTTCCGGCCAGTACGGCTGGTGGCTGCGGCCGCTGAGCGTAGCCGGCTGGCGGGCTTTCACCCCGCACGGCTACCGCAGCGTCCTCGCCGACCGCACTGAGTACTGGTTCGACGTCTACCCTGAAGAGAACACCGTCGTCACCGAGGAGTTCCTGGTCACACAGGCCGGCTCCTTCCAGACGCCCGCGGTCAGCATAGAGTCCCTCTATGCCCCGCACTATCGTGCCAACGACCGCGGCCGCGCTCCCCTGCTCTCCGAATAACCCTCTCTCCCCTAGCGTATCCTTCGGCATTTTGCCGAATGATAACAGAGAAGACATAGACATCCTTCGGCATTTTGCCGAAGGATATTGAATAAGAAGAAAAAAGAGCCGGGATGGAATTGGATTCCATCCCGGCTCACTTCATATTATTACTCTATTGTTTAATGAAATTATTTCACGAAGCAAACGGTAACACGGTTCTCCTCAGGGGTAGCGAACGGGTTCGCGGTGTCACCCTTGAAGGTGGAGGAGATACGGGAAGCGTCAACACCACGCTTTACGAGCTCATTGGTGACAGCCTCAGCACGCTTCTCGGAGAGGAAGAGGTTCCTCTGGGCGGTACCGGTAGCCTTGTCGGCGTGGCCGGTGAGCTGGACCTTGGTGTCAGGGTTCTGAGCCATGAAGGCTGCGATCTCATCGAGCTTGGCAACCTCGGAAGCCTGGATGTCCCACTTGTTGATAATGAAGTAGATATTCTCCTGGAGCTCGGGAGCCGGGGCGGGAGCGGGCTGCTCAACCACGACGGGCTTCGGTTCCGGTTTCGGAGCCGGTGCCGGGGCGGGTGCCGGGGCGGGTGCCGGAGGAGGAACGACTACAGGAGCGGGAGCGGCCTTCTTGGTGGGTCCAAGAGCGATCTTGAGACCGATGAGACCGGTGTACTGATAGTCGAAATCAGGAAGCTTGCCGGCACGCTCGTTCTTCTTGGAGTTGAAATGATCGGTGAGGGCGTTCACACCAGCCTCAAGGTTGAGCTTGATGGCGTCGGAGAGACGGATGTCGAAACCGAGACCGGCACGGCCGGCGGGGCTGAACTGCTTGCCATCCCACAGATACTCGAAGCTGCCTCCCTTGGCCTTGATAGCCTGGGCCTCGTCATTGTTGAAGCGCATGTTGGCTCC
>ONNK01000135.1 GCA_900319185.1 uncultured Bacteroidales bacterium
GGAGGCGTGCGGTGTGAGAGTCATCCGCTCGACGGAGAGATCACACCGGGCTTCACCGACGTCCGGCTTATGCCATCCGGCACGTTGTTTCTCTGCAAACAGATCCTTTACAGGCGCAGCAGCATTGCCCGGGCCGGATTGCTCGGACAATGCTTTGACTTCATCTAACGAAAACAGGCTCATAGCTCATAACGGATTTTAGTGAAGGTGCCTCCTCCGCCATTGTCGATCCACATGTAGTACGTAGTACCGGCATGGAGGGTTGCTGAAGCATCGACCTCGGCACTGGCAGCGTCGGCTTGAATGAGTTCGTTGAGTTCTGAATCGACTATATGCAGGCGGCGATAATTGGAGTTATTCGAGCGGAATGTAACAGTTATCACGCCATCGGCTGCAGGGGTATAGACGATAGAACGGCGTACTCCCGGCGTTCCTGCGCCATTGAAGCGCGCGCCATCGGTAGAGATATAATCTTTACCATCGGTAGCTTGCGCTCCGAGAATGGTGATGCCAGAGTAATCAACGGCAGGCACCTCGTCCGGCGCTTGAAGAGAGACTTGCTCCGTGAACGGAGCGAAGTCCCATTCAAGGACGGGGTCAGTCAGAGTCGTCGTCACCGGCGTTAATCGTGCCCTCCTCGGTTTCGATTGTGCCCTCATAGAAGGGTGCCGGCACGACGTCGGTTGCCTCGGCGTTGATAGTGGTGGAGGTGGTACCGGTTGCACCTTGACCCAGATCCTGGGCAACGGTGGTTTTGGTGTTCCACTTATCCGAGCCGATAACGCGGTACTTGCCTTTCATGTCCTCCACGAGGAAGACGTTATCGTTATTGTTGAGGTAGGCGGACGCAGCGGAAGCCTCCTCGCCCACTGCCGGGTGAACGGCTGTGAGTTTGTTGAGCTGCGTTTGCGACGGTACTTCTCCCTGTGCCTCGGAAGTTACCTGCGACTTATCCGGAAGGATGTCGATGTGCTTCCAAGTAGCATCTGCGATAAGGGTGAAGTTGCCTTGATAAACGGCTGCCGTAGGTCGGCCAAGTTCATCGACAGGCAACGTAGGCCACTTGGCGATGTTGGACTTAGCGGTGTAGTACAGCCTGCGTTTGATACCGGGAAGTTCCGGCGTACCCTGACACCAAGACAGGGACTTTTGTAATGCTGAACAGTTTGGCATAGTTATAAGGTTTTTAATGTGTTAAGGATTGGAAGGGCTTTGGTATTTCGTAAGAAATGCGGAGCTTGCGAACCCCTGCAAAGCCTGACCCGCTCAGCCCCGGAGAGCTGTGAGGCTCTGCGGGACTGTGTGGGGAACACCCTCCGGATGTTAGTCTGCCAACTCCACAACCATGAGGCGGCGCTTGTCGATGGACTCGAACTGAACACCGAAGAACATGGTGGCGATGTAAGACAGGATGAAGGGCTCGTACTCCTTGACGAGAACATCCTCGGCGTCCGACATCTGGTCGTAACCGACCAACATGTTTACTTTCGGACAGATGTGGATGAACTTGGAGTCTGCCTTGTTGTACATCGGGACGATGTGGAGGCGGTTGTTGGAGCCTTCCACGGTTAACTGATCGTACTTCTCATTGTAAATGAGACCGGCGTGCGAAGCCTGATACGAATCGTTGTACATGTCCGCGAAATCCGCCAGTGTCACGTTTTTATCGGCAAAGAAGGTAAGCAGGCCTTCCAGCGTAAAACCGGATCGGGCTGCGAACGTTGCTAGGTCGTTGGGATTGATTTCAAGGGCCTGGGAGGCATTCTTTGCCACAAGGGGAGCAGTACCAGCCACGTGTGCATAATTGCCCGCGCGAAGGGTGTGCCTATTCAAGTGGGAGCCGATATTTCCGGCATAAAGGACGGAGATACTGTGCAGGTTGACGATCCTCTTTCGGGCAGTCTGCAGTCGATCGCTTCCCGGGCAAGGGCTTCGGGGCTGAAGGTTTACGTGAATGCAGCCAACCTCGACGAGATCCGCTCCGGCCTTGCCGCAGGGGCGGAAGGAGTGGGAATATTCAGCACCGAATTCCTCTTCCTGAACCGCAGTTCCATGCCCTCCGGGGAGGAGCATGCCGCCATTTATCGGGAGGCTCTGCTTGCTTGTGCCGGGAGGCCGCTGACCCTCCGCACTATGGATGTTGGCGGCGACAAAGATCTCCCGTATCTGCCGCTGACGGCGGAGGATAACCCGTTCCTCGGGCTTCGCGGAATACGCTTCAGCATGCTTCATCAAGACGTATTCATTCCCCAGCTGCAAGGGGCCCTCGATGCCGCAGGGAGTGTCCGGGAGCTTCATCCCGAATGGTTTGAAGAGGGGAGTCCTTTGCATTTGATAATACCTATGGTGAGCAAAGCCGAAGAGATACTTCAGGTGCGCGCCCTCCTCAGTTCTTTAGATCCCGATTACGGGCGTCTGCTTGAGCTCGGCATTATGATAGAGACTCCCGCCGCTGTGCTGGATGCTTCTGCGCTTGCCGCAGAGAGTGACTTTTTCAGTGTCGGCACCAACGATCTTACTCAGTACATCATGGCTGCCGACAGGGGAAATGCCTCCGTGGGCTATCTATACGACTCTTTTGCTCCCCCTGTCCGCAGGGCCCTTGAACTTACCGTAAAGGCGGCGCACGACGCAAAAATACCGGTCGGCATTTGCGGCGAGATGGCCTCTGACCCGCGTGCGACCGGTATTCTTATCGACTTAGGCTTCGATTCCCTAAGCCTGTCCAGGCTGGAGCCTATTCAGTAGCCTTGAAATAGCGATAGCTGTTGACCTTCAGCTCTCCGGCTGCAGGATCGTCGCAGGCAATGATGCCGGCGGGGTGCATCTGCATGGCGCTGAGAGTGCAATAGTGCGATATGGGACCCTCTACGGCGTCCTTAACGGCGTGAGCCTTCTTGGAGCCGAATGCCAGAACCACGACTTCCTTTGCACCCATCACGGTGGCTACGCCCACGCTGAGAGCCTGTGCAGGCACCTGCTCGGGATCGTTGTCGAAGAAGCGGGAATTGACCTCGCGGGTCTGGGGGGTAAGGGTGATTACGCGGGTGCGTGACTCCAGGGAGGAGAAAGGCTCGTTGAAAGCGATGTGTCCGTCTTCTCCCACACCGCCGAGGAAGAGGTCGAAACCGCCGGCCTTCTCGATAGCTTTCTCGTAAGCTGCGCACTCGGCGTCAAGGTCGGGAGCGTTGCCGTTGAGGATGTGGATGTTGCCGGCAGGGATGTCTATCTTGTCGAACAGGTTCCTGTACATGAAGCTGTGATAGCTTTCAGGATGCTTCTCAGGAATCCCGACATATTCATCCATATTGAAGGTAATTACATTCTTGAACGAGACTTCTCCCGCCTCGCACATCTTGGCCAACTCAGCATAGGTGTCCATAGGGGTGGATCCGGTCGGAAGTCCCAGGACGAAAGGGGCATCGGTGACTTCTGCCTTGGCCTTGATTGCATTTGCGATATAATGGGCCGCCCAGATGGAGGCCTCCTTCTTCGAATCTCTGATAATAACTCTCATGATCTCCGTTTATTTTAGTCTTAAAAATACTTCGATGGCCTGATATTCAGCCATTCCTAGGTTGTCGTACAATTTGGCGGTGTTCTGAGTCCTCTCTTCTGCCCTCTGCCAGAACTCCCTAGGATCGTCACCGGGGAAAGGAACGATGTCTTTCTGGGAGAGATGACGGAATATGGCATGACGTTTCTCAATTAACTCGTCAGGACTGAGCGGTACCGCCATGTCAACCCTCCAGAGCTCCCACTCCATCCATGCACCCCTGTAGAGCCAGATGGTAGTGTTTTCAAGCCAGTCGTTACCTTCTTCTTTCAATTGCTCGATGGCCTCAAGGGCTGCTTCAGTACAAACCCTGTGTGTCCCGTGAGGATCTGCGAGGTCGCCTGCCATGTAGATCTGGTCAGGTCTCAGACTGTAGATCAGATCCTTTATGATGTTGAGGTCAGTTTGCGTGGCGGGAAGTTTGGTCACTCCTCCTGATTCGTAGAAAGGCAGGTTGAGGAAGTGGACATTCGTTTCTGCATCCAGTCCGAAACTCCTTACTGCCCCGCGAGCCTCACTCCTGCGGATTGCAGCCTTGAGGGCAAGCAGTTCCTTGGGCTCGGGTTCGCCTGGCTTCTTGGTGTTGATGATGTATTTCACTTCGTCAAACCTTTCGCCGAATCCGAGTTGGCTAGCCGCATCCATGTGCTGGAGGACCACATCATCGTGGACGGCTAGGTCTCCTGATGTCTCATAGGCCACGTGGACGTCATGCCCCTGGTGGACAAGGCGGATGAATGTGCCACCCATCGAGATGACATCATCGTCGGGATGGGGAGAGAAGATCAGTACCTTCTTGGGGAACGGGGTGGACTTTACGGGCCTTGTAGTGTCGTCTGCATTGGGTTTTCCTCCGGGCCAGCCTGTTATGGTGTGCTGGAACTCATTGAAAAC
>ONNK01000212.1 GCA_900319185.1 uncultured Bacteroidales bacterium
GCTTGACTTAAACCATGGTTTAAGTCGCAGAATTACTTACAACGAGATTAATAAGGTTGAAAAAACGAGTGAGACAGGCAACTGTGAACAATCGGGAAAACGAACATATCAAGAACCACATGACGCGGCGGTCGTTCGTGAAGCTTAGCGCACTTGCAGGAGGCACGGCCATGCTCGTCGGCCTTTCGGCATGCGGCGGACAGCCTTCTTCGACAGGACCATCCAGCCAAGCCGCGAGTTCGACTTCGAGCAGCGCCAACTCACGTTCGGGTTCGGGCATCATCGCGTCGCGCCAGGTGCCTTCCGGTTGCCTGCCTATAGATGTGGGAGCCGTCGTGGACAATGTATGCACCGCACTTGCCGTCTATGAGGCCGTCCAGAAGAACAAGCCTCTTGTAGAGAATTCCGTCACCGTGACCGGTGAATGCTTCCCGAAGCAGGCCAACCTTATGGTCAGGGTCGGAACTCCGCTCAAGTACATCATAGATTATCTCGGAGGCGTTCCTGAAGATGCCGCCAAGGTGATCAGCGGAGGCCCTATGATGGGCAAGGCTGTCGCCAACCTGGATGCTGCGACTCTTAAGGGTACAGGCGGTCTGCTTTTCCTTACAAGGGAACAGACCAAGAGGATGCCTGAGAGCAGCTGTATCCGTTGCGGCAAGTGTTCCGAGGCCTGTCCTATGGGACTCGAGCCGTTCCTGCTCAGACGCCTTTACAAGGCCGGGGATATGGATGCCCTTGAGGCCAATGCGGCTCAGGACTGCATAATGTGCGGCTGTTGCCTGTATTCTTGTCCTGCGGGAATCCCGCTTCTGGACATAGTAAGCCAGGCAAGGGGCCAGGTAATGGGAATAATGAGGGCAAGAGCAAAAAAATAATAGCGTATGGACAAAATATTGGTTTCACCGAATCCTCACCTGCATTCCAAGACCACGACGGCGGTCCTGATGCGCGATGTCGTGATCGCGTTGCTGCCGGCGGTGATCGTATCGGTCGTGTTCTACGGCTGGAAGGAACTGCTGGTGCTTGCAGTGAGCGTGCTCTCGTGCATACTGATCGAGTGGTCTGTGACTAAATACCTGCTTCGCAAGCCTTGTACGATTGGGGACTGGTCAGCGGCGGTTACAGGTATCCTACTCGCGCTCAACCTGCCTTCCACGACACCGTGGTGGGTTGTGCTGATCGGCGCTATCGTGGCTATCGGGGTCGCGAAGATGACTTTCGGAGGCCTGGGACAGAATGTATTCAATCCTGCTCTCGTAGGCCGAGTTTTCCTACTCATTTCCTTCCCGACATATATGACCCACTGGGTGCAGCCTCAGGGACTGTTCGGCGTTGATGCCGTTACCGGTGCGACTCCGCTCGGTGTCATCAAGGAAGGCTTGATGCAGGGCGCTTCCGTGCCGGATCTGATGGCCGCACACGGGTATTCATATTCCCAGATGCTGTTCGCCAATATCGGCGGATCTGCTGGAGAAGCTTGTGCGATCGCCCTCCTCGTGGGATTTGTCTATCTTCTTGTCCGCAAGGTCATCAAGCCTTGGATCACCCTTTCGATCCTCGGCACCGTGGCCGTCGTCTCGGCGGTATTCTGGCTTGCGAACCCGATGCAGTTCACCGATCCTCTCTTCAACCTTCTCACCGGTGGTCTCATCCTCGGTTCCTGCTTCATGGCTACCGACTACGTGACATCACCGATGACAACCAAGGGAGGCATCATATTCGGTATAGGAATAGGTTTCATTACATTGATGATCAGGTATTTCGGCTCCTATCCGGAAGGCGTGAGCTTCGCCATCCTGATCATGAACTCGGTGGTTCCGCTCCTGAACAAGTGGTTCCATCAGAAAAAATACGGGAGGGCATAGGATATGGCAGCAAAATCCAATCTTCTGAATATGGCCCTGTGCCTTACATCGGTTTGCCTGGTTTGTTCGGCGCTCCTTGGAGGAATGTACGCCCTTACGGCCGAGCCTATCGCCAAGACGAACGCGGACATCCTGAGGGCTTCTGTCAATGCTGTCCTGCCTGAGGGCGGAGAACTGTCGGAAGCCGTTCCTGTAGAAGTCGGAGGCCAGGCTTCCGAATATTACATCAGCAAGTCAGCCGACGGTACTCCTGCTGC
>ONNK01000159.1 GCA_900319185.1 uncultured Bacteroidales bacterium
AGCGGAGTATTCTCCTCATATTCCTTCCTGTTGGTGAAATAGTCGAGGATCAGGATGGCTCCGATAGGGGGGAGCGTGCAGTTGAGGACGTTGAGCCAGTCGCAGAAGTTCCAGTAGAGCCAGACTGCCGCGACTGTGCCTATGATGCCTCCGACAAGGACCATGGCTTTCTTGGAGAATCCCGTAATGTTCGAGAGACCCAGGCCCACTGAGTAGAGGGCATTGTCATTGGTGGTCCAGATGTTCAGTCCGAGGATGAGGACTGCGAAATAGAAGAGATTGAGGTTGAGCATCACCTCGAAGATGTCATTTCCGCCCGCATAGATACTGGAGACGGCTCCGAAAAGGAACATCAGGCTGTTACCCAGGAAGAAGGCGATCACGGTGACGATGGCTCCTATCTTGCCGTTCTTGGCGAAACGCGCGAAATTGGGCGTGGCCGTTCCTCCTGAGACGAAGCTTCCGATGACCAGGCCGGCACCTGCTATGACTCCGAGATCCTTAGTGCCTTTGGCAAACTGCTCCACGAGACCGGCGTCTCCGCGCTTGACTGCAAGGATCATCGCAACCGTTCCGAGGATGGCGATCAGCGGGACGGCAATATAGCTGATGACCGTGAGGCTCTTGATGCCGAAATATGCGCTGGCAGTCATCAGGATGCCGGCGACAGCGACCAGCAGATAGCCGAGGGCAGGCATATGTTCAGGAGTGACATCCAGGCCGAAGACTTCCTTGGCAACGGGAATCGCGAACATCGCCAGACCGACTCCGAACCAGCCCATCTGTGTGAAGGAGATCATCGCGCTTGGCAGCCAGCTTCCTTTCTTGCCGAAACTGCGGTGGGAAAGCATGTCGAGCGTGAGGCCGCTGTTGGCGCCAATATAGCCGAGCGTTCCGGTGTATGCTCCGAGGATGAGGCCGCCGAGGAGAAGTGCCCAGATGAATCCTCCGAAGTCGAGGCCGGCAGCAAGCTGCTGGCCCACCCACATGCTGGCTGAGAAGAACGTAAAGCCGAGCATGACCATGAACATGCTCAGGTTGGATTTCCTGCCGGTCTTTGATACCGGACCGACGGTGTAGTCGTAATCGATCTTGTTGTTGCTCATTATTGTGTTCGTTAAGGGGTTACATACTTGCCGACTGTCTGTTTGAACTCGCGCAGGCGGCGCTCGCATATCTCAGGAATGGTACGGGGACGGCGCAGGAAGTCCCTCTCCATGATATAGAGGGAGGTCATCTCCTCTTCGTCGAGACACTGGTAGGCATTGAGAGTGAGCCAGTCCTCGAATCCGATATCCAGGCCGTGGCCGATCTTCTCCTCCAGGAAATCATTGAACCCTGTCCTTCCGGAAGCCCGGGCGAGATCCTCCCAGTATTCGACCACCTCCCAGTAATGGTCAGCGATCTCATAGCGGCGGGCACCGCCGTCGTAAATGATGCACTTCTCGAAGAGTGCGTCGTCGTCCTTGAGGACATGATACCTGAAATCGGGCGAAATGATGCCGTCCTTCCAGTAGAAATCGATGTCGGGGATATTCACCCCTGTACAGCCCTTGTCCTCATATACGCTGAATATGCCTTCATAGAATACGCAAGTGAAGCCCTCGAACTGAGGCCATATGCCCCTGATCTTGGGCGTGAGCTCCTCCATGAGGCGGATGGCCTTGGTGCCGCCGATGGTAAAGAAAATGATCTTGCGTATGCTGCCTCCGCGCCTGCGGAAACGGTCGATGACCTGTTCCATGCTCATCCTGAGCGTGTCGCCACTGGCGATGATGTCGCCTATCATCAGGGTGCAGTCCTTTTCGATATGGAGCTTCTCGTAGCGAATGTCGAGGCAGGTGATCACTCCGTTCTCGATGATGCGTTCGCACGAGATGAAGTCCATGTTCCTGACGGTAATGCCCTTGCGGTGGCAGCATTCCTCCAGGGGATAGTTCAGGCCGCCGCGGAGGATGGTCAGGATGCTGACGTCGCCGTCCAGGCCTATATCCAGGAAATGATCGAGTGCAGCGAGGGTGGAGGGAACCATGCAGAGGTAGGAGTCGAAACCAACCACCTCGGGAGAAGCCATGAGGCGACGTGTCCCCGGACTGCTGGCTATGAAATACTCGTTGGCCAGGCTGTCCGACTTGAGCCTGTATATGCTTGTGTCGTTCCGCAGGTCTGCGGGAAGCAGGCTTGCGTCCTTGAGGATACTATGCGGCATGGGTATTTCCGATTAGTTTCAACCGGGTAACAAATTTAACTTAAAAATGACGCGAATGCAAATAAAGTTGTGTATATTTGAAGGTAAGCTAACCCAAAAACACTTTATATCATGAGAAACAGAAAACTTCTATTCCTGGCGCTCGCTGTCGCGGTCGTGGCACCTTCCGTGCTCCTTGGCACGATGGCCGTCGCCCAGCGCGATGCGATGCAGCGCCCGGAGGGCCCCTGCGACGTCTATGCCGCAGCCGGCAACCCTTGTGCCGCCGCGCACAGTACAACCCGCGCGTTGCTCGCCTCATATGACGGGCCTCTCTATCAGGTGATGCGCCAGTCCGACGGCAAGACGCTGGACATCGGCGTCGTCAAGCCTACGGCCAAGGACGCCGGCGGATATGCCGATGCAGCAGCGCAGGACAAGTTCTGCGAGGACACCTATTGCTGGATTACCGTCATCTACGACCAGTCCGGCAATGAAAACCACCTCCGCCAGGCTCCGCGCGGAGGCTTCAGCGGACCGGCCATGGGAGGCTTCAACAACATCTCCCTCGCCGACTGGGCTCCGGTGTACCTGAACGGCCACAAGGTCTATGGCGTATTCATCGCTCCGGGCATGGGTTATCGCTGGAACGACGCCAAGGGCACGGCCGTGGATGACCAGGCCGAAGGCCAGTACTGGGTCATCAACGGCCACCATTACAACTCCGGCTGTTGCTTCGACTACGGCAACGCCGAGACTGACAGCCGTGACGACGGTGACGGCACAATGGAGACCACATACTACGGCAACCAGCCGGTATGGTATCACGGCGACGCTCCCGGCCCCTGGATCATGACTGACCAGGAAAACAACCTCGTAGGTTGCGTCAACGACGATCCCAATGACAAATACTGCGAAGGCCTCGAGAGCATCTCCTGGCGCTTCGTGACCGCTTTCGCGGACGGTGAGCCGCACCACTGGCGTTCTATGGGCGGTGACGCCCAGAACGGCGGCCTCAAGGTCTATTATGACGGCGGCCGCGTGCGCAACCCGCGCAACAGCTACGATCCCATGCGCAAGCAGGGCGCCATCCTGCTCGGCAACGGCGGTGACAACTCCAACGGCTCGTCCGGTACCTTCTACGAGGGTGCCATGACTGCGGCCGGGACCTTCCCGACCGAGGAGACCAACCTCGCCGTCCAGGCCAATGTCGTCGCTGCCCGCTACGATGTCGCTCCTCTCTCTGTCTCCGCTTCTGACAAGGCATTCGCCCCCAACGGCCTCCAGACCTTCGTCAAAGGCGGGCTACGATACTCGGATCCAAGGAGAGCGTCCGCAAGGTCGGCTATGCCGTGGCCCCCGGACAGGCCGTGGCGGTGACCTTCAATGTCAAGGCCGGCAAGAAAGCCTTCAACGGCGATCTGGCAGCCATGGCGGCATGGACTGACGGCAGCGGCTCCCGCCGCTCCGAAAAGGCCGTCCAGAAGGTCCGCAACGTTGATCCCGTCAAGATCAACGAGTTCGGCATCGCTTCCTCCGCCAGCAGCACAGACAATTTCATCGAGCTCTACAACGCCGGCGAACAGACTGTCGACATCTCCGGATGGACCGTTACCCAGCATGCCATCAATGTCCCCGCTTTCTCCGAGATCCGTATCCCCAAGGGCACCAAACTTGCGCCCAAGTCATTCTAT
>ONNK01000096.1 GCA_900319185.1 uncultured Bacteroidales bacterium
CTATTGCTCGATGGACTTCCCCAACGAACTCGTGGCTGTCAAGCTTGACGGCAGCGAACCGCAGCGCATCACCCGTGAAAACGACAGGATACTTGACCAGGTAGCTTCTCACGAGACCGAGATGCGCTACGTCAAGACCATCGACGGCAAGGACATGCTCACATGGGTGCTCTTCCCTCCACAGTTCGACGCGTCCAAAAAATACCCCGCCATCGAAATCTGCCTGGGAGGCCCGCAGGGCACCCTCAGCCAGGGCTGGTCATACCGCTGGAACTATCGCCTGATGTGTTCGCAGGGCTATGTAGTCATACTTCCGAACCGTCGCGGCACCACCGCCTTCGGCCAGGAATGGTGCGAGCAGATCTCGGGTGACTACAGCGGACTCAATATCCAGGATTACCTGAGCGCCGCGCGCGAGATGAAGGCGGAGCCTTACGTCGACAAAATCGCGGCGTGCGGCGCCAGCTACGGCGGCTACTCCGTCTATTATCTTGCGGGAATGCACGAGAACACCTTCGACTGCTTCATCGCACATGCCGGCATATTCGACGAGGAGGCCCTGTACTATACCACAGAAGAGATGTGGTTCGCAGACTGGGACAACGGCGGCCTGGGCCGCGGATACCTCAGCGGCTCGCCGTGGAGCAAGTATCCCGAAGCCGTCCGCCACTATGCGCACAACCCGAAACTGAACGTGGAGAAATGGAACACCCCCATCCTCTGCATCCACGGAGGCATGGATTTCCGTATCCCCTACACCCAGGGAATGGCGGCATTCAACTGCGCCCAGATGATGGGAGTGCCTTCCAAGCTCGTGGTATTCCCCGAGGAGAATCACTGGATCCTCCAGCCGCAGAACGCCCTCTACTGGCACAGGACCTATTTCGACTGGCTCGACCGCTGGATGAGATAGATGGACCTCGCCAGGGTGATGGAGCGGGCGGGTAATCTGCCTGCGGCGGCGATAGCCGGCGACGTGGACACGCTGCTCAAGGAGCATGCGTGTCTCGTCGTTACTGCCCCGCCTGGTGCGGGCAAATCCACCCTGCTGCCCATCACGATCCTGGAAGGGCTCGGATCGGGCCGCGTGCTCATGCTTGAGCCTCGGCGGCTCGCGGCCAGGCAGATCGCGGAGCGCATGGCCTGGCTGCTCGACGAGCCCGTAGGGCGCACGGCCGGCTACCGCGTGCGATTCGAATCCAGGGCATCTTCAGCCACACGCGTCGAGGTCCTGACCGAAGGTATCCTTACGAGAATGATCTCAGACGATCCGACGCTTGATGGAGTCTCCGCCGTCATCTTCGACGAATTTCATGAGCGTAGTCTGAACTGCGACCTGGCATTGGCTCTAGCCCGTGAGACACAGCGCGTTGTCCGTCCCGACCTCAAGATCGTCATTATGTCGGCAACCATTGACACGGAAGCCATTTGCAAGGAACTCGGCGCCCCCGTGGTCGAAGGGAAAGGAAGGATGTTTCCGGTGGAGGTCAGCAATGAGGCCCTCGAAGCCACCACGGAGAACGCCGCGGAGATTGTGGCGCGAACCGTCCGTCAAGCGCACCGGCAGCACGAAGGCGACATACTCGCATTCCTGCCCGGCGAGGCGGACATCAGGCGCTGCGCGGAGCTCCTCGGAGACAGTCTCGAGGACACAGAAGTGCATCCGCTCTATGGCATGCTGCCGCCGGAAGCGCAGCGCAAGGCCATAATGCCATCCCCGGACGGCCATCGCAAAATCGTTCTGGCCACTCCCGTCGCGGAGACTTCGCTCACCATAGAAAACGTCCGCATAGTCATTGATTCCGGACTGTGCCGCAAACCTGTATTCGATCCTCAGAACGGCCTGAGTAGGCTGGAGACCGTGCGCATCAGCCGGGACATGGCCCGGCAGCGCGCCGGCCGCGCCGGCCGTGTTGCGCCGGGCGTCTGCTACCGCCTCTGGGGCCCGGGCACCGAGGCGCGCATGGAGGAGAACCGCAAGCCGGAAATCCTCGAAGCTGACCTTGCACAGACCTTGCTCGCCATAGCGTCATGGGGCGGCAGCAAGGCAGAAGGACTGCCATGGATGACTCCTCCTCCGGCTTACAGCCTGCGACAGGCCCGGGGGCTGCTGCAAACGCTCGGCGCCGTAGATGCCGCAGGCTACATCACCCCCGCAGGGCGGAAGATGGCGGCGCTCCCCTGCCATCCGCGCATCGCTCACATGCTCGTGGAAGCAGCCACTCCGGAGGCAAAGGCACTTGCCACCGACATCGCGGCCCTGCTCGAAGAGAAAGACCCCATGGCCCAGGACGGCACGGACCTGGCCGCGCGCATTTCCGCCCTGCGGAAAGCCAGGCGCGACCACCGCGAAGGCCGCCTCTGGAGCCGTATCGCGCGTATCGCCGAGCAATACAGGTCCATGACCCATTGTGCCGAAAACAACTCGGATCCCGACCCATATGCGGTCGGAGCGTTGGTGGCAGCAGCCTATCCCGAAAGGGTAGCCAAGTCCCATGACGACGGCTGCGGCCGCTATATGTTAGCCTGCGGAGACCCCGCATTCCTCGACCGCGAGGATACGATGTCCTCCTATGGCTGGCTTGCCGTCGCCAGCCTCAACGCCAGGGAAGGCTCGGACGGGCGCATATTCCTCACCGCGCCGCTCGATCCTGCGGACCTCGGCGGAATGCTGGTGGAGCGCGACAATGTCGCCTGGGACAGCCGGCGCGGCGCTGTAGTAGCGCAGCGCGAGACCCGCATCGGCGGTCTCGTCGTCTCGGCGCGGCCCCTCAGCGACATACCGCGCGAAGAAATCTCGTGCATCATCTGCGAGGCGGCCACAAAGGACGGGCGCAGCATGCTGGACTTCTCCGACGAGGTCGGGAACCTCCAGCGCCGCGTAGCCGCCGTCGCCGCCTGGCATCCGGAGCTGGAACTACCCGACCTGTCTACAGATGCTGTCCTGGCACATGCTGCAGACTGGCTCCCCCCTTTTCTTGGGAAAGCCAGCACGATACAAGACCTTAAGAAGATTGACCTGACACAGGCCCTCTGGACACTGTTGGATTATAGCCAGCAACAGACTGTCGACCGCCTTGCGCCCACCCACATAGCAGTTCCCACAGGCAGCCGTATCCGCGTCGAATACCGCCAGGGCGCGGAGTTACCCATCCTGCGTGTACGCCTGCAGGAGTTTTTCGGCATGGCCGACACGCCCCGCGTGGACGAAGGCCGCCGTCCAGTCCTGCTGGAGCTCCTCTCTCCCGGCTTCAAGCCGGTGCAGCTCACGCAGGACCTGCGCAGTTTCTGGGAAAACACTTATTTCGAAGTCCGGAAAGAACTCCGCCGCCGCTACCCCAAGCATTCCTGGCCCGACAACCCGCTTGACGCCGCTCCGGTCCGGGGTACCGGCCGCAAGAAAGCCTAATTGACCGCTTTGCTTTTCCTGTGGTCGTAACGGTTGAATACGGTACTGACCGTCAGGCCGCTGATGATATGCCAGATACCCCACCATGCGGTAATCACGAGAGTACCCCCGTGCGGCGGGAAATCAGCGAAGATGGAGGTGCCCAGCAGGAGTACGAGTCCGAGGCCGCTGTTCTGGATGCCTGTCTCGATAGTCAGTGTACGGCGGTCTATCTTGGATAGCTTGAAAGCCGAAGCAGTGGAGAAACCGAGCGTCAGAGCCAGGAAGTTATGTATAAGCACAACCAGGAAGATATACTTTATGCATTTGAGGAATGCATCGATGTTGCCTGCGAAGGAAAGGACGACCATCGCAAGGAAGAACAGGATGCTGAACCACTGCATGGGTTTCTTGAGTTTTTCAGCCACTTTCGGAAGGAAATGCGCCGTGAGTATGCCGAGCGTCAGGGGGATGCCCAAAAGTATAAAAATGGTCTTGAAGACATCCCAGAGGGGGATCACCAGTTGCGGAACCTCGGCTGCGAGTCCGGCCGCCTTGATATAGAGATTGCCCCATGCCCAGAAGTTGAACGGGGTCATCAGGATGGCCAATGCCGTACTGATGGCAGTCAGAGACACCGACAGTTCCACGTCGGCCTTGGAAAGCGAACTCATGAAATTGGAGATGTTGCCTCCGGGACACGAAGCCACCAGGATCATTCCTATGGCCATGGTCCAGCTGATGCTGCTGCCGAAGGCCAGCGCGAGAAGGAAGGTCAGGAGGGGCAGCAGTACGAGCTGGCTGAGCATCCCGACGAATATGGGTTTGGGGTTCTTGAACAGTTTGACGAACATCCCGGGCCTGATGCCCAACGCCACACCGTACATGACGAATGCCAGTACGACGTTGATAGTATTCATACCGCCAGCGTTCAAAGTGACGGATATGCTGTCGATCTCGTTTACGATTTCAGGTGCCAAATCATTATTACTTAAGAAACTCGGCAAATATACAAATATTCTGAATACTGACAATCCTTTTCTGATCCGATGAGGAATGGTTATTGCAGCGGTCCACTGCATGCAATACAGAACTGACAAATACGGCAACCGTCTGTCCATCCTGGGATACGGTTGCATGCGGTTCAGCCGCAAGGGTGCCGGCATAGACATCGACAAGACCGAGAAGGAGATACTCGAAGCATACAGTGCCGGGGTCAACTACTATGACACGGCATATATCTATCCCGGCAGCGAGAGCGCGCTGGGAGAGATACTGGCACGCAACGGTATCCGCGATAAAGTCAACATCGCCACCAAGCTCCCCCAGTATATGGTGCGTAACCTCTCCTCGATAGACAAGTACTTCGCCGAGGAACTGTCACGCCTGCAGACGACTTGGGTAGACTATTACCTTATGCACCACCTGACGGACATTTCCCAATGGCAAAGGCTCAAGGAGCTGGGCATCATCGACTGGATTGCCGGCAAGAAAGCATCCGGCGCCATCCGGAACATAGGTTTCTCCTACCACGGCAACACCGCCAGCTTCCTCAAGATACTGGAGGACTACGACTGGGATTTCTGCCAAATCCAGTACAACTACCTTGACGAGACTTCGCAGGCAGGCGTAGCCGGGCTGAAGGCGGCCGCAGCCCGCGGCATCCCGGTCATCATCATGGAGCCGCTGCGCGGGGGCAAGCTCATCACCCTGCTGCCTGAAGGCGCCAGGAGAGCCATCGCGCTCAACCCCCGCGGATGGACCCCGGCACAATGGGGCCTGCGCTGGCTCTACAACCAGCCGGAAGTGACTGTCGTCCTGTCAGGGATGAACTCAGTGGAAATGGTTAAGGAGAACGTTGCCACCGCATCGGAAGCCACCACAGGCGGATTCACGGCGGAGGACTTCGCCCTGATAGACGAAGTGAAGAGGATGTTCCGCGAGAAAGAGAAAGTGGGATGCACGGGCTGCGGCTATTGCATGCCTTGTCCCAAGGGCGTAAACATCCCCGGTATCTTCCTCAGTTACAATACGATGTACTCAGAGTCAAAGAAAGCCGGATGGTTCCAGTTCGGCCAGACCGTAGCGCTTACAAAAGAGCCCGCATTTGCCTCTCAATGCATTCAGTGCGGCAAATGCGAGAAGCACTGCCCGCAGGGCCTCCCCATACGCGAAAAACTCAAGGAGGCGGACAGGGCCTTGCGGCCCCTGCCCTTGCGTATCACCTTCAATCTCGCCAGGAGATTCATGCTACGCCGCACCAAATAAAAAAGCCTG
Source organism: uncultured Bacteroidales bacterium (assembly GCA_900319185.1). Lineage (GTDB taxonomy): Bacteria > Bacteroidota > Bacteroidia > Bacteroidales > UBA932 > Cryptobacteroides. Next base: position 5,666 of record ONNK01000096.1, read on the forward strand.
CTAAACGCAGGCCTTTTCTGTACCCCCATGGCGAATCGAACGCCAATCGTAGGAACCGGAATCCTAAATTCTATCCATTAAACTATGGGGGCGGATGGGACTGCAAATATAAGAATATTTAACGACGATTTCACAATCTCGGGCTTATTTCTTACTTTTGTCGGACTTATCGAGACCATTATGAAAAAAGCATATGTATTCCCCGGACAGGGGGCGCAGTTCCCGGGCATGGCGAAGGAGCTGTATGAGCGGGACACCCGCGCAAGGGAGATGTTCAATCGTGCCGAGGAGGTCCTCGGATTCGATATCACACGCATGATGTTTGAGGGTACGGATGAAGACCTAAAGGCCACGAAAGTGACCCAGCCGGCCATTTTCCTGCACTCCACCATCCTGGCCGCATGCACCGACGATTTCCGTCCGGACATGGTCGCCGGTCACTCGCTCGGAGAGTTCTCCGCGCTGGCAGCCGCAGGGGCTATGTCTTTCGACGACGCCCTGCGCCTCGTCGCCATCCGTGCATCGGAGATGCAGAAGTGCTGCGAGGCCGTTCCCGGCGGCATGGCGGCCATCATAGGCCTGCCGGACGCCGCCGTGGAGGAAGCCTGCGCGGCAGTGGACGGCATAGTCATCGCCGCCAACTACAATTGTGACGGACAGGTGGTTATCTCCGGAGAGAAGGAAGCCGTCGCAGAGGCTTGCGCCAGGCTGAAAGAAGCCGGCGCCAAGAGGGCCCTTCCGCTCTCCGTTGGCGGAGCTTTCCACTCCCCTCTCATGGAGCCGGCCCGCCTTGAGCTCGGCAAGGCCATCGAAGCCACGCCGTTCATCGAGCCCGTCTGCCCCGTATACCAGAACGTCACTGCGGCCGCATCGACGGACCCGGCGACGATCAAGGCCAACCTTCTGGCCCAGCTCACCTCGCCGGTCCGCTGGACCCAGTCCGTCAAGGCGATGATAGAGGCGCTGTGGGCGCCGAGGTAGCGATTGAAGGAAAACAGTAACAATTATCCCCTCCCAAGGAGGGGATTTTTCGTTTTTATTTACTAAATTTGTATGAATTTGCGTTTGGAATAAAGTACAAACACTAAACGATAACATCTGATATGGCTAAAGAAAAGAAATTCGTCACTTGTGACGGCAACTGGGCAGCGTCTAACATCGCGTACCTGTTCAGTGAGCACGCCGCCATCTACCCTATCACCCCGTCCTCGACCATGGCCGAGAACATCGATGAGTGGGCGGCAGGAGGCAAGAAAAACCTCTGGGGAGAGATTGTCAAAGTAACCGAAATGCAGAGCGAGGCCGGTGCGGCCGGCGCTGTGCACGGTTCGCTCCAGGCCGGTGCGCTCACTACCACCTACACCGCTTCGCAGGGTCTCCTGCTCATGATCCCGAACATGTACAAGATCGCCGGAGAGATGCTCCCGGCCGTGTTCCACGTTTCCGCCCGCGCGCTGGCTTCGCATGCGCTCTCCATCTTCGGAGACCACCAGGACGTCATGGCCTGCCGCCAGACCGGCTTTGCCATGCTCGCTTCCGGCTCCGTCCAGGAGGCCCAGGACATGGCCGCCGTCGCGCACCTCGCCGCCATCAAGGGCAGCCTTCCGTTCCTCCATTTCTTCGACGGTTTCCGCACTTCGCACGAGATCCAGAAGATCGAGCTTCTCGATGAGGACCTGCTCCGCTCAATGATCAGCACCAAGTCCCTCGAGGCCTTCAGGGCCCGCGCCCTGAATCCCGACGCCCCCGTCACGAGGGGTACCGCCCAGAACGGTGACGTCTATTTCCAGGCCGTCGAGTCGCGCAACCAGGTCTATGATGCCATTCCCGACATCGTAGCGCGCTACATGGGCGAGATCAGCGAGGCCACCGGCCGCCAGTACCGTCCGTTCGAGTACTACGGCGCCCCCGATGCCAAGAACGTCATCGTGGCCATGGGCTCCGTCACCGAGACCATCAAGGAGACCATCGACTACCTCGCCACCCAGGGCCGCAAGTACGGCCTCATCACCGTGCACCTCTACCGTCCGTTCTCCGAGAAGTACTTCTTCAAGGCCCTTCCCAAGAACGTAAAGAAAATCGCGGTCCTCGACCGCACCAAGGAGCCCGGAGCACTCGGAGAGCCCCTCTACCAGGACATCAAGACCGTATTCCAAGGCTGTGACAAGGCCCCGCTCATCGTCGGCGGACGCTACGGCCTCTCCTCCAAGGATACCTCCCCTGCGCAGATCGTCGCAGTATTCGACAACCTTGAGCTCTCCGAGCCCAAGAACGGCTTCACCATCGGCATCGTGGACGATGTCACCTTCAAGTCCCTCCCTATCAAGGAC
>ONNK01000105.1 GCA_900319185.1 uncultured Bacteroidales bacterium
AGTTTTAGTAAAAAAGAAAGAAAAATAATAAAAAATAGGTTAAAATATACTCATTTTTGAGAGTAATTAGAGTACTGGCTTGTAATATGCCGACACATTTTATATTAATAGAAGAGGTGAAAATGTGTATTCAAATATAATTAATGATATTACGAATTTTATATTTGTAGGAAAAGAGAGCATTATTCGAGCAAGATGAAGAAGATATATTTGATCATTCTCCTCATTGCTTCCCTGTCCCAGGCCCTTCCGGCCGCTGACAAGGACGGGAAGGTCAAGACAGGATGGAATTTCGGCTTCGTACCTGCTGTCAGCTACAATTCTGACCTGGGTTTCCAGTACGGTCTCAATGCCGACATTTTCAATTATGGTGACGGATCGGATTTCCCGCGTTACAGGCACAAGTTCTCGACGGAGATATCGCGATATACCAAGGGCATGACGCGCCTGCATCTCTTCTACGACTCCAAGTTCCTGATCCCGGGCATCCGCGTAACGGCCGCGGCGACATACATGAACAATCCCATGTTCTCGTTCTACGGCTTCAATGGCGCTGTAGAGCCCTATGTCCCCGAGTGGAATGCCAACAAGGAGACCGGAGTCGCTTTCTACAATTTCAAGCGTGACATGCTCCGCGTACTTGCTGATTTCCAGGGAGAGATCGTACCAGGCCTGAACTGGGCTGCGGGACTGTCATTCTGGAGATTCGACATCGCTGACATTTCCAAGGAAACATACACTTCCGGATGCACGCTATATGATGCTTACAAGGCCTATGGCCTTATCCATGCGGATGAGGCGGAGGGCGGCAACCGCCTGGAGATGAAGGCTGGCCTGGTCTATGACACCCGCGACCTTGATGCGGCGCCTTCGCGCGGCATTTGGGCCGAGTTGTATCTCAACGGCTCTCCGGATGTGTTCGGTGACGGATACAAGTATCTCAAGCTCTGCGCGCATTTCCGCCAGTATCTTCCCGTCATGTCGGACAACCGTATGACCTTTGCATATCATCTCGCCTATCAGGGTACAGTCGGTGGAAGGGTCCCGTTCTACATGCAGTCCAATATAACGACGCTGTATCTCCGCCAGATCAACTCCGAGGGTCTCGGAAGCATCAATACTGTCCGCGGTACCCTGTACAACAGGATGATCGGCGACTCTTATGCCTGGGCCAATTTCGAAATGCGCATCAAACTTCTCAGCTTCGATTTCATAAACCAATCCTGGTACCTGGCTGCCAATCCTTTCTTCGACCTTGGCGCCATCGTGAAATCTTATCGCCTCGACGAGTACCCTTCGGTCGCAGTTTTTCCCGGAGCATCCTTTCCTGTTCCAAAGTCCTTCACGGGGCCTGTGAACGAGAAAGACGCGACAAAGCTTCATGAGAGCGTCGGCGCGGGTCTCAAACTCGTCATGAACCAGAATTTCATCGTCGGCTGCGAGGTCGCCAAGGCATTGGATCCGGACGACAATCCCGGTTTGGGGATCAACATCGGCCTGAATTATATCTTCTAGGAAATGCATTCAAGACTACGCATCCTTTCACTTGCCGCGCTTCTTCTGCTATGCGCCCCGGTTTATTCCCATGCGGGGAACAGCACCCGTGAGAAGGTACTTTTCAACAACGGCTGGTCATTCTCTCTCGGCTATGCCGGAGACAAGGCCAGGGATTTCTCGCACGGCACCGAGTATTTCAGCTACGTGGCAAAGATACTCTCCAACAACGGCAATGAGGGCCCTGTCTCGCCGTCATTCGACGACTCGTCCTGGCAGAAAGTCAACCTGCCCCATGACTGGGTCGTCGACCTGCCGTTTGCCGAAGAGGCCAGCCACAGTCATGGGTATAAATGCGTGGGCTGGCGTTATCCGGAGAATTCCGTGGGATGGTACCGCAAGAAGTTCACCGTTCCGGAGAGCGACCGCGGCAAACGCATCCTGATAGAGTTCGAGGGCATTTTCCGTGATTCAGAGGTTTTCTGCAACGGCATATATCTCGGCCATGAACGAAGCGGCTACGCCAGCTCGGTATACGACCTGACAGAGTACCTCGACTATGGAGCCGAGAATCTCATTACTGTCCGTGCAGACGCTTCGCTTGAAGAAGGATGGTACTACGAAGGCGCCGGCATCTACAGGAACGTATATCTGCACAAGACAGGACGGACTGCGGTCGAGCCTTACGGTGTCACGCTCAAGGAGTATCGCTTCAATCCCTCCAGGACGACCTGTACGGTCGTTTCAGAGGTCCGTGTGGACAAACTCTCCGCCGAACGTTCGTACCTTGTGGCTCAGACCCTGCTCGATGCTGACGGACGTTCCGTTGCCACTGCTTTCTCTGACGGCAGCGCTAATACTATTGAACTGGAAGTAAATTCCCCGAGGCTTTGGTCGGTGGATATCCCTTATCTCTATACGCTCAGGACCTGTCTTTACAAGGGTGACTATGACATCGAAAACCTTCTGGACGAGTACGATGTCAGGATTGGTATCCGTTCGGCGGACTTCGATCCCCGGCAGGGATTCCTTCTCAACGGTTACCGTGTCGAGCTCAAGGGCTGTGACCTTCATCTCGACCATGCAGGCGTCGGTACCGGTGTACCGGATGAATTGTGGCGCTACAAGCTCCTGCAGCTCAAGAAATACGGCTTCAACGCAATACGCAGCTCGCACAATCCTGCTTCCCCTGCCATGCTCGACCTGTGCGACGAGCTTGGTTTCCTTGTCATTGACGAGAACCGCATGATGGGCGTGGAACGCGAGCATTTCGACCTGGTCGAGCGCATGATTCGCCGCGACGTGAACCATCCCAGCGTTATACTCTGGAGCATAGGCAACGAGGAGTGGGCGGTCGAGTATGGGGCCAAGGGAGGCGATATCGCCCGCCGCATGACGGAGTTCATACATTCCATCGACTCGACCCGTCCGGTCACCTATGGTAACTGCGGCGGGCGCGAGACCCTTCCGGGCGTGGATGTTTTCGGATACAACTATATCGTGCAGAACCCTATCGAGGATTTCCACAGGAGATATCCTGACCATGCTGCGATCGGTACGGAAGAGACGACCGGCAGCGGAACGCGCGGTAAATACACCACCAATCCTTCCATGGGATGGATGGTCTCCCTTAACCGATCCGGGGTGGAAGCCGACAAGGTCAACGGCAGTGACATCGGGATGCAGAGGACGCCTGCCGGCAATGTCCTCGGCGTCATCGAACGCGGTTGGAAATACTATGCTGACAGGCCCTGGCTCGGAGGTTTGTTCTACTGGACCGGATTCGACTACCGCGGCGAACCAAGTCCCATGTCCTGGCCGGCCACGGGATCGCAGTTCGGCATCCTTGATTATTGCGGTTTCCCGAAAGACGAGGCCTTCTACTTGAAGTCATGCTGGATGAATGAGCCCATGGTGTATATCGCCCCCGCATGGGGGTTGGGAGCCAATCTGGGACAGACCATCGACCTCTGGATCTATTCCAACTGCGACGAGGTCCAGCTTAGCCTCAACGGCAAGTCGCTCGGCAAGAAGAGCATGCCCCGGAACGGGCATTTGAACTGGCCGCTGGCATACACAAGCGGAAAACTCACTGTCACCGGACTGCAGCGTGGAAAGAAGATAGTCGAGCAGGTCTACGAATCTCCTGACTATCCTGCAGCCCTTGTCTGCACCCAGTCGAAGACTCAGTTGCGTCCTGACGGACAGGATGTGGTTGTGCTCGATTTCACTGTAGTCGATACGAAGGGCAGGGAAGTGCCGGGAGCGGCCATACCCCTTGCCGTCAATGTATCTTCCAACCTCTCCATCCTTGGCTGGGGCAACGGTGACCCTGGATTCAAGGTCGTAGAGCGTCCCGTGGCCGGGGCCAGGGGATCCTTCTCCATCCAGACATTCTCTGGAAAGGTCCAGCTGCTGGTCCGCAGCGTGGAGGGGGCCTCCGGTACCGGAACCGTCTCCGTTGTGGGACTTGACTGTGGAACCATACTGATTAACTATTGATATGAAGAAGATCATTGTCAGCATATTGTCGCTGGCGTTAACACTCTGCGCTTCCGCCCAAGTGAAGGTCTCGGACGACCGTATATCGGTGAATACCGGAGGTATGTCCCTCATCCTGAATGCGAGGCAGGGGCAGCCGCTGCGTTTCGTCTATTTCGGAGCGAGGCTGTCCGATGCAGACGCAGAGGCCATCCAGTTCTCGGGCTCCCGCCCGATGAACGCATACCCGTCCTATGGCCAGGGCGAGATACGTGAGGATGCCATAGCCGTCACCCATGCCGACGGCAACATGTCGCTCGACCTTGCCGTCGAATCCGTGGCTACGGATTCCACCAAGGATGCGGATATCTTGGCCGTGACGCTGAAGGACAAGGTATATGATTTCCGGGTCAAGGTCTTCTACAAGGCCTTCAGGGACGTAGACATGATCGAAACCTGGACGGAGATATTCAATGATGCCAAGAAACCGGTCGTCCTGAGGAAGTTCGACTCCGCTTTCCTTCCCGTGCGTGTCGGGGATGTCTGGGTTAGCCATCTTTACGGCACCTGGGCCAATGAAGGACGCCTGGTCGAGGAGCCGCTCAACCGCGGCATCCTGCGCATCGAGAACAAGGACGGCGTGCGCAACGCCCATACTTCCCATGCCGAGATCATGCTCTCGCTGGACGGCAAACCTTCGGAGAATACCGGTGCCGTCATCGGCGCCGCTCTCTGCTACAGCGGCAACTATCATCTCGACCTGGTGACGAACGACTCCGATTATCACCGCCTCTTCGCAGGCATCAGCGCCGACAACAGCTCGCTGACGCTCGGCAAGGGTGAGAGTTTCCGCACTCCGGAGCTTGCCCTGACCTATTCAGACGAAGGATTGAGCGGCGCATCCCGCAATTTCCACAACTGGGCACGTGCGCACAAGATCATGCATGGAGACAAGGAAAGGATGATCCTTCTGAACAGCTGGGAGGGCGTGTATTTCGATATCAACGAACCTGGTATGGACCAGATGATGGCTGACATCGCAGGCATGGGAGGTGAACTCTTCGTCATGGATGACGGCTGGTTCGGTGACAAGTATCCCCGCCTGAACGACACCAGTTCTCTGGGCGACTGGGTCGTCGACAAGAACAAGTTGCCAAACGGCATACAGGGTCTTGTCGACGCTGCCACCCGCCATGGCATCAAGTTCGGCATCTGGATTGAACCCGAGATGGCCAATACCGTATCTGAACTCTATGAGAAGCATCCTGACTGGATCATCAATGCGGCCGGCCGCGATGTCGTCAAGGGGCGCGGCGGCAGCCAGGTCGTCCTCGACCTTGGCAACCCCGCCGTGCAGGACTACGTCTTCGGCATCGTGGACGGGCTCATGACGAACTATCCCGGCATAGCGTACATCAAGTGGGACGCCAACATGTCGGTCAGCAGCCACGGCAGCTCGTATCTCCCGGCCGACAGGCAGTCCGAGCTCAATATCCGCTACCATCAGGGATTCGCATCCGTATGCGACCGCATCCGCGCCAAGTATCCCGACCTGGTCATCCAGGCCTGTGCCAGCGGCGGCGGACGTGCCAGCTATGGCGTTCTTCCCTGGTTCGACGAATTCTGGGTAAGTGACAATACCGACGCCCTGCAGCGTATCTACATGCAGTGGGGCACGTCTTATTTCTTCCCGGCCATAACGATGGCATCGCACATCAGCGCTGTTCCGAACCATACGGTGCATCGCGTCACTCCGATCAAGTTCCGCATCGACGTGGCCATGAGCGGCCGTCTCGGAATGGAACTCCAACCGAAGGATATGACCGAGGCCGAGATCGCCCAGTGCAGGCAGGCCATAGCCGACTATAAGTCGGTGCGTCCTGTCGTGCAGTTCGGCGACATCTACCGCCTCGTTTCCCCTTATGACGGCCTCGGCATCGCATCGCTCATGTATTGCTCTAAGGACAAGTCCGAAGCGGTTTTCTACTGGTGGAGGATCGACAATCTCTATGACAACCATCCTCCGCGCGTCAAGATGGCCGGACTCGATCCTGACAGGATGTACAAGGTCGTCGAGCTCGACAAGGCTCCTGGCCGCCCCCTGTCATTCGAAGGGAAGTCCTTCAGCGGCTCCTTCCTTATGAACAACGGTCTCGAGATGCCTTTCGGCTTCTCTGATGACATGATGGGTTATTCGAGCCGCGTGCTGCACCTGATAGCTGATTAGTATATGGAGAAAACTTGGAGATGGTTCGGACCCAATGACAAGGTCACCCTCGATATGCTCAGGCAGATCGGGGTGGAGGGGATTGTCACTTCATTGCACAGTGTGCCGATAGGCGAGGTCTGGACGGTCGAGGCCATTCGTTCAGTTCAGGAGAAGATCGAGTCCTACG
>ONNK01000069.1 GCA_900319185.1 uncultured Bacteroidales bacterium
CTTGTGCCGGCATCCCTGACCCTTGCGATGGCAGATGTGGAACTCTCCACCGCCATTGCCCGAGAACGCATCTTGTCGGACACGCTTTACAATTCAGGTATCGCAGACACCTACGGCTTCATTTTCTTCGATTGTCCACCCTCCCTGGGCCTGATGACCCTGAACGCATTCACGGCTGCTACCGACATCATTATTCCTCTCGTCTCAGAGGTATTGCCGTTCAAAGGACTGACCATGATAAACGATTTCATCAAGATGGTGCATACACGGTTGAATCCTTCCGCCCACATCACAGGCATCCTGATTACCCGATGGGAGTCCAGCAGACTCTCCAAAGGCATTGAAACAAATCTCCGTCAGGCTTTGGGCGATGTCGTGTTTCAGACCAAAATACGCAAGAACATCCGCTTGGCGGAAGCCCCGTTGGAGAATGCCGACATTGTGGACTATGACCCGAAATGCAATGGCGCGATAGACTATCAGGCATTCGCAGACGAGTTTCTATGCCGCATACAATCCACCTGAAAAACAGACAAGACATGAACAACAATAATTTGGATGCCCTGTTTACAGGCCTGACGAGAACCAATACAGAAGAGACCGTCAGTAAACAACCAACAGCCTTACCGCCTTCAGTGGACGAGAGAAAAGGGAAAAAGGCGACCCCATCCACAAAACAGCCTGAGGAACGCTTCTGTACCATCGTGTCCTCCGCCCTTCTGCGCAAGATACGCATCATTGCCAATCGTGAGGGTTTGCAGATAAAGGAAGTGGTCAATGCCGCCTTTGAAAAAGCCGTCAAGAGCTACGAGCGTAAGTATGGTACTGTGGATGGAGAGGTCAAACGTAGTGCCAAAGATCTCTTTTGAATCGTGACACGTCTTGCTCAACAATCTGTTTGGACACATAAAGACGATACCTTGAGGATCGGCAACCCATAGCGAAAGCCATGGTTTGCGTTTGCAGGGATAACGGATGGACAGGGCAGATCCGCTGATTGCTTTTTGTCAATCAGCATGCCAGTCATCACACTTTTGTGGATAGTTGGTTCTACCCTAATGCATGGATAGAACCAATTCATTATTGTGCCCCCAAATATTGCGGTATTTCATTCATATCTTACGTTTATGGTGACCGGCAGAAATAATTTTGCACCGCAATTTTGCTGTTAAACGATTAAATCCATACGCGACCGTAATGAGTGCATTTATATTATTCGTCATCGTTTTGACCTTTGGCTACATACTCTATTATGCAGCCATGTTGACCATAGATTTGAACGCCAAGTCCAAGTCAGAAGCAACTCCTGAAGTAACGACTATCCCTGCTGACGGCTTAACTGACGAAGAGGAGGAGTACACTCCCCGTAATGTCGTGGAGAATACAGCCACTGGCGGTTTCGGTTTTGAAGACCCGCTACCGGCCAAGCAGGAAGAGCAGGTTGACATTATGGAAGCCCCTGAGACCGAAGCTGTCATTCAAGAGGCCGCAGATGAGGTGCAGTCAGTCGATGATGCCATTCAGAGAGAGGAGACATATTCTGAGGAAGTGCTTCCAGAAACAACATCCAATTCTGGGGAGGCTGATGAGGAGGTTGCTGTACAAGAAACCATAAAAGAGGCCAAAGAAACCGCGTCTGGAACTGACACCATTACGGAAGAAAGAATGGAAGATATCACATCCTCTCAGCCCGAGGATGAACCTTTCGATGAGAACAAAGCCTTTGACAAGACCTTATTCACACCGACATACGGCATCAAGACGATTGTCGCTCCTTCCGTTTCGGCGCAGACTGACTCCCGTGCTTCAGAAATCAATGCCGCCCTTGCAACCATAGCCACCAAACCCAATGGAATGGATGCATACACTTTAAGTCAGTTCATGCGTAAGGGAGAGGGTGACAAATTAGGTTTGGATCTGACCGATGAAGTGCAGAAGTATTGATACCGTGGCGTGGAGGTCTCTTTGTTCCCTTTTGTCGTTTGCCGCTTGCCTGGAGCTTTCAGCCAAGAGCGGAGCGGTAGATTACTCATGGGGAGCGGACGGGTTGGCTGAGGCGACCACCTATGTCGGTACGATGATGATATACACCATCGACATCCTCTATGCGGTCGCTGCCATCGTCGTCATTGTCTCAGCCTTGCAGATATACATCAAGATCAACAACCAGGAGGGAGACATCACCAAGAGCATCATGTATCTTGTGGGCGGCATCCTGTTCATGATTGGAGCGATGATCATAGCCCCGGCCTTCTTTGGCTACCAGAACATGAACTTCATATTTTGAATATTGTATTCGCGAACAACAATAGGAGTTAATTCACTGATTGTAAAACCAAAAAATGTAAAGAACAGAAATGAGCAAAATCTTCAAGAATGCCATCACTTCTGCGGTCAAGCGAGTCGAGGGAATGTGTATGCGAACCAAAGCAGCCGTGCTGATGGTCTGTGTCGCTCTCCTGAAGCCCGCTGGCATCTTTGCGCAGTCGCTGGCTAACACCGGCTATGAAGCAGGAACCAATGCCATGGAGGAGGTGGCAACGCAGATTGCAGCTTACGTACCCTATGTGGTGAACCTCTGTTATGCCCTTGCTGGCGTAGTGGCTGTTGTGGGTGCCATCAGCGTTTACATCGCCATGAACAACGAGGAGCAGGACGTGAAGAAGAAGATCATGATGGTCGTAGGTGCCTGCATCTTCCTGATTGCAGCCGCCAATGCGCTGCCTCTCTTCTTCGGCATCACCAACTAAATGCATGATTAAAGCGCTATGGCACAAGAAACGGAATCATACACGGCTTACCCGATGTTCAAGGGGCTTCAGCGTCCTTTGGAGTTCATGGGTCTCCAGGGTCGCTACATCACATGGGCGGCCATCACCGCCGCTGTCGGCATCCTTGGCTTTATGCTTGTCTATGCGATGGCAGGTTTCATCATCGGTCTGGCCTTTGCCGTCATCGCCATCAGCTGCGGTGCGGGGCTGATCATGGTGAAACAGCGTCGTGGTCTTCATTCCAAGAAGTCCGACAAGGGTATTTTCATCTATGCCACCATGACGAAGTTATGATGTGCCATTGAAAACCAACTGATGGGGGCAGTCGGAAACTGCCGGTTGCCCTCATTTCATTTTAACAACAGGAACCGATGGTTATCTATGTAATCCTCATATTCATCGCCATCAGCATAGGTATGGCAATCTCTGTTGCAGCCTTTGGCACAGGTGGCAAAAAGGCAAAGATATTCAAGGACATCTACTTCTCCGTTGAAGACGTGGACGGTGTCGGTGTGCTCTATACCAAGACCGGTGAGTACTCTGCCATCCTTGCCATGCAGAACCCCGTCCAGAAGTTCTGTGCCAACATCGATAGTTACTATGAGTATTCTGCTCTCATGGCAGCCCTTATGGCCACGTTGGGCGACGGCTATGCCATCCATAAGCAGGATATCTTTACCCGGAAACACTTTAGTGGTGGTGATGACAGTAGGCGTGAATTTCTTTCTGAAAGCTATTTTCGCTATTATGAAGGGAGGGAATATACCGACTGTACCACATATATCACGATCACCCAGGAGAACAAGAAAAGCCGACTCTTCAGCTTTAACAACAAGAAGTGGAGGGAGTTTCAGGTCAAAATCAACAAGGTCAGAGACCAGTTGCGCGACCGTGGTGTCAGTTCCTCTTTCCTGAGCAAGGATGAGGTGAGAGCTTATGCTGACAGCTATCTTGCCCAAAACTTTACGGCCAGCAAGGTGTCGCTGAACAATTTCAGTGTCAAGGACGAGTTCATCGGCATTGGAACACGGAAATTCAAGATGTACAGTCTGGTGGATGTTGACAGCATCATCCTGCCTGCACTGATACGTCCTTATACCATGATAGAGGTAAACAACATCACTATGCCTGTTGATTTGATGTCGTTTGTTGACAGCATCCCGAATGTGGAAAGTGTTGTTTTCAATCAGGTCATCTTCATCCCCAATCAGAAACAGGAAATGGGCAAGTTGGCCAAAAAGAAAAACCGCCATGCGTCTCTTCCCAACCCTAGCAACCAGATTGCCGTGGAGGATATCAAGAAGGTAGAGGAAGTGATTGCAAGGGAAAACAAGCAGCTTGTATATTGCCATTTCAACCTTATCGTCACGATTGATGCAGATGCCGACCTACAGAAATGCACCAATCATCTGGAGAACGCTTTCGGACGCATCGGCATTCATATCAGCCAGCGAGCCTATAACCAGCTTGAGCTGTTCGTCGCCTCTTTCCCAGGCAACTGTTATGCCCTGAATGCCGAATATGACCGTTTCCTCACTTTGAGTGACGCTGCCAGTTGCCTGATGTACAAGGAGCGGATAGCCAAAAGTGAGGACACCCCCTTAAAGGTCTATTATACAGACCGTCAGGGCGTGCCAGTAGCCATTGATATCAGCGGCAAGGAAGGAAAAGAAAAACTGACTGACAACTCAAATTTTTTCTGCCTTGGCCCAAGCGGTAGCGGCAAGAGTTTCCACATGAACAGTGTAGTCCGACAGTTTTGGGAACAGAATACAGACGTTGTTATGGTCGATACAGGGAACTCCTATGAAGGGCTCTGCGAATATGTGGGAGGCAAATATATTAGCTATACGGAAGAGAACCCCATCACCATGAATCCTTTCCGCATTCAGCGTGAAGAGCTGAATGTGGAGAAGATCGGTTTCCTGAAGAACCTTGTTATGCTTATCTGGAAAGGGAGCAACGGTGAGGTGACGAAAACGGAAGACCGCCTGATCGAACAGGTCCTTGGAGATGCCCTCCGCGTCGTAGCGGTTCAGCACCCGCAGCCCCGTCAGGGAGGCGACGCCCAAAAAGTCCGTCAGCTCCCGGCGCAGGACCTCCGCCTCCTGATCGAAGGCAGGCTTCTTTTCCACAAAGATCCGATAAACCATCTACGCCTCCAACGCCCGCTTGCCGATGTCGCGGCGATAAAACTTGTTTGCAAAGGTGATCTCTTCCGCCCGCGCATAGGCCAGGGCCAGCGCTTCGGGCAGGGTCGCCCCCGTGCCCACCACGCCCAGGACCCGGCCGCCGCTGGTGACGAGCTTCCCGTCCTTTTCTTTAGCTCCGGCGAAGAGCACGTGGGGCCGGACGCTCTCGGGCATCTCGATCTCGAACCCCTTTTCATAAGAAAGAGGATAGCCCTTCGAGGCCAGGATCACGCAGGCTGCCGCCCCCTTCTTGAAGCGGACCTCCGCTTCTTCGAGGCGTTCCTCCGTCACCGCCCGCATGATGGTGAACAGATCGCTCCCGAGGAGCGCCAGCACCACCTGGGTCTCCGGGTCCCCGAAGCGGCAGTTGTATTCGATGACCTTGGGACCCTGGGGCGTCAGCATGAGGCCGAAGTACAGGCACCCCTTGAAGGGCCGGCCCTCCGCCGCCATGCCCCGGACGGTGGGGAGAAAGATCTCCGCCATGCAGCGCCGGGCCACATCCTCCGTATAGAAGGGGTTGGGGGCCACGGTGCCCATGCCGCCGGTGTTCAGGCCCTGATCGTTGTCCAGGGCCCGCTTGTGGTCCATGGAGCTGACCATGGGCACGACGGTCTTCCCGTCGGTGAAGGCCAGCACCGACACCTCGGGGCCGGTCAAAAACTCCTCGACGACCACGGTCTCGCCGCTGTGGCCGAACTTGCCCTCGCACATGGCCGCCCGGACCGCTTCTGCGGCTGCTTCCCGGGTCTCGGCGATGACCACGCCCTTGCCGAGGGCCAGGCCGTCCGCCTTCACCACCGTGGGCAGGGGGCAGCTCGCCACGTAGGACAGGGCCGCCTCGGGGTCGGTGAAGGTTTTGTAAGCCGCCGTGGGGATATGGTGCCGCTGCATGAAGTCCTTGGCGAAGGCCTTGCTGCCCTCCAGCATGGCGGCCGCCTTGTTGGGGCCGAAGCAGGGGACGCCCTGCCCTTCCAGCAGGTCCACCGCCCCCAGCACCAGGGGATCGTCGGGGGTGACCACGGCGTAGTCGATGGCCTTCTCCTTGGCGAAGGCGGCGATGGCGGTTAGGTCCGTGGCCCCGATGGGCACGCAGATGGCCTCCCGGGCCATGCCCCCGTTGCCGGGCAGGGCGTACAGCGCCGTGATCTCAGGATTCTCTCGCAGCTTTTTGACGATGGCGTGCTCCCGGCCGCCGCCGCCGATGACCATGACGTTCATAGAAACGCCCTCAATGGTGGAACAGGCGCATGCCCGTGAAGGCCATGACCATGCCGTGCTTGTCGCAGCAGTCGATGACCGCGTCGTCCCGGATGGAGCCGCCGGGCTCCGCCACGTACCGGACGCCGGAGCGGAAGGCCCGCTCGATGTTGTCGGAGAAGGGGAAGAAGGCGTCGGAGCCCAGGGCCACGTCCCGCACGGTGTCCAGGTACGCCCGCTGCTCCGCCTTGGTGAAGGGCTCCGGCTGGCGGGTGAAGTACCGCTGCCAGACGCCGTCCGCCGTCACGTCCTCCTCGTTCTGGTTGATATAGCCGTCGATGGCGTTGTCCCGCTCGGGCCGGGCCAGCTCCTTCTTAAAGGGCAGGTCCAGCACTTTGTCCGCCTGGCGCAGGAACCAGGTGTCCGCCTTCGTGCCGGCGAGGCGGGTGCAATGGATGCGGGACTGCTGCCCCGCGCCCACGCCGATGGCCTGGCCGTCCACCGCATAGCAGACGGAGTTGGACTGGGTGTATTTGAGGGTGATGAGGGACACGATGAGGTCCCGGACGGCGCTGTCGGGCAGGTCCTTCTGGGCGGTGACGACGTTCCCGAGGAGCTCCCGGTCGATCCTGAAGTTGTTGCGCCCCTGCTCGAAGGTGACGCCGAAGACCTGCTTGCGCTCCCGGACCTGGGGGACGTAGTCGGGATCGATCTCCACCACGTTGTACTTGCCGCCCCGCTTGCTCATGAGGATTTCCAAAGCCTCGGGCTCGTACCCCGGGGCGATGACGCCGTCGCTGACCTCCCGCTTGATGAGCTTGGCGGTGGTCACGTCGCACACGTCGGAGAGGGCTGCCCAGTCGCCGAAGGAGCAGAGCCGGTCCGTGCCCCGGGCCCGGGCATAGGCGCAGGCCAGAGGGCTGTCGTCGAGGCCCGGCACGTCGTCCACGAAGCAGGCCCGCTTCAGCTTGTCCGAAAGGGGCAGGCCCACGGCCCCGCTGGTGGGGGACACGTGCTTGAAGGAGGCCGCCGCCGGCAGACCCAGGGCTGCCTTCAGCTCCTTCACCAGCTGCCAGGCGTTGAGGGCGTCCAGGAAGTTGATATAGCCGGGCCGGCCGTTGAGGACCTTCAGGGGCAGGTCGCCGCCGTCCTCCATAAAGATCCGGGCGGGCTTCTGGTTGGGGTTGCAGCCGTATTTGAGTTCGAATTCCTTCATGGTGCCTCCTTATCGATTCTTGTTGAGGATGGTGTCCCTGACGGCCCCGGTCGCAAGGTCCGTGTAGCGCACGTACAGGGAGATCCGGTTGTTCTCGTCCAGGGCGTCCCACAGGGTCTTGGCGAACGCGTCCATGTCGTCCAGCGTCCGCACCCGTTCCGGCTCCCCCTGGAAGGTGGGCAGGGGGTTCCCGTCGGTGACGTAGGTGTGGATGAAGTGGCCGAGGCCCGCCTTGGCCGGATAGCTGAAGGTGTACCGGGCGCAATCGCTCCCTTCGGCGTCGACGCTCTTCAAAATGCTCAACTCGTAGGTGAAGTCCCCGGCCCCGAAGGTCAGCATGCCGCTGATCCGGGGGGTGAAGTTGGGGCCGTCGGGCTCGAAGCAGCGGGAAGACAGGGCTTCGGAGAAGCTCTTGCCCGCCCGGAGCCCCTGGTACACGGTGTCCGTCTGGTCCCCGTTGGTGACGATGAGCTTGTTCTCGTACTGCCGCAGGGCGGCGTAGATGATGAGGCTGGGGTCCTTCACCCGGCTGGGGTCGAAGGGCTCCGTATAGAGGGCCCCGTCCCGCTTGACGAAGACCCGGTTCCGGGAGTTGTCGCTGCGGCCCATGATGAAGTAGGCCGTGATGGCCTGGGTGCCGTCGGGGGTCTTGCCGACGAGGATGCCCCGGCCCACGTAGGGGTTGCCGGTGATCAGGGCCTTGATGTCGTGGATGCCATAGATGTCCATAGGTGCCTCCTAAAATTTTATTGATTTCCCTTGCGCTCTCTTTGATGTTGTCCTCTATTCTTTGTTCGATGGATGCGACTGTATTTTCCATTTACTTTGACTTTTGACTTTGATTGTTTCCCCGGCCCTGCGGCTGTGCCTTGTGCCGGGCTACCGAGCTTTTGCCCCTGCCGGGGCTGCTCAATGAATATTGTTATTTACGCTTGGGCGGGCTCAGCCACGGCTTCGGGTTGCGGTTCGGTTTTCGGGGCCTCTTTCTTGGGCGGGAAGCCAACGGTGAGGATGGCGCCGGAGGGGCACTCGTCGACGCACTTGCGGCAGGCCTTGCACTTGTGGTAGTCGATGTAGGCGAGGTTGTTCTCGACGGTGATGGCCTCGAAGGGGCACACTTTGGCGCACTTGCCGCAGCCGATGCACGCTGACGAGCAGTTCTTCTTGGCCACAGCGCCTTTCTCCTTGTTGTTGCAGGCTACATAGACGCGGCGGTGGTTCTTGCCTTTGTCGCGGATTTCGAGCACTTTGCGCGGGCAGGCGTTGGCGCAGGCCTTGCAGCCGACGCAGAGCTCCTCGATGACCTCGGGCAGGTGTGT
>ONNK01000230.1 GCA_900319185.1 uncultured Bacteroidales bacterium
GCCGCCAAGCGCGGCGTCCACGCGCGCCGCCAGGCCAGGGACCTCGTCGTACAAACGCTTGGTCCGGTCGTCCGAATCGTATACCGGGATGCCTCGTGAAACGAGATGGCAGCAGACTTCAGACTTGCCGCTTCCGATGCCGCCGGTGACCAGGATGGTTTTCATCGCAGGACGCTTTCTATGCACTCGAGGACGCCGGGGTCCAACGCGTAGTCAATGACACTTGCGGGAAGTCCGCTGTCACGCGGCACGCAGCGGCCGTTGATCGAGTGGACGAAATCATTGTAGTCTACGTAGAAGGATATGCTCTCCGTAGGGTCCGAGGCCAGAGGGAAAACACAGCGGAAAACAACGTCGGCAACCGAAGGATAGACTGTAAGCTCCCTTCCTGCCGGCACATTGCGTGTCCCCACCTTTACTTCCCTGTGTACCTCGACATAACGCGTAACGTCCAGGGCATAGCTGACTTCATCGGCGGAAAGGCGGATGCTGCCCCTCGGCGGCTCGATGCGTGCCATGCCGTGCGCGCCCGAAGAGAGGTTCTGCAGCGTGATCGTTTCCGTGACCACGCGGTCGATGTTCTGGAGCTGAAGGGGCTCGCCATAGACTATGACAGAGTCCGGCACTATCTTCATGGGGCCGAGGGCCATGTATTGCGGCTTGAAGCCGACTACGCTCACGGCCTGCACGGGAACGGTCTTGTGGTTCTCCTCCGGGAAACGGAACTGTACGCGTGACGACACGAAGGACTCCAGCTGGACATTGTCCCCGAATATCTCGCTGAAATAGCCGCTCAATCCGGTGAGAAATAGACGTACAACTGCCCGCGGCGGGACATGCGGTTCTTCTTGAGAAGACGGTAGCCGGTGGTGCGGCAGCGCGCCACCACCGGGCTGGTGTTTGAAGACTCGGCAGAGTGCCCCTCGATGTTGCTTCGTGCGATAACGGGCACGCTGACTACCGAGGAATACTGAAGCGAGAGGTTGTGGGATATCCATATGCTGAAAGCCAACAGGAGAGACAGCAGAAAAACTGCGAAGTCCCTCCCGTTGATGCCCAACTTCCGGAGAAGCTTGTGCAACGTGTCCTTCATCATGGATGGCAACGCCCTTTACTGGGCGTTCGTGTAATCCTTTACGATGGAATTCTTGTCTACTCTGAGCTTGACGTCGCCGTCGACCTTGATGAGGACGGTCCTGTCGGTGATCTCATCCACGGTACCGAAGATGCCTCCGGTGGTGACGACCTTGTCGCCCTTCTTGAGTGAGGAGCGGAACGCCTCAAGCTCCTTCTGCTGCTTGCGCTGGGGCCTGATCATGAAGAAATACATAACGCCGAAGAGGAGGAGGATCATGATCCAGAAGCCTCCCGCGCCCGTGCCGGCAGCCGGGGCGGCCTGTGCCTGTAAGGGGAAGAAAAGAATGTTCATGTGGTTGATATTATGTTGTAATACAAATATACGCGAAAACTTCGATAAAACAATGCTACAGCAATCCGCGGCCGGACTTGACGATCTCGCCGGAGGCGAGCATCTCCTGGATGATGCCGTCGAGTATGCCGTTCACGAAGGAACGGCTCTTGGGAGTGCTGTAGTACTTGGAGATGTCCACGTACTCGTTGATGGTGACCTTGACAGGGATCTCCGGGAAGGCCTTGGCCTCCGCAATGCCGCAGATGATCAGTACCATGTCGATGACGAACAGCCTGTCCTTGTCCCACTTGGGGACGGATGCCGCTATCTTGTCGTAGAAGGTCCCGTAGTTGCAGTAAGCCGCCCTAAGGAGCTCAGTGACGAAACGCTTGTCACTGTCCATGCCCTCACGGCCGGCCATCTCGCTCTGGTAGAGCGGCGGCAGCGACCAGCGCTCCCCTGCCGCGAAGGAATCAAGCGTACGGCAGCAGCAGGTCAGGGCATATGCAAGGTCGTCGTTCCAGTAAATGGAAAGGTCCTCAAGGATGTCCTCAAGGTCGGCATTGTCGACGAACTCCTCTTCGAAAATCCTAACGAACAGCCTGACATCCTCTGCGAGCGAGCGCTCCGGGGATGCCATGTACCTGGAATAATATGACTTGCCGCGAATGCTGTCGTAGAGGTTCCTGAGGAGCACGTCGTACTGGTCCCAGGAAAGTTTCTCGCGGGAGACGGCTTTCTGGAAGTCCGGATCCCCGGCAAGGATGGGAGCTATGGCGTTTTCGACGAATTTGAGATTGGGGTGCTTCTCCTCCTCGGTGGGGTTGAACTTGGAGCGGGCCGCATCGATGCGGGCGCGCGCTTCCTCCGTGAGGGCGGGGATGATGGAAAGCATGAAGAGATAGAGGCTGCGGGTGGCCCTGCAGGACATTTCGAGCTGGGCCTGGGCTTCCTTCAAACTCATGGAAGGGTTTTCAGCATAGCT